>JAGDXS010000031.1 GCA_023261755.1 Thermoplasmata archaeon | reverse complement strand
ATTGCTTCTGCAATTTCCCCTGTTAAAACTTCCCTTCTGTATTTGGTAGAATAAATAATATGGTAATTATTATATACATATCCAATAGCTGATTGCCAATGTTCTTGTTTTATTATGGTTATCATATAGAATTAAGAGATTTAAAGTTATCGGCTCTGTATCCTACTTTAGAAAAGGTAGGAATTAGAGCCGAATTTGTTCCTAAAAATAAAATCCATAATCTTTCCAGCATGTGTTAATTCTTCCTTTGCAAGTTCTTTTAATGAAGAATAATATTCATCAGGATTATCATAATAATTCTTAATTATATCCAAATCTGAGAAAATGTATAATTCTAAATAATTTTCCATAGCTATTATTTCATTATCAACCAGCATTTTGAAAAGAGTGCGGTAATCAATTCTATCTATATCTTCCTTAGTTTTTTTTATTTGGCTATTTCCATTCTCTTTCAAATTAAATTTTTTAAGAATATTTTCCATCACATCCTTATGTACATCCGATTCAAGAACGAGCTTTGCTGCTATGGGCCTGAATGGCTCCTTATCTTCCTCAAGAAAAAGCAATAATAATACTAATTCAGCATATTTTTCTATCCTGTACGCGTTAAGTATTTTATTTTTAAGTTCCTGTTCATCCATAAACCAATTTATTTAATGAAAAGCTATTATTTAAATATTGCATTTCATGGAATTATTTCAGTTGAATCTTCAGTAGGATCATAATATAAATCATTTTTATTCAGTATTTTTTTATTAATTAGATCATTCAATTCTTCTGACCTTGATAAAACTATGTCTATTGTCTTTTTAGTAATATAACAAACATCTTTGAAACCATTTTGACCCCAGTATCTTTCCTTGTATGAGAAAAGGCACCTACCTCCACAGTATCCAAAATATGGGCAATATAAGCAATCCTCCGGTGGTCCAATGAGTTTGTAATTCTTACCTATTTCTCCTAAAACGTTCCATTCCTCACTCACTGCAATAGGGCAGGCTAATATTCTACCATCAGAATTTATTGTAATTGAACTTTTTCCTGCACCGCAAGGGTAATAGTCGAATTTCTTAAAATAATAGGCTGATAAAATACCCAGGAAAGGTACAATTTTTATTATTTTGCCATTTCTTGCATTATTTACAAAAAAATCCATCAATTTTTCTATACCGGGTAAATAATTCTCCTCCGCAAATTTTAAAACATCCCATCTCTCATCCCATATCACATCAAGCTGCCAATGCACTTTATCAAAGAGATTTAAATTTATTATATGCATTACATCTCTATAAATGTCTGAATCTTTCGTAATTGCCATCCTTGCAATTAACTCTTTATTAAAATTTTTTAGATACATTGCTGATTCAATAACTTTTTTATAAACGCCATTTCCTCTGTTTTTATCTGTAATATTTTCATCACCATCTAATGATAGCAATGCAAAATTGAAAGGATTCCAGAACTTTTCATCTAAATTTTTTACCAGTGTTGCATTTGTTTGAATGCCAATTCTTTTCACATTTAATTTTGAGTTCATTTCCTCGATGAATTTTTTATTCATTAATGGCTCACCGCCATAATATACAACTGTTGCATTCTTATCGCTATTGATCATCCCAATTAATAAATCCATATTGTATTTTATTCTGTAAGGAACTAAATTTTCAGGAAACGAACCACCGCAATATTTGCAATTTAAATTGCATTTGCCTGTTGTAGTCAATATATAAAGCATCAAAAGAAAAATAATTTATACAATATTACATTTTTGTTATAAGAAAAGCGGGGATAGCCTAGCGGTATGGCGACGGCCTGCTAAGCCGTTATCCGAAAGGATGCGAGGGTTCGAATCCCTCTCCCCGCGCCTAATCCTTTCCTGACAATTCTTTTAAAATTTTAAAAATGAATGAAATATCCCTGTCACCTTTATTTTTTGATAATCCATATTTATAAATTTCATGGATAACAGCTGTGGCAGGCATAACAGTTTTTGAAACCCTTGCCATGTCAAGTGCATAGTAAAGATCCTTTTCTTCATGCTGAAGCTTGAAAGCAGGTTCATATTCATTATTGATTAAATTTTCTCTTTTTAGTTCAAGAATCCTTGAATTTGCACTACCCAATGATATTATATCAAGCATCGTTTTTCTATCAAGGCCCAGTGATTCTCCTAAAGACAATGCTTCAGAAAGTATTTCAAGGTTTCCGCCCATTACAACATTATTAACCATTTTCATTGAAAGGCCTGATCCGTTTGGCCCTAGATAAAATATGTTCTTTCCTAAGCATTTGAATATGTATAAAACACTGTTGAATTTTTCATAGTTACCCCCCACGAGAATTGTAAGTTCTGCCCTTTCTGCCTGAGGAACAGATCCTATAACTGGAGCATCAAGGTAGAATGCACCTTTTTTTGAAATTCTTTTTGAAACATCAATGGAAAAAGTTGGCGACAGAGTACTCATATCAATTACTATCTTACCACTGTTCAATTCTGGATAAATGCCATTGTCACTAAATATGACATGCTCAACTGCCTCATTATTTGAAAGCATTAATATGATTATGTCCGCCTTTTTTGCAAGATCTGCAGGTGAATCTGCCAAATCTATGCCCGGGCCTAAAACTGACTTTGCCTTTTCTATTGTCCTGTTCCATACTATGAGAGGATAACCACATTTTGAAATATTCTTTGCAAATGGCTTACCCATCTGTCCAATGCCAATAATGCCTATCATATTAACCAATATAACCAAGATCATCCTTTTTAATTTTTTGCTCTACCTGCTCCTGCATTTTCTGAGTAAGCTCATTCAGTGCCTGGATCTTTGATTCAAGTTCTGAAAAATCAATATCCAATTTCAATATACTCACCAGGACCTTAAGAACTGCCATGGCACCCTTTGGATCTGTGAAATATCCTGATGTTTCACCCATTAAACATGCACCTTCCATATTAAAGAAATTCATGCCAATGCCAAGGAGAAGACCTGCTGCACCCACAATACCATTACTTGGCTCACCGGCAGAAAATATTACATCAAACTTTTTAAGATCGTCAACGATCTTTGAATTTGTAGCTGCTCCAAATACCCTAGGCTTATCTGATAACTGGCCTGTGCCAAAACCTCCTAATGTGTATATGAGCTTCACATTAAACATTTTTGCAATCTCTAGAACCGTATATGAAAGTTCAAACTGCCCTTCATTTGACATTCCCTGATAATCGCCCACCAAAAATATTAAATCATTCTGGCCTTTGGTTTTAACATAATAAAGCTCATTCTTTACAAGATAAAGAGTGCCGTCATCATTAATAAGGACCTGAGGTGGGAAGTATTTTGAATATATGTCTGCTAACTTCATTGCCTTAAGCTTTGAAAGTAAATATTCAGCCGCTACCTTGCCAACATTGCCTACTCCTGGTAAACCTTCTATCAGGATTGGATTCTTTAATTTAGGTTTTTTATACAATTTAATAAGAACATTATCCATTCTTTTCAGCCTCCATCTTTTTTAGTTCCCTTCTATATTTACCATATTTATCTTCTGGTGAAAAATGTGGCGGTGAAATTGTTCCTGTTGGTCTTCCACACTTTGGGCAGTAATCCTTTAAAGTATAAATTTTGCAATAGTTGCACTTTTTTATTTTTGTTCTCAACTTATTCTACCTTCCTGAAAAATTCTCCATTTCCACCATGCTTTTTTATGTATTCAACAGCAGTATCAGCAGCCTCCTTTAATTTTTCCTCTGCTGTCTTGTAATCGGTAGATTCTACCACAATTCTGTACCTTGGAGCACCAGTATATTGGACTGATACGCCATCTTCGGGCTTGTGAATTGTAAGTAAAGCTTTCTTAATAGTTTCTATGCCATTCCTGTCATTTGATGTTAGTTCTACAAAACCAGATATCTTAACGCGCGGTGGCTCAATATTTTCCTTAGCCACATCTATGAAAATTTTTACCCATGGGCCTTTATTTTCTTTTTCAAATTCATCCTCATCCATGGCTGCGTTCTCAAAAGCTGAAAACAATGTTCCATATTTTGATTCTAAATTTTCAGCTATTTCATCAAAATTAATACTGAGCTTACTCCTTTCCTTAACAATATCAAAAAGCTTTTTTGCCCTCTGTTCATTTTTCCATTCCTGTACTTTTTCCCTTCTCTGATGCTCATTTACCCTTTTGAGTGAAAGATCTATGTGCCCCTTTTCCTTATTTATATCTATTACCTGACATACTACCTTCTGCCCCTCCCTAACATAATCCCTAATGTATTTTATCCATCCAGATGCTATTTCGCTAACGTGTATGAAACCTTTCTTGTTTGGATATTCATCAAGATTAACGAAAGCACCGTAATCCTTAACCGTTTCAACGGTACCAATTACGAAATCACCAACATCTGGATACTCCTTTTTCATTCAAAAGTCCCCGTTATTTCACCCTTGATTAAAATTTTACCCCCAGTAGGTATTGCAAGGGTCGAACCGCATACGCTGCATCTTACCTCCGTGCTTCCCCTAACATATGTGATCTCTTCATTGCCGCAGTCAGGGCATTTAATTTTTACAAACTTTTTATCTATTTTTGTTGGTTTGTATAATTTCTTTCCTTCCATATTACTCAACCTCTATCAACTCAAATTTCTTTGCTCTCCATGTTGGCACAGTATGCGCCTTATGACAAACTGTACACCTGTACCTAATGTTTATTCTCTTTGTTGGTTTTTCCCTGCCCTCAAATTTAGGCCTTGGGAAGCCACCATATCCGGAAGTTACCCTTCTGAATCTTCTCTGACCCCATCTCAATTCGCTTGCCTTCCTTTTCTTCACTCTTTCAACTTCATGAATAGTATGCCTTTTACAGTAAGGGCAATATCTTTTTACCTTATTTGGCATTTTCATATTTGATGCACCTTTAAATCTTATTACCTTTTACCTCATATATTTTTATTATTTAACTTTTGTGAAATTCTACTGGAATGTTCTTTAAAAAGAATTTCAGAAAATTTAATAAAACAGGATTTAATTTATTGAAACATGAAAATTTTACTAGCTTTTGATGGATCTTCCGGTTCTGTTGCCGCAGCAGAATTTCTTAAAAAAATTATCAAAGAAGGGGATGAGGTAACGGGCCTGTATGTTTTAACAGATACTGAAATACCATTTAAAGTTGAACTCTATGAAGGTACAAGGACATTTGACAAGATTGAAAATTTCATATTCTATTTAAGGGACCTGTTCAAGGCCATATTCGAAAACAGAAATTTTAAATTCGCTTACAAGTATGATGAAAGAAAAAATGTTGATCAAGTAATTTTGGATTTTGTAAAAGAAAATAAATTTGAGATGATCGTTACAGGAACAAGGAAACTCAAGGGCCTCGAAAAATTAATCCTTGGTAGCGTAAGCCAGGCATTGATCGTTAAGAGCAACATACCTGTTCTAGTTGTTCCACCTTAATATCTTTACCCTCATTCCATCTATCATGTAATTTTTTTCTTCAATTATTTTTATTGCTTCTATCAAAGATTCATGCTCATACGGAAGAATCCTTTCAGCCAATGTTTCAGCATTATCATTATCAAGAACTTCAACACATTTCTGTATAATGATGGGCCCATGATCAATTTCTGGCCTGACAAAATGAACTGTGCATCCAGAAACTTTGCATCCTGCTTTCAGAACAGCTTCATGGACATGTTCACCATAATACCCTTTACCACCAAAACTTGGCAGAAGGGCTGGATGAATATTTATTATTTTATCATAGTACTTTTCTATAAACATATTTGTAAGAATTTTTAAGTAACCTGCTAAAACTACAAAATCAACATTATAATTTTCAAGAATTTTTATTAATTCAGCGTCATATTCTTCAGGGCTCTTATTCTTGGATGAAATGAAATAACCTGGTATATTGTGCATCCTTGCCCTTTCAAGTGCATAAGCATCCTTTTTATTTGATATCACCACCACTACCTTCGATTTTATTCTTCCATTTTCAGAAGCATCTATTATTGATTGTAAGTTCGTGCCTCTTCCTGAAACAAGAACACCTATATTCATATTTTCAATATAAATGTTTTTTACTATAAATCTTTTCTAATATCATTTACAAAATTTATCCTGTCAAGAACATAATTATCATATGGAATTATACCAAGAACCATTTCCATTTCAGTGGGTGTTAAAATTGGCTTTTCATATAAGGATGTATCGTCCAAGGCAATTCTTGGGCAGGCTGTATTAACATATGCGTCCATATTTAAATTAATTAATTTCTGTGGAGAAATTTCGTTCAACACTATAATAAAGGCCTTCCTTCCACTTTCTATAATTTTATTTTTTAGCATATTTGCTATTGCAATTCTGTATTGGCCTAACTTAGTTGAAACCAAAATGCCTATATTTTTAGCCTCTCTTGCTTTTTCCATGGCCAAATATCTTGATCTTAAAAATTGATCATTCTCTATCCTGATTATCTTTCCACTCACAGGTTCTGCTGAATAAGTAGGCTTATCCGTTGCCATGAATATGCCACTTGCGTGAAATGTACCATCAGCAAGGACAATAAAACAATCAACATCTTCCTTTATTTTTTCCGCTGCGCTGAAGTCACATCCCAAAACCTGGCTTGGATAATATAATCTATCATCTCCTTCAGATGTAATTGTTTCAATGCCAAATTTTTTAAGCTCCTTAGATAAATTTTCTATCATGGAAATGTACTGAACGGTGGCGAGAATTCCAATCCTTTTGCAATTCAAAGATAGAATATTTTCAACTAATTTTTTATTTATATTTATTTTTCTTTTCAATTCCACGAAAATTGTATTTTTGAAATATTGTAAATTTCTCATTGGTGCATGGCCAAAATGTAATACACCATCAACACTAATTGAATAATTTGTATCACAAGAACCGTAAATATTTTCTCCAGAATAGTATGTTCTGTATCCCGATAATTTTGCATCTATTTCAGGTATAAATTGCTTTAAACCTTCAGGAAGCTCAATCAAAATTGATTTTATATTCCTTTTATTTAATTCGTTTAAAATGTTATTCCAGTCAATTTCAAAATAATCTTCCATCATTATTTGATTAAAATAAAGATTGATATTTATTTTTTCTTAAAAAATATAACATATTCGTGCTTGAATATGTAAAATCCATTTAAAAGGGCTCTGTATCTCCATAGTGAATATTTGCCCCTTTTACCCCTGTTTTCTTCAATGTTTTTTACCACTATTCCCTTTAATTGATATTCATTCTTCAATATTTCATTCATGGTTAGGAAACCTAATGGTATTACATTACCTCGCCTGTAAATATCTCCTATTACCAGGACAAGGTACCTGTGAGAATCTAAAACAGAAGATACATTTTTAACAATTTTTGAAAATTTAGAAAGGAAATCGTTAAGGTTCTTTGAATTTGAGAGATCATTTTCGTCATCCGTGAATTTGATTGCATTCCAGTATGGTGGGTGAAGTATAGCCAGTTGAATTTTCCTCATATTTTTGAAAATATTTTCATCCATTGCGTTTCCATGCATGATTGTATGATCTCCATCACCTGGAGTATCTTGTAGCAATTTTTTTATCCTTTCCACATTTTCTTTTGACAATTCTATTCCTATAGAATTTCTATGAAGTAATTTTGCTTCAATTAATGATGTTCCTAGACCTGCAAATGGATCCAGGATATATTCACCCTTTTTTGTAAACCTCAAAATTGCCTGCCTTGGTATCTGTGGAATGAAATTTCCATGGTATTCCCCATTCCTTGTAAAACCCTTTTCCCTGCTTTCAAATATCCACAGGGAATCTGTTAAAATATCATCGTATGACTTCCAGTTACTCATGTCAAGATCGTTGATTTTCATAAATAATACAAAAAAAATAAAATTAAATGGGTTTTATTTGTTTTAAGAGTAATCCAGAAATGGCCTGCTGGAATTCTTCCTCAAACATTCCGCCATATAATTCTTTGAATACTATTTCCTTTTCATTCTTTACCTGAAGGACGATATCCATTATCTTTTTTGCAACATTGTAATTTATTTCTTCCAGAAGATCTGAGAATTTCATTTTTTTATTCTCATCCAGGTGAATAAATTCTGAATTTTTTATCACTGTAGGCTTCCTGTTAAATTCCAATACCTCATTTATTTCTGATTTTAGATCTATGCTCCTTGTTTCAAATGAAAATGGCATTACTATAACAGGGAATACTGGAAGGGAGGGATATTTTATGCTTAAAATTTTCAAAGCTTCTTTTATGCCACCTGTTCCCATTCCACCACCAAAAGCTGCGACCAAGATAACTGCATCCGCTTTCTTTAAATTAATAGATATTTTTCCAGTGAAAGTTTCAAAAATTTCATCAAAACTATCTTCAATGAGCTTTTCGCCTACTTCAACATATCCATTTGTATCTGAATGAACTCCTAGGATAGAATTTGTGATTAAAACAGTTCTAACAAATGGAAAATTATCCATATCACTTTCTTGTTTTGTATTAACATAGACAGTAAATATGTTTGAAAAATTATCTGGATCATCGCCATTCCTGTATATTGATAGCAATCTTTCAAAAGATCTTAGGAAATGGGCTCCAGCGCCACCGAAGGCAATCACAGGAATGTATGGGGGATCTAACCATTCTTTCATCATTCCCTTGAAAATACTTTCTTTTTCATTTTCTATCATGCATATCACCTTTTTCTTTTTTCATCCTGCTGGTTGCCCTATCCTCAAGATAACTTTTATAGTTATCAATTAATTTGTCTGTTGAAATGAAACCTTGCATTAGTGTGGATAATTCTTCATTGAGTTTATTTGTTTGCACAGATCTCTCTAGGAAAAAATTAACTGCCTCATCTATGTTCGAAAATAGATGAATATCGACTAGATCACTGAATATGTCCCTGAATTTTTTATTTATCCTTATGGGAACAATTTCTTCATCTATTTGCTGACCTCTTTCCATTATTTCAAGCTGTTTCATTGTTGCATACCTAATAAAATCTGATCTTGTTTTAAATTCAGGATGTCTCACTAAAAAGTCATCTATGTTATCCAATTCCACTTGACTGATTCTTAAGGATATCTTTGTATCTGTTTTCATATTATATTATCCTCCCTGGGATAGGACCAGTGGTTCGATTTGAAGTTATGCATTATTCAATATATAAAAATTTCTACCAAAATACCAATTTATTTTTATTTTTGCATCTTTATTTTATAATCTATTTTATTTCAAAATTCTTCATTTAAAATATTTTAAAGCAACGTATGAAATATTTTGTGTCATACATTGTATTACATTTTGTATTCTTAAAATAATAGGTATGTGGTTCATATAGAATACAAAGGAATACTATGTACCCAAGAAATAGGACAAAAGGAAAAATTATATGTTACCTTTACCTTTATGATCTGAAGCCGGGGTAGCCGAGCTGGCCAAGGCGCAGGCCTGGAGAGCCTGTTCTCCGAAAGGGGAGCGGGAGTTCAAATCTCCCCCCCGGCGCTACATTATGGTTTTTGTGTAACTCAATTTTTCATTTAATATATATATTAAATGCGTTAACGCACTTCCATTTCTTTTTGCAATGCTTTATGGAATTGAAGCTTACGGCGATATAGGCACAGTTATAGGTATTGGTGAAGAAAAAAAAGATGCAAAACTTAATGTTCCAAGAGCAATATTGATTGCAAGTATTCTAGCAGGATCAACATTAATATCAGCAATGTATGCATTGACAATCGCCTGGGGACCAACAAATATGACCAGTTATGCAACTTCACCTGATCCTGGTATTATTGTATGGCATAGATTTTTTGGTATGCCCGGTGAATTAATTCTCCTATTCTTCATTTTAAATGGTTACATTGCCTATACAGTTGCAAATCCCATAGCCCAATAAAGAATTCTTTATTCAATGGCAAGGGATGGTGTATTTCCTAAAATGGCTTGCTAAAACTCATCCTAAGTATAAAACACCATATCATGCTATATTAACAGTTACAATTATTGCACTTCTTATAAGTGTTGTCCTGCCTATTCCATTTGGCCCATTTAATGCTGCTATTATTACTGGGGATATGGCAGGTATAGGATTAGTTTTAATACATTCAATGTCTAATATAGCTTACATCAATTTTGCAAGAAAAACAAAGGATGAAAAATATTCTATATTTCTAGATATTATAGTACCAATTATTTCAACAATTTCACTCTTACCTTTATTAATATTGGCCTTTGATATGACTCCCTGGCCATATTTACCAGCACCACTAATGACTGTTCTGTGGATAATATGAACAATTATATTCAGTATATATCTTTATAAAAACAAAAGAGATGTAATAATGAAAGCTGGTGTAAGCGACTTTGAGCATGCAGAATTCGTTGAAACTACTGAAAAATAAATTTTTCTCTTTTTTATTTTTCAATTTTCAAAATAATAAAAAATTTAATCTTCTAAGGTAATTTTTGATGAATTTTTTAAAAAAATTCTATTTTTATTTAAAAATGATTTAAAATTTTACCATAGCTTTAAATAGAACGAAAAGGATAACTAAAAATTAGTGATTGAAATGTTTAAGGATCTAACACAAAATGTATCTGATCTTAGCATAGACTGGGAAAACCCTAGGAGAATAGTATTTGGTCGTGGACAGACAAGTAACCTTGGTAGTTTAATAAAATCTTACCTGGATGTGAAAAAGCTGGTAATTGTAACAGATGAGAATATTGAAAAAGCTGGCATTCTTGAAAAGGTAACAAAAAGTGTATCTGAATTTGAATATGAGGTATTCAAAATACCAGCAAAAGAACCTGATATGGAAGTAGCTAACCTAGTGGAAAAATATTCCCATAGCCATAATTTTGATGCTGTTATAGGTCTAGGCGGTGGAAGTGCCATGGATATGGGCAAGCTTATGGCAATGATGAAAACCAATCCTGGAAAGCCAATAGATTATTGTGCGTTGCCTCCAGATGCACTTTCAGAAAAGGTCAAAAATAGACCTGTACCGGAGATTCTAATACCAACAACAGCTGGGACAGGAAGTGAGCAATCCAATACATTGGTAATAATAGAAAAAGAATATAAAACTTGGATTACAAGCAATAAATTATATGCCACTTTGGCCTTAGTCGATCCGGAAAATACTTATACAACTCCTCCAAATGCAACAAGAAATTCTGGAATAGATGCATTATCTCATCTTCTTGAGGGTTTGGTTTCTTCATTGCATAATCCAGTTTCTGATGGAACTATAGTTGAGGGATCTAAATTAATATTTGAATATTTACCAAGGGTTTACAATAATGGAAATGATATAGAAGCAAGGTCTGCTCTATCATTAGCATCTACAATGGGCGGCTGGGTTTTAGGCCTTCCTTGGGTAGGTGGACCTGCTACAATAGGTCATGCCATGGCAGAAGGGTTTGGGCCTAAACTCAATATTCCCCATGGCCTTGCTTGCGGCCTTATGCTTCCACATGTGATAGACTTCAATAGAAATTTCATTGGTGAAAGGATTAGAAGAGCACTCATAAGCATAGATAATGATTCAGACTATTATTCAGATCAGGAAGCTATAGATGTATTTATCCAGAAACTTGTGGACCTTCTAAAAGCCATTGAAATCAATCCCGCAGTTAAATATAACACAAAATCCTCGAAGGAAACATTCTTCAGCATGCTTGACTATGTATTGAATGAGAGGCAATATTTATACAATCTTCCAGCATACAATCCAAGAAGATTAACAAAGGAAAATTTAACACATTTATTCGAGGATATCTGGGAAGGAAAATTCACATCGGGTGAAGTTTAAACCTTCACCCAATCTAAATCCAATTCTTTTAATTTTTCAATTTTTGGTATTCCATTTTTATCCCAGCCTCTTGCCTCATAATATTCATCAAGCATGAAATCAAAGTCTTTGATTGTGCATTCATCTACGTTTGAATACTTCCCAAATTCTGGTTTGCTCAAAACTCTTTTAGGTAAATAATCATCTTTTCTAGATATTCCTTCCCTTACATTGTACAATCTCTGTACATTGTATCCTCTCTCACCTATCCTGAGGAGTTCTTTTCCATCTACGTTCCATCCTGTCAAGAGGGAGAGTTCAAGTGCAAGATCATCGGGAGTAAGACCTGCATAAATGTAGAATTTACACATTCCTATCATATCTGGAATAATTCCATAATCGTGGAGGATCTTTGATGCTATGCCTTTACCCTTTTCATCATACCTGTCCACCTGATTTGGATCCTTTAGTCCATATGGAATGAGACCAAAATCAACCTTGTATGCATCGTAGGCCATGCCTTCAACTGGATGTATATGGCTCATCCCTACGTTTGATGCTGCATATGTGAGAGCTAAAGCTTTTCCTGATCTTGGATCATGCGCTGCACCTTCCAAACCTTTTACATGGATTGCCAATTCCTCTGCGCCATGACCAAGATTTTTTGCAGCCTTTAAAACACCATCTGCAAGCAAATTTCCTATGCCTTTCCTAAATGTTATGTCCTTTAATAGAGAGATTGTTGCATCCATGTCCCCCCATTTTAAATCCATTCCAATATCTTTTCCTGTCAATATTCCATTCTCATAACAATCCATTGCGAATGCTATTGCTGCACCGGCAGATATTGTGTCTAAACCATATTCATTGCATAAGTATGTTGCGTATACAGCAGCATCATTATCATCATTCAAAATAAAAGCTGTGAATGCTGAAATAGATTCATACTCAGCACCACCATGAACTGGTGTTTTCCATTTTTCTGAATCTGACTTTACTACCCTCTTGCATTGTAATATGCATCCCTTATAGCAAGGTGCGCCTGAAATAAGATTGTTTGACTTGAATTTACCATATATTTCTTGACCTTTTCCCCATGAATTTGATCTCCAGTTCTTTGTTGGCCAATCACCTGCATTATCGCACTTGGCGAGATCTCCAGTAGTTCCATCCTCCTTCATTCCCAAATTCCCTGGTATGGACAAAAGTTTTTTGGCAAGGTCCCTTGCTACCTTTGTAAATTCATCTTTGTTGTAAATTTCTATATTTTTTCTGCCCCTTACAGCTATGGCATACAAATTCTTTGAACCCATTACTGCTCCGCCGCCAGATCTACCAGCTGCCCTGTCTCCATCAAACATAATTACAGAGTAAAGAACAAGATTTTCACCCGCAGGACCTATGCATGCTATTTCATAATCATTGCCATGTTTCTTTTTCAAATATGCATTTTTCTCACTTGTTGAAAGACCCATTATTTCATTGGCATCCAAAAATTCTATTTTATCTTCATCTATTAATAGATAAACAGGTTTTTCTGCTTTGCCTTCAATTATTAAAACATCATAACCTGCTTTTTTAAGCACTGGGCCAAAATCACTTCCAGCTCTTGAATCAGCAAAAATACCAGTCAATGGTGATTTAAAGGAAACATTGATGCTACCAGACCCAGGGGCAACCGTACCCACAAATGGGCCAGTTGCAAATATAAGTTTATTCTCAGCAGAAAAAGGATCTGTCTCTTTTGACATTTCTTCTAGCATTATTTTAGCAGCTAGGGCAGAGCCACCGAGATATTCTCTTGCATCCTTTTCTTTAAGTACTTCTTTTTTAATCAAAGAATTTGTTAAATCAATTCTCAAAATTTTACCAGCATAACCATACATATATCTAACATACGTAACAATATATATAAAATCTTTCAATTACTTATTGTATTTTTAACATATAATTTTAACAATATATGTTCAAATTTTTCCTGGTTTTTTAATTTCATTAACAATTTTTTTATTTCAATTTAATCCATATTTAATGCATTGTACATTTTATAATAATTTAAAAGACAATTTCAATTCTTTTTTAAAGAAAAAATTAATTATAAATTTTTTATTAAATTTTATAAATATATTTTTTAATTATTTCAATAAATTTTCTATATGATTTTGCATATTTTATATAGTTTTCATTTATTGAATAAATTTCCCTGATCACTTTATTATAATTTTTTATTTCGTTGAAATTTTTAATTATTCTGTCAGAATAAAATCCAAATAATACATCACCCATTTCAGCACTTGAAAATTCATTAATAATTTGTTTTTTCCCTGTAATATCAGAAATAATTTGTAAAAAATTGTTTGATTTTGATCCCCCACCTGAAGAATGAATTTCTAAAACTTCTATCCCAGATTTTTTTAATATATCCAATGAATAATTAAGCCAATAACCTATGGATTCTATAAAAGATAAATAAATATCTTCTATTTTTGAATCCATCTGAAGAAAATTAATAGACCCTTTTAATTGATTATTCCATATTGGTGCCCTTTCACCAGAAAAAAATGGTATTGTTATGATATTAGATGGCCTTTTTTTATTTGTGATCATTTTATCCAAATCTTCAATCCTTTTATTGCAAGTTCTACTTAACCAATTAAGCAAAGATCCTGAATTAAACATGGCTGCTTCTAATATATATTTATTTTTTCCAAAATATCTAGTATTTACAAAATTATAATTGAAATTATTACCATTATGAATGTAATCAAATACAGCCGTGGTTCCATAAATTATTGATGATTCATTTGGGTTAGTTAAACCCATGGACAACATTTGTGAATATGTGTCTTGAGTACCAACAAGTATTTCAGCATCTTTTATATTTAATTTATTACCTATTTCATTTTTTACATTACCGTAAATTTCAAATGGTTCTCTAAGTTCAGGAAAAATTTCTTCATTTAACTTGATTGTTCTAATAAAATCGTAATTCCAATCGTCCTTATCAACATGAAAAAAAGGTGCAAAAAGCATGGCTGTTGTTTTGTCTAAAATTGCATTTCCCGTTAATTTAAACACAACATACCTTGGAACATCAAGTATCGTGAAAACATTTTTAAACTTATTCTGGTTTTTGAAGAATTCTAAAAGTAGTTTGTATCCTTCAAATATTGAACTAATCCTGTTTCTTGATATTTTTATTATTTCATCCTCTTCTATGATGTTTTGAATTTTTGGAATGATTGAGTCTGCTCTAGTATCTAGGTATGTAATAGATGGAAATATTTCATTTCCATTTTTATCTAAGAATGAAATTGATTCAAAACCTGAAAAAGTAATTTTACCTATTTTTTCTTTTGAATATTTAACCAATTCTCTAATAATTTCTATGCTTTCTTTATAAAATAGGTCACCTTTTACTGTTGATTTTTTATTTTTAATAAATATTTGATGATCCTTTTTAATAGATTTTAGAATTTTAAACTCATCAGAAACTAGAACGCCTTTTGTTGATGAAGATCCTATATCTATACCTATATAGTTCATTTTACCTTAATCTGAACTTTCATTTCATTCCCTGAGATCACAGATTCAAATGCATTGTTTAATTCATTTAATGAAAATTTTTTTGTTACAATTTTTTTCAATGGTATTTCCCTTTTCCTTATTATTTCAATAGCCTCTTCCATATCATCATAATCATGGTCAGAGGAACCAGTAATGATCTTTTCTGAATAGTGTATTGCATTTGGATCTAACTCAATATAATCCTTCGGGTACGTTCCTCCAAAAATTATGAACATTCCACCAGGTTTTGTTATAGATAGACCTAGATTCAATGGCCCTTTTCCACCTATGCTAGAAATAACACCATCAAAACCATATTTTGTTATTAACTCTATTTTGTTTTTAAAATCTTCTTCCTCAGGATTAATGGTATTTTTAAATCCAAGTTCATTTGCAAATTTCCTCCTATTTTCATTTATTTCAAGGATTGCAGGATCAATGCCATTCAATTTTAAGGCAAATGAAATTAATATTCCCATGGGCCCTGCTCCTATGACAGCAACATCTTTTGAATTATTTTTCACTTTTTTTACGGCATGGAGAACTACAGCAAGAGGTTCAGCAAATGCAGCGTCATCTATATCTATATCCTCTGGGAGCAAATGTAAAAATTTGTAAGGTACCTTGAAATATTCTGAATAACCCCTTGCTATATCCTTTTTATTCGGGCATAAATTTATTTTTCCCTCCTTGCAAAATTCGCATTCTCCACAGTAGGTAAATGTTTCATGAACTACAAAATCACCAATTTTGAATTTCTTAACATTTTTTCCTATTTTTACTATTTTTCCAACAGCTTCGTGACCGCTTAAACCATATGTATCTTTACCTGTGGTAAATTTTTCATTGTCGTATGTGGATTCACCTTTCAATCCAAGATAATACCTTATATCTGTTGGACAGATGCCAATTGTGTATGTTTCTATTAAAACTTCATCATCATTTATTTCAGGTATTTCCATGTCCTCAATTTTAATATTCCTTGGACCGTAATAGCAAGCTGCGCGCATTATTTATCCCTACCATGAACTATTTTAACTAAATCTCTAACTGTTTTACCAGGGTTATCACTCTGGAATATTGATCTTCCTATTGCTCCACCCGCTCCACCACTTTTTATTACATCTTCCAGAATTTTTCTTATGTCACCGAACTTTGGGTCTCCACCTGCTATTATTACTGGTACCGAGCAGGATTCTGTTACATATTTGAAATTCTCTGCATAGGATGTCTTAACTATATCTGCACCATACTCAGCTGCAGCCCTAGCTGCCCTTGCAACAAGTTCAACATCAGTTGAAATTTTGTTATTTTCATCAAGAGGAATATACTCATTCAGATAGGGTATTCCAAAAACATTCGATTCTTTTGCTACAATCCTCATTTTGTTGGCAATTTCCAAGGGTATAGGTACAGGACCGAAATATGTCGTTTTTATCGCATCCGCTCCAAGTTTTAAGGCATATTCTGCAAAACCCTGTTCTAAAGGAACATTAAGGATAACAGGAACCTTAGCTCTGATTGTTTCATGGTATTTTATTAATATACCTTCATTGATCAATACTGCATCTATATTATTTTCTATCACTGTCTTAATTAATTCATCCATGTGCTCCAATCCTTTTACCAGTGCATCCTCTCCGCCATGGTCAAGGGCAGAAATCAATGTTTTTCCATCCTCTTTTAATATTCTGGAAATTCTAATTTTTTTACCAATAATTCCATCCATAAATATGATCAACTATAATTTTATAAATAAACATTTCGCACAATTAAATTCATTTTGGAAAAATGCTGTAACAATTAAAAAAATTGTAAAAAGTTAATTAATATTTTTAGAAAGTTAGATTATTGTATTAATTTTCCAGGTAATTCTTAAATAGTAGTCTTTCATATTTGCCTGTTTAGAGGTAGAGAAAATGGAAAATAGAGAATTGATAAAATATGATTTTTTGAATGAAGTATTTAAGGATATATATAGGGAAGAGAACGGTATAAAAATATTTAAAAATTTTATAAATGGAAAATGGATAGAATCTTCAGGAGGAAAATACCTGGATATTTTTTCTCCAATCAATAATGAAATTGTAGCTAAGGTACAAAGATCAAATAAAGAAGATGTTGAGGATGCGATAAATTCAGCATTTGAATCAAGAAAAAAAATTAGAGAAATTGCAGCAATTGAAAGAATAAGGATTCTGAATAAAGCAAGGCACCTTATGGAAAATTATAAGGAAGATTTTGTTAAAATATTAATGATTGAAGCGGGTAAAACAAGGGATCTTGCAGAAGGTGAATTCAATACTGCCATTTTGAGGATTAAATTGACCATGGAAGATGCAAGCAAAATTTATGGTGAATACATTCCAGGCGATTGGGCAGAGGATAAGGTAAGCAAGGTAGCAATTGTCCTCAGGGAACCTTTAGGCGTTATAGCTTGCATATCATCCTTTAATTATCCACTATTCTCTTTAGTTTCAAAAATAGTACCAGCACTGTTAGCTGGAAACACGGTCATAGCCAAACCTGCAAGTGATGATCCCACGGTGGCCTTACTCTTTGTTAAGATTTTGCAGGAAGCTGGCATACCAGACGGAACATTGAATTTAGTAACTGGCCTTGGTGGAGAGGTGGGTGATTATATTGCAAGAAACAACAAAGTTCAAATGATCACATTAACCGGAAGCACAGCAACAGGAAAACATGTAGCAGAAATATGTGATATGAAAAAATTACATCTTGAATTAGGAGGTAAAGGAGCTGCAATTATAGCGAATGATGCTGATATACAATTAGCAGCGAAAAAAACATTGGAAGGATCATTGAGATATTCCGGGCAAAGGTGCGATTCAATAAACAGGATTCTCATTTTGAAAGATCTTCATGATAGATTCCTGGAAGAAATATTGAAATTATTTGATTCTTACAAAATTGGAAATCCATTAGAAAATGGTACAAAAATAGTTCCATTAATAAATGTAAAGGCTGCAGATAAAGTTCAAACCTTGGTGGACGATGCAATTCAAAAAGGTGCTAAATTATTAAGGGGTGGAAAGCATGAAAAAAATTATTTCGAGCCTACTCTCCTCGATGATGTACCCTTAAATGCAAGAATAGCCTGGGAAGAAACTTTCGGTCCCGTGGTGGTAATAATTAAGGTAGACACCATAGATGATGCAATTGAAATAGTTAATAAATCAAATTATGGCCTTGATTCATGTGTATTTACGAATAATTTATACACTGCCTGGCGCGTTGCAAAGGCCCTTGAAGAGGGAAGCGTCACTATAAATGATTTCCCGAGCCACGGTACTGGATATTTCCCATTTGGTGGAAATAAAGACTCAGGCCTTGGAAGGGAAGGAATAGGCTACAGCCTTGATGAAATGACTAGAATAAAGACAATACAGATAGATCTGACACCTTTGGGACAGATTAAAAGGATTTCAAAATAATGGGGTGTAATCTTGGAATATATACCTTTGATCGTTGCTTCAGCAATTCTAGCAGCCTTGGTATCGGGCAACAATTTATCTGTCGCCGTAGGCTCGTTGGTAGGATCAAACATACTGAAAAAAAATTATTCAAAGATTCTTGCTATCATCGGCTTCATTTCAGGCCTGATCCTTGGTTCCCATTACATGAGATCAACAACACTTGCACTATTTCCTTCTAATAATATTTTGCTATTTTATGTTTTATTTGGTACATTGGTCATTTTTATTGTTGCACAGATCCTCAGGGTTCCAATTTCCCTCACCATGGCCCTGGTAGGAATTGGAATAGGACTCATGTTTCATTACGACAATTTCAATAATGTCTTAATTGCATTGAAGATAGTTATTTTTTGGATAATTGCTCCACTATCTGCTATACTTTTATCACTATTATTAGGATATTTGTACACAAAAATTTCATTCCAGAACATTTGGAATTTTACTAGTGCTGTTAAAATATTACTTCTAATCGTTTCATTTTTTTCAGCATTCACTCTTGGTGAGAATACACTAGGACTCATTTTGAACATAAGTGGATTTTCCACATTAAGCATTACTTTAATTATAATTGGAACTGCATTGGGTGCATATTTTCTCAGTGAAGGCGTTTTGAAGAGAATAAGTTTCGAAATATATTCCATGAGATACTCAACTTCCTTAATTGCAATTACAACATCTACATTGCTTGTTGAATTGGCCACAATTTTTAGCATTCCACTTTCAAATACACAAACAATGACTCTTGGAATAGTAGGCGTTGGCTTATCATACAAAGCAAGATACATAATAATAAATCCATTGTTAAAGATACTAGCATTCTGGATAATATCCCCGGTAATTGGAATAATCTTTGGAATCATAATTTAAAAATATTTTTTGATTAAAATATTTTAAGTTAATACTTCAAAAAATCTTAAATACCTTAATTCTTTTAATTTTAGAGATTTAATTATGGTAACTGTTGATATTAAAGATTTGAATAAGAATTTCGGTAAAATTCAAGTTCTTAAGAATATAAATCTAAAAATCAATGATGGCGAGCTCTTTGTTATAATTGGCCCGAGCGGCTCCGGTAAATCTACTTTATTAAGAATTATAGCTGGCCTTGAATCAGCGGATTCAGGGAATGTATTATTTGATGGTGTGGATGTTACAACAATACCTCCGAATAAAAGGGGCATTGGAATGGTATTTCAAGATTATGCGATTTGGCCTCATATGACAGTGGAAGAAAATATAAGGTTCGTAATAAAAAATAAAAATGATGAAGAAGAAATAATAAAGGATGTTTTGGAAACTGTAGGTTTGTTATCTAAAAGAAAAAACAGACCAACAGAATTATCAGGTGGTGAATTACAAAGGGTGGCTATAGCTAGGGCCTTGGCGGTGAAGCCAAAGCTATTCCTTATGGATGAACCGTTGAGCAACCTTGATGAAAAAATTAGGAAAGAACTTTTAGTTGAAATTCTGGACATAGTAAAGGAAAATCACTTGACTACACTCTTTGTTACACATTCTCAAGAGGAGGCATTTGAAATAGGTGATAGAATAGCTGTAATTAACAAGGGTGTAATTGAACAAACTGGAATACCTGACGATATTATTAATAATCCAAATACAAGCTTTGTGGCGAGATTTATAGGAGATAATCTTGTTCTTGAGGGAACATTCATAAGATATGAAGAAAATGGTGTGGAAATTGATCTCGACGGCATAGGAAACATAAAAATAAATCCGAAAAATAGTGTTAGTCTCTCCAGAGATGATAAAATAATGCTCATAGTGAGAATGAATGATTTGAAAATAAGTGGATCAAAGCCTGAAAATTCCATTAAGGTGAAGGTAATTTCAAAGAAAAGTATAAAAGATAAGACTAAGGCATATTTTGAAACACCAAATCTAACAAGGATTGCACTTGAAATAAATTCTTCCTGGAACGGAACATCGGATCAAACAGTATATTTAGAAATACCTGAAAAAAGATCATTCATATACAAATTATGATTTTGTAAAATCAACCATCGCCACGCCACCAATTATCAATATTCCACCAATTATAATTGTCAATGAAAGATTTTCATTCAGAATTATGTATGCACTCAAAATAGTGAAGAATGGGGACAGATAATAAAAAACACCGGCATTTGTTGCACTCAATAATTTCAAGCCTTTAAAATTGAAATATGGTGCCAGAAAAGTACAAAAAACAACAAGGAAAATTAAAGAATAAAGTTCAAGTGAGTTTATTTTAACTATTTCATGAATCATATTTGGAATGAAGGGTAATAGAGTAATAGCTCCAAAAATTGTTACTGCAGAAATTACAAGCATTGGATCATATTTTTCAAGTATTGTTTTTGAAATAACGGTATAAATGCTCCAAAGAATAGATGCTATTAAAATGAAAGAAATATCAATTGTATTGTTTATTGATCCTATTCCTCTGTAAAAAACAAAAATTATTCCTATAAAGGAGATCATAATACCGAACAATTTTTTTGTTATTTTTTCCTTAAATATTTTATACGATAGCAAAAGAATAAAAATTGGTTCTGTTGAAATTAAAATTGATGCAAGATCGGCGGAAATTCCAGATGCACCATAATTGTAAAAAAATTGATAAATTGTCAATCCTGTAAGAGCCATAATGAAAATTATTAAAAAATCCCTGCTTTCTATTTTCCTAAAATTTTTTAAAAAGAAAGGAAGAAAAAGTATTGAAGAAAAAATAAATCTGGCTAAACCTAAAGAAAATGGGTCAAAAATGGCCGTGCAAATTTTTATAAAAGTATAACCTAATCCCCATATGAGAGAAGTTATACCCATATAAATAAAGCCTAGGTATGAATTTTTCATTTGATGATAATATGAAATTGAGGATTAATATTTTGTGAATTTCTTTATGGATTTAATTCAATATAAAATATATTTAATCGAAAAATGTAATAAAAAAGATTTTTATAATAAAAATATATTAGATTAATCTATGGAAAATTTAAATTTTGACACAATCATGGAAGAATTAAAAAGAACTCTAAAACCTTATGATGAAAAACAGTACAAGAAAATACCATCCAAAGGGTTAAATGAAAATCAAATACTTGAAGATCTTTCAAAATTTTCAGAAAGGGAAAATGAAACTTGGAAAAAGGGCCATGTATCAGGTGCTGTTTATTATGGTGAGAATGACCTTCTCCAGTTTTTTGAAAAACTTTATCATCTATATTCTCAAACTAACGCGCTGCATCCTGATATATGGCCTAGCATTTCAAAATTTGAAAGGGAAATTGTTGCAATGTCATCATCTCTAATGCATGGTGATGAAAATGTAAGAGGTGCAGTATCATCAGGTGGAACTGAAAGCATTCTTCTTGCAATGAAAACGTACAGGGACTATTTCAGATCGAAGAAAGATATAGTTAATCCTGAAATAATACTCCCTGAAACTGCACATCCAGCATTTTTAAAAGCGTGTGAATATTTTTCAATAAAACCTGTTTTTGCTTCATTGGATAATGATTACAAAGTAGATATTGAAGATGTAAAGAAAAAAATAAATGAAAATACAATAGGTCTAGTAGGATCTGCCCCAAATTTTCCATTTGGTACATTTGACCCAATAAAGGAGCTTTCAGAATTGGCCTATGATAAAAACATTGGCATGCATGTTGATGCCTGCCTCGGTGGATTCATTGATCCCTTTGCAAAGGAATTGGGTTTTAAAATACCAGATTTTGATTTTTCATTGGAAGGTGTGACTTCAATCTCAATGGATACACACAAATATGGTTATGCACCAAAGGGTACATCTGTAATATTATACAGAAACAGTGAATTTTTCCAGAAGCAAATATTTGCAAGAGCTTCAGGCAGAGAGGGAATTTATTTCACGCCAACATTACTGGGTAGCAGACCAGGTTTTCCAATAGTAGCAGCATGGTCAGTCATGCTATTGATGGGGTATGAAGGCTATAAGGAAAGGGCTAAATCTATCCTTGAAACAGGAAAATTTATAAAAGAAAATGTGAGGAAAATAGATGGATTAAAAACTGTGGGGGATCCACTATGGGTAATTGCAATTACCTCTGACAATTACGATCCTTACCTAATCTGGGAAGGCATGGGCAAGAAGGGCTGGTTCTTAAGCGGACTTTCAAACCCAGCTTCATTTCATATAGCATTGACAGTAAGGCACACTCTTCCTAACGTTAAGGAATCTTTCATTCAGGATTTGAAAGATTCACTAGAAATGGTTAAAAATAAAGAAATAAAAAGTTCAACCATGGCACCTATTTATGGAATGAGCTCAACAATATCAAAGGAAATGGCAGATTTTTATCTTGCAAACATAGTTGAATGGCTATACAGCATATAGGTGTAAAAAATGGAAAAAGGTTTTATTGGCATAGATCTGGGTACTTCATCTGCAAAGATAGCACTTGTTTCAGAAAATAAGAAATTGCTTGATGTGAAATATAAAAGTTATGGCCTTAAAATAGGAGACAATGGTCTGGTTGAACAGAATCCCGAAGACTGGTTTAAAGCTATCAATGAAGGAATTCATGAAATTATTGAAAATAATTCTAAAATTGATGTAAGGGGCATAGGACTAACAGGCCAGTGGAGTGGAACAGTTCCAGTTGACAAGGATGGAAATAATCTACATGATGCAATTATTTGGATGGACACGAGAGGCAAAAAAATAATTGAAAAAGTGACGGGTGGTTTTCCATCCATATCCAAATACAGGATAGATAAATTAATAAAATGGCTAAGAAAAACAGGTGGAGCACCTGCACATTCTGGAAAAGATTCAATCGCACATATACTTTTCCTGAAGGATGAAATGCATGAAATTTATGATAAAACTTACAAATTTCTAGAACCTAAGGATTACATTGCAATGAAACTGACGGGTAAATTCAAAGCATCATGGGATAACATTGTTCTTTTGTGGGTAACTGACAACAGGGATCCTAACAACATTAAATATGATGATGAATTGATTAAAATGGTGGGCATTGATAAGAATAAATTACCTGAGATAATCAAGCCCACCGACATAGTCGGTTTATTAAAAAAGGAAATATCAAAGGATCTTAATTTACCTGATAATGTACCCGTTGTATCCGGCTGTGGGGATATGCATTCTTCCTTGATTGGCGCCGGCCTGGTCAACGATTTTGAATCCCTGTTATATTTGGGTACTTCCTCATGGATCACAGCCCATGTCCCGTTCAAAAAAACTGACATATTCCATAATATTGCATCCATACCTGCTGGAATTCCAGGAAAATTCCTTGTTGCAGCTGAGCAGGAAAATGCGTGCAATTGCATGGAATTCATAAGCAATATGTTGGGTATAGATCAAGAAAAATATAAGAAGATAGATGAAATGGCAATGAGATCAAATGCAGGTTCAAACAATCTGATCTTTTTGCCATGGGTATTTGGTGAAAGAGCACCCGTTGAAGATCCATATATAAGAGGTGGTTTTTTTAACCTTTCATTAATACATAGTGATGAAGATATGATAAGATCGGTCATGGAAGGTGTGGCATTCAATTCAAAATGGCTTTTGTCTGCTGTTGAAAAATTTATAGGGAGAAGAATAAATTCTATCATAATGTCAGGAGGCGGAGCTCTATCCGATATAAGGGTAAAAATATTTTCAAATGTCCTAGGAAGAGATATATTTGTAATTGATAGGCCAAGGGACTCAGGTGTGAAAGGGGCTGCATTGTTGGCAGCTGTTGGGACAGGAAACATGGAAATTAAAGATCTTGCTGGTATTGGCAAACCATATAAGGAATTTAAATTTAACATTGAAGAGAATAAAAAGTATGAGAGGATTTACAAAGAGTTCTTAAATTTTTATAAAAATAATAAAAAAAGTATGCATATTCTTAATTCATAACTCAATTCATTTTAAAATTTTTTCTTGGACTATTTTTTTTGCTTCATCATAATTTTTAACTTCTTTCCAAATATGTATGAATGTAACATTTCCAATGAATTTCTTAATATTTTCCACATGAATATCCCTGTCATCCACATATACAATTTTATTAATTTCAATGTTTTTTTCTTTTAATTCAGATAATAATCTTAGCAATAGCTTATATTTATCTGGATGGTACTCTATAAGATGATAATCAAATAAATCTATTATGTTAAATATTTTCAATGCTTCAAAGGCATTTTCAGGAACATTCCAGCTTAAGGATGTTACAATCGCCCCATTATTTTTTGACCATTTTATAAATTCTATTGCATCATTAAAAATTTTGATTCTTGTACCGTCAGCACTTTCTATAGTGCTGTTGTCAATTTTTTTATATGGCAACGGGGCGCTTGTTATATCAAGGTGATCCCATACAGTACCATCCAGATCCATTGCTAGCAACCATTTCATGAAATAGGAAAATAAAAACAATTTATTAATTTTTTTAACTCTATTGGCCGGAAATCCCCTTTCGAAAGGGGAGGGGATGAAAGCCAATAACTTTTATTATTATATAGGTATGTAATAATCTTATAAGCTATGAAGTATGAATTAGATAAAGGAGCACATTCGGTATATTCTTTGTATTATCATCTCATATTTGTTGTAAAATATCGAAGAAAAGTCATAACTCCTGAAATAGATGATTTCATCAAACAAAAGATCAGAGAAATTTCTTATACTTTTGATGTAAAAATTTTATCAACTGAAACTGATAAAGACCATGTGCATATTCTATTGAATGCGACACCCAGACTGGATATACCTAAATACATCAATGCATTAAAAACAATCACATCGCGGGAGATTTGTAGAAGATTTCCAGAAGTAAAAGAACAACTATGGAACAATGTTTTTTGGTCTCCGTCATATTTTCTTGCAACATCCGGGCAGGTAACTCTTGATGTATTGAGAAAATATGTAGAAGATCAGGGGAAGAAAAATGCTGAAAAGCTATAAATTCAGTCTATATCCTAACAAAGAATTGGAAAGAAGATTTGATGAACATTTGGATATTTGCAATTGGGCTATATAATAGGTTAATAGAGGAGATAAACAATGCAAGTAAAGAGGGAAGAAAAATAGGGCCGAAGGATACACAGGCATTGATAGTGAAATTTAAGGAAGAAAATCCAGAATTAAAAAAGGTATATTCAAAAGTCCTGCAAATGGTGAATTACCAGTTATGGAGCAATATATGGTCATTATCCCAACTGAAGAAAAAAGGCAGGAAAGTAGGAAAGTTAAGGTACAAAAAGAATGGCAGATACAAATCCATGAATTTCAACTAGAATGGGTTTTCCATAGATGCGAAGAGCAATAGAATTTTCCTATCAAAAATAGGAAACATAAAAGCGAAAATACACACAAGAATCAATGGAAAGGTGAAAGGAGTATGGATAAAGAGATATCCTTCAGGCAAATGGTATGCGATAACCCATGTAGAAAAAGATAAAGATATATTGCCAGAAACAGGAAAAGAGATAGGAATTGATTTGGCATAAGATCATTTTTAACGGACAGTGAAGGCAGGAAGATAGAAAACCAGAAAATTCTAAATAAGACTCTGAGGAAAATAAAGAGGTTGCACAGGGAATTATCGAGAAAGAAGAAGGGGTCAAAGAATAGAGAGAAGGCAAGGATAAAACTATCGAAAGCATATGAAAGGTTAAACAATCAGAGGAGGGATTTTCTTCACAAACTGTCGAAATTTTATGAAAAAAACAATGATCTGATTGTTGTTGAGGATCTGAAAATAAAAAACATGCTAAGAAACGCTAAGAAACAATAAATTATCAAGATACATACAGGATGCTTCCTGGGGTGAATTCATAATGATGCTATCTTACAAAGCGGAGGAAGCTGGTAAGGTAGTGAAGAAAGTAGGCCCCAAGGGCACATCGGAAGGCCTTGGTATAAATGATCCGTACAGGGATTATATATAAGCGAATAGAGTACTAAACAGGGGCAGGGACTGCCCTGATAAGCCTGTGGAAGGGAGACCTCTACTCAGAAACATCTCGTATAAAGAGATAGTTTCCGGGCAAGTCTTTTTGGTGAAGCAGGAAGCCCCTTGCGAAAGCGAGGGGTAGTTCACTTATGTGGAAATGACCTTCTCTCCTGAATTTTTAATATAAGAACAAAACCTGGAATTATAAGGATAGCGAATATTAAAAAAGAAACAAAGTATGTGTTGTCAGGCAGGGTAAGAAAATTGATACCCATTAACAATGGCAGAATGAAACCACCCGTCTGGCCAAGAAGCCATATAACAGCAGTTGCAGAACCTGCATATTTACTTCCTGTTATAACTGTGGCCCAGTCTATTATTAATGGAAAAGCTCCCAATAAAAAGAAACCAAGTATCAAGCTCAACAATACAAGAATAATGAAATTTGGTATCATCATGTAAATTAATAAAATTATTATTGTAACAATTATTGCTATTGAAACAAATATTTTTCTTCTTCCATACTTTGATGATAGATATGGAATAATAATACTTCCAAAAATACCACCCAAAACCAAAGAAAGGCCTATTTCTCCTGCTTGGAGCATGGATATGGAAACGTGCTGGAATATGGAATCTATCCATGTTAGAATACCGTTGAATATGCCCATGCCCACAAAGGCAATGTATGACAAAATCATAATTTCTCTGAATTTTATTACCTTGGCAAAGTGAATTTCTGTTTTGCCATAGGATTCAATTTTATGTGAAAATCTCGTTGCTAAGAAATTTAATAACATTGCAATTAGCACCACAATGGAAAGAATATAAAGCATTGTTTGTATGGAAATAAATTCAATTATAATAGGCGGAACAATCATGCCCGCTGCAACGCCAATAAAAATGGCAAGTGTTCCAAGACCAATTGCCATTGTTACTTCATTCATTTGAAATTCTGTATTTGCCAATTTAGAAACACTGTTGTTCAATAAAGGTTGAGCAATTGCTATTCCAATTTGACCTATTAACAATAAAATGTAATTTATTTCAATTGCTCTTATTAATGAAAAAATGAACATTATTACTGAACCAAGCAAGATTGAATATTTATATCCTTTCCTGTCAACAATTATTCCAGATGGAATTGAAAAAATTATGTAAACAATGGGAAAAATTATAGCTAAAAATGCAACATAAAAGGCAGAAACACCGTAATAGGATTGGACCTGACTGCTTATTGATGCAAAATTTATCCACAATAATTGATTTAATGCAACAAGGAATGAATATGAAGCTAAAATAAACCATTTATATGATTTCATAATATCATATCTGTTGGAATATTCTGTGCTGCATTTACCATTGCTACTGCAGCATTTGTGTATTTCATTAATATTGCCATGTTCCCTTCTACTTTTAATTCTCCTCTAATTATTGCTTGTATAGGGTTAACCTTCCCTTTCATTATTTTGATCCAATTTTCGTATGTAGCATAAAGCTTGAAGGGTGCATCAACGCTAGCTTTAATTTCATATTTTTCACATTTACCATTTTTCAAATACAATAAAAATGAATCAAATTGAATCTTATCCTTAAATTTTTCATAATCAATTATTTTAAATAAAATTGGATCCTGCCACCCCTGGCCTTCTTTGTTATAAGCTTTAGAATTGTTTAAACTTTTACAATATTCCTCTACCCATTCTATTGAAGGAAAAATAAATTTTTCTTGCATAATATATTAATTGTTAATCATCTATTTAAATATTTTGTAAAAATTTTTATAATTTTTTAGAAAATTAACAAAAAATTTGATCAAATAAAAAAATCAAAAAAATTTAATATAAAAATGCCTGTTCGTGAAATGTTTTTCCTCTTCTCCAATAGAGATAGATCATTATAGGAATATTTATGATTAAAATTATAAAGCCTAGGGCAGCTCCCTGAGCTATTTCACCCGTAGAAATGAACTGGTATGATCCAAGTGCCAGAGTGAACCAGCTGTAAGGCGCCAGCATTATTGTGGATCCGTAATCTATAGTTGATCTAATGAAAACTAGAAGGAAGCCTTCAATTATTCCGGGCATTATCAATGGAAATATTATTTTCCTCATTGACTCAAAACTTGACTTGCCCATTATTTTTGCTGCCTCGAATAAACTCTTTGAGATAGAATTCACGGAAATATCCAAAGCTCTTGTTGAGTAGCCAAGCCTGCCAAATACATATCCAATTAGAAGGGCAATGGGTACAGAATTTATTAAAAATCCTGTTATTGGGTTTGAAAAAACTGTTAGGTAGGTCAATCCTATCATTACGGATGATAATGAAAATATTACAAGTATTAATAGATCTATTAACCTTTTTCCTTTGATCAGGCCTGTTTTAACGAAGTATGTTGAAATGAATGAAATGGCCACTGCAAGAATTGCTGCACTTATTGAAATTATTAATGTGGCCCAGACTGAAAATGGGTACAATGAAATTGCCTGAGAATAATTTGATAAAGTGAAGCTAGTTGGCACAGGAGTCATTACCCATCTTGATGAAAATGATGATAGTCCTAATATAACAACTTCAGCAATAGGAAGAATTGCAAAAAGAAAAGAATAAATGGTTATTAAAGCAATTATCCATTTTTTTGTAATTATCTTACTATGGAATCCTTTTCCGCCAATGGTCGAAAATGATAACCTTTTTTGATATAATGTATATGTTGAAATTATTATTAAATTTATGATTAACAATACTGAGAGCAATGCTGTTGCTGTACCCCAGTTAAAGAATGAGAAGAGCTGTGTATATGCCAGCTCTGTAATGATAGGAAATGTTGGAGGTGCCAATAACAAGGGTACTGATAAAGTTCCAGAAGTAAGTAAAAATACTATGACCCAACCTGAAACGAAACCGGGCATTAAAAGAGGCAGAGTGATTTTGAAAAATGTTTTTATTTTGCTTACACCATTTACATAGGCTGCTTCTATCAATCTATAATCAAGATTATCAAAAGCCAATGTTATGTACATTACCATAAATGGTATTGTGGATAGTGTCATTACAGCTAAAAGGCCAGAATATGAGTATATGGAAAATGGTAATAATTTTGTATTTGTTGAGATGATAATAAGATCATATGAAACAATAAATCCCGGTATGCTTATACCAATGCCCAAAAGAACTCTTATTATACTTTTCAATGGCATGTTTGTCCTGGCAAGACCGTAAGAAATTGGTAAAGATAAAATGAAAGATAGAACTGTTACAGAAAGGGCTAGAATTATTGTATCATAAATTGATTTCAAATAGTATGAATTCGTTAAAATCTTTGAATAGAAAGATGATGTTAAGGATATGGAATAATTCTTTGAAATAAATATGTTAAATATTCCAGAAGGCTGGCCTGAAAATGCTGTTAGGAAGAATGAAATTAATGGTAATACTATGAATATGATCAAAAATAAAAAGAATAAAAAAGAGAAGAGGTTTGAAAAAAATTTTGTTTTGGCAATCATCCTGTTACTTCACTCGAATATTGATTGAATATTGCTGTTATATTCTGTGCGTTCTCAGCTGTCCAAGACTGGCTGTAACCCAAGAATGCATACTGCTCTTCCTGCTGCAATGTTGGGAAATATGGTGGAGGTGTAATATTATATGGCATAATTGAAGGTTTCAAGAATATTGTTGGCAAAAGTGATTGCCCCTGCTGTGAAAGAACCCAGTTAACAAATGCCTCAGCTGCTGATTGATGTGGTGCTCCATTTACAATACCCATTGCAGTAGGACCTAGAATGTTCTGATTAACCATTATTGGTATCAGAGGATATCCGTCCAATTCATGATACAGTACAGGACCATTGATCCAATCTATTGTTATACCGCCTGTTCCTTCTCCTACAATTGTTTCAGCATGTTCATCATCAGGTGCTATTGGTGTCACGGTATTGTTAAGAAGGGCACTTACATATTGCTTGAAATATGTTGTTGCTGCTGGCATACCATATTTCTGGATGTATATTTGATATATTAATGAAAAGAATCCTAGACCAGTCGTTGTTGAAGTGGATGGATTTTCTATAACTATCTTGCCCTTGTATTCTGGATTTGTTAAGTTCCACCAAGAGGTTGGATACATGCTCTGGTTGATCAATTTTGTATTTACAACAATGCCAAGGATATTGTATGTAAATGAATACCATGTCCAATTAGATGCATAAAGTGCAGGGTTATTTATGTAGGCAGAATAGTTCTTCAATGCAGGTGGTTCATAGGACATCAATACTCCCTGATCTGCTGCTCCTATATATGCCGATGGTGCTCCTCCAAACAAAACATCTGCCTGTGGACTCGATTTGGATGCTACCAGCTTACCTACAAGATCACCCATGGATCCATATACGGCTACCACTTTAATTCCCGTATCCTTTGTAAAATTATTGAAAAATGGTTGTGCAACATTGGCACTGTAATCCGCATATATTACAACTTCCTGAGAGCTTGTTGTGGATGACGGCTTTTGTGTAAGATAGTATACTCCGACCGCAATAGCGGCTATAACTATTACAACGGCAACAATTATTGCTATTGCTTTCACTGACATGGCTCCTAATTCCTTAAAAAATCTATTTTTGTTAGCCATGACATAGCATACGAAATAGGATTATATAAAGATTTCTTATTTATAATAAATACTTTATTTATACAATTTTTAATTATGCTTTAAAGAGCATAATTAAAAGGTTTCATTTTTATTTATTTTAAATTATTATTAAAAGAAAAATTCTCAAAATATTTAAATAAATAGAATAAGTTTGAATTCATATGTTCGAAGAATTTCTCAAAACTTTTGATGAAATTTCAAAAATAGGATGGGATGAAAATAATGGCGTTAATAGGGTTGCACTGACGAAATTTGATCTTGAAGCAAGAAATAGAATAATTTCAAAGCTCCATGAAATAAATGCTGAAATAAATTTTGACGATGCCGGGAACATTTACGGTAGCATTGGAAGAAATGAAGGAATGATCACGATTGGCTCCCACATGGATTCTGTTCCAAATGGAGGTAGATTTGATGGCATGTATGGTGTAATTTCAGGCCTTGAAATCCTTAGGCTATACTCAAAGGAAAAATTGAATGAAAAATTAGTTCTTGTAGATTTTACAAATGAAGAAGGCTCGAGATGGCAGCCCGATCTTCAGGGTTCAGGTCTTGCTACCGGAGTATTTGATAAGAATTTCATTTATTCTAGAACAGATTCGGATGGCCTAAAATTTGGAGATGTCCTGAAAGAATCAAAATTCCTTGGTCAGGAAGAGAATAGAATTAAGAATATGCACCCTGATTATTATATCGAACCGCACATAGAGCAGGGGCCAGTCCTTGAAAAAGAAAAATATGAGATTGGCATTCCGTTGGGCATTGTTACTGATGTTGTTGATATTTATACATTCATGGGCGAATCTAACCAGGCCGGGCCAACTCCAATGGACATGAGAAAAGATGCACTTGTTGCGGCTTCAAAATTTATTTATAAAATAAATGAAATTGCCAATACTCTTGCACCAAGAATAGTCATGACCGTTGGCGAAATAAAAATTTTACCGAATGTTTATAGCGTTATTCCACAGATTGTTGAATTAAAACTTGATATTAGAAGCCCGGAAAAGGATCTCGCATACGAAGAGAAAAAAATAGCTCATGAACTTGCACAGGAAATTGCAAATGAAAAAAATGTTTCTTTAAAAATCAAAAATGGCTGGGCTCTTGATACCATAAACTTTAATGAAGATCTTATAAAAATAATAGAAAAATCCTGCAAAGATCTGAATTTAAAGTATAAATTCATGTATAGCTGGGCCACACATGATGCAATGAACATGAATAAAATTACAGATACTGCCATGATCATGATACCCTCGCACAATGGAAGAAGTCACACCAAAGAAGAATTTTCAAGCGATTCTGACATGGTAAACGGCCTTAAGGTTCTTAAAAAAACGGTGGAATATTTACTTTGAAATTATTCTATTATTTCCCACCTGTCCTGGTATTTATTTAACTGTTCTTTGGTGTATTCATCCATTGGATGTTCCCTTTCTGGTATTTTTACTTCCTTTTTTACATCAAAAAGTTCTGTCGAAAAATATCTCGAAGCAGAATCATTTAACATTATTACTAAATTTTTAAATTCAGGATGCTTTTTTGATACTTTAACTGCTGCGGCTAAATTCGCTCCAGAAGATATGCCAACAAGTAATTTTTCATGATATATTAATTGCTTTGCCCAATGGACAGATTCTTCAGAACTAACAGTAACAATGCCATCGATAATGCTCAAATCCAAATTCCTTGGAACGAAGCCATCCCCTATGCCTTCAATTCTATGTGACCCCCATTTTCTCTTCGAGAGCAACGGTGCTTCAGCCGGTTCCACAGCATATAATTTCACATTTTTATTCATTTTTTTGAAATAACTGCCCGCACCTGTTAATGTGCCACCCGTACCCTGTGTAATAATAAATGCATCCATCTCACCATGTAATTGTTCCCAAATCTCTGCACCTGTGGTATCATGATGCGCTTTGATCGCATACTTGTTCGTATATTGATCAGGAAACCAGTATTTCTCAGGATTTTCTTTTACCATTTTCTTAACTAGATCATAAGAAATGTCCACGTCACTTTCAGCACCTGCCGTTTCAATTATATTCCCACCCAATGCCCTTATGATCTTTTTCCTTTCTGAGCTCATACCCTCAGGCATTACGATCGTTACCTTGAATCCTAAAATAGTGCCTATCCAGGTGCATGCTATGCCAGCATTGCCTGTGCTCACCTCTATGATTTCCATTCCAGGTTTTAATGATTTGTCTTTTATTGCTTCAGTGATCATCCTGTAATAAACTCTATCTTTCAAGCTCCCGGAAGGATTTAAAAAATCACATTTGCCATAAATATTTGCTGAAATACCAAAATTTTCTTTTATTTTATTAAGTTTCACTAATGGTGTTTTTCCTATGGCCTGATAAATATTTTCATAATAATTTTTATTTGTTGACCAATCAATGCTCATAGCTATCAATATACACATCATTTATTTAATGATTTTTTTAATTTTATTTTTTCATTTCATTAAATATTTAAATTTAAATATATGTATACTATAAAATACCTTAAAAAATTAAATTTTAATGATCATGATCTTTTACATAATAAAATAATAAAGATTTTAATATAAATATTAAAATTTTAAATAATAGTGGGCTTGCCCGTATTAGATTATATTTATAATCAAATACATCAATTTTTAAAGAAATTTTGCAATTTTATAATAAATACATATTAATTTATTAGTATTTTATTGAAATTCATTATTTTTGGACCTCTTATAATATTTTCAACTTAATTTTATTTTTTATAGCTTTTTTATCAATTTCATAAAAAAAATAGGTGTTAAAAAATTTTATAATTATGCTTTCTATATACAATTTTATGAAAATTTTAGTAACAGGAGGGTCTGGGTTTATCGGAAGAAATATAGTTAAAAAGTTAAAGGAAAAAGGGTATTATGTTATTACTTTAGACCTGAAAAATAAGAATTCAATTTCTGATGCTCATATAAAAGGAGATGTGAGAGATATAAAATTAATGATTCATACAACGAAAAATATTGATGTTGTTTTTCATCTTGCTGCTGTAACATCACCTCCAGAATTCGAAGACATATTTTCCAATGGCTATGAAACTAATGTTCAAGGAACCTATAATGTTCTTGCATCATCACTTCACAATAATGTGAAAAGGGTAATTCTTGCATCATCCTCATCCGTCTATGGGGATTCTAAAACAATCTCCAGTGAGGATAAGATCCCTGAAAATTACAGGAACTTCT
>JAGDXS010000030.1 GCA_023261755.1 Thermoplasmata archaeon | reverse complement strand
GGCTGCTGCTATGATTATCACTATCACTACAATTACTGCCACTATGGCATATAAACTCTTTTTTTCCATAAGATCTACCTCTTATGCATTTATTAATACAAAAACGCACTTATAAATGTTTTGGTACATAATTTCGTAAATTATTGAATTTTTTAATTAAATATAAAAAATATATATATTATAATCAAAATTCCATTCTCATTAATCTAAGTACATAATTTTCAATGCCTAATGATGAAAGATATTCATCAAAAGCACTTACATCATAATTATCAATTTTTTTAAATAGAATTACGGATTCGTCTTTGAATGCATACCATTCAATGTAAATGTTCAAATTATTGCAAAGAATTTCAATTAGACCAGATCTTGAATAAGGTGACCAATGGCTTATTATATTTTTAATTCCTAAATTCTTAAATAATTCATATAGTTCATTTTCCAATTCAATTGGTCCTTTCTTTGTTTTAATTTTAATCAAATAATTTCCTTCAGAATTTTTTAACTTTTTTACAATATATTTAAGATCCACTCTAGATCTTAATTTTTTCTTATTATTATTTTTTTTGTAATTTTTTAGAAAATATTATTAAGTTTCCAATATTTGCAAATTTTATGGATTATTTCTCTGCTTGCCCAAAGGATTGTTTCGATTCTTGCGCAATTATAACAAGAGTGAATGAAAAAATAAAAATATCAGGTAATAAAGAACATCCAATCACCTCTGGCTTTCTTTGCTTAAAATCAAAATATTTCGTTCCAGCGCACCTATCGGAAAAAAGATTAAAAGTACCTCTCATTAGGAAAGGAAAAAGAGGAGATGGAAATTTCAAAGAAATTGATCTCGATCAAGCTTTGAATATAATATCTGATAAAATAAACTTTATTCTTAAGGAATATGGGCCTGATCATATTCTGCCTGTAGAATATGCAGGAAACAGATCTTTAATATCATACAATTTTCCGCAGAGATTTTTTAATTATTTGGGGACATTGAAACTAAAACATTCAATGTGCGATGAATCTGGCGGCCTGGCACTAAATGATTTAATAGGTACCTCCACCGGAATTGATCCTGAAAAAATTAAAGATTCAGATTTAATTGTTTATTGGGGTATAAACCCGGCTTGGACAAACGTCCATGGCTGGGCCATGGCAAAGAATTCAAAAGCTAAAATTTATGTAGTTGATCCTTTGAAAACAGAATCTGCAAAGGGAGCTGACAGGCACATAAAACTAAAAATTGAAAGTGATGTTTACCTTGTTCTGGGCATATTGAATCATTTTTCAAAAAATGGATTAAAAATAAAAAAACTGGAAAATGTAATCATGGATTATGATCTAAAGAAAACATCTGAGTTGACAAATATTAATGAGAATGAGATTAAAGAGCTTGCTGATGATTTGTTGCAGGCAAAAAATCCAATAATACATATGGGATATGGATTTCAGAGATCAAGATACGGTGGATTGTTCATAAAAGCAATAGAAACAGTTCTAATTACATTAAATAAACCAGGAAACTTCATTTATGATGCAAAGCACAAAATAGATTTTGATTATCTAAGAGGAAAAAATGATCATAGAAAAGTTGTAAATCAAGCCAATTTAGCGCGTGAGCTTGAAAAATTGGATATAAAAATGCTTTTTATTTATAATACAAATCCACTCGTTTCACTGCCGAATCAAAATCTTCTAAGGAAAATTCTTATGGAAAGGGATATTTTTATTGTTGTTCATGATCTATTTTTGACTGATACTGCCAGATTTGCAGATATTGTTATTCCTGCAGCCTCATTTTTTGAATATAATGATATTGTAGATTCATATTACCATGATTATATTAATATTAACCAAAAAATATTCGATCCTCCAGGATTTGCTATTTCCAACCACGATTTATTTGTAAAGCTTGCATATAAGATGAATTTGAAAGATAAATTTCTTTTTGAAACTGAAAATGAAATAATAAATAGAATCATAAGTGATTTGGGAATTGATTCTAATGAATTATACAAAAAAGGATTTGCAAAAATTGAAAGGCAGGTTAATGATTTCAAAATAAACATGGATGAATTCATTCAAGAATTAAAAAATTTTAAACTTGAGGAGAAAAAATTCAGGTTATTGAGCCTTACGCACATTCAGGGAATAACGAGCCAGTTTAATAATCTCTACGAATTCGATACCGCGTTAAGAATGAATGTAAAAGATGCTGAATCATATTCTATAAAAAGTGGTGATGAAATAATTCTTGAAAATGAGTACGGATCAATTAAAACTAAGGTCATTTTAACAGATTCAGTTCCAGAAGGTGTATTATTGATTTATAAAGGATCATGGCCATCAATAAACGGGTGGAATGTAAATTTCATTGTTTCGGATGATGTTCAAAAAGATTACGGAAATGGTACGGCACTTAATTCAACATATGTGAACATTAGAATTCCATAGATCATAAAGATATTTTAAATGCGAAACGCTTTCGCATATCGTAAGGTATTTTAAAGCCTCATTGAGATCTTTACCTCTGGAGAATGTACCATGACCTCTTACAATAGCAACATAATGATCCTTTAAGGTTGATCCAAGTTTTTCAGCTATGTCCTTTGATGCAACAGGATCTTCTGATATTATTACAGGGATGTATTCAAGATAATATTTGCCTTCTGCATCAACAGGGAATATTTTTTCAAAAAACATTGAAAGTGTGATTGCATATGGTGTATGTGCATGAATAATAGCTTTTGCATCTGTATTTAAATATATGCTTCTATGCGCATATACTTCACTTGATGCTATTTCATAACCTTTTTCATCATTAAAATCAAGTTCTATTATATCATCCCTATTAAGGGATCCCATCATTTTTCCATGTTTTTTAATGAGAAATTTATTGCCGTTCCTGACACTGATGTTCCCGCTGTGGGATGATTCTATTAGACCTAGAGATTCAAGCTTTTTCCCAATTAATATCATTTCATCTATGGAATCCATAAAAAACACCTAATGTCTGAATACCCTTACACCTGTAAATACCATGGCAATTCCATACCTATTTGCCATATCTATTACTTCCTGATCTCTTTTTGATCCTCCAGGCTGGATTATTGCTTTAATTCCTCCCTTTGCTGCTTCTTCCACATCATCTGGGAATGGGAAAAATGCATCAGATGCAAGGACTGAACCAACAGATTTTCCATTGGATTTCATAATTGAAATTTTGACAGAATCTACCCTGCTCATCTGGCCTGCACCTATTCCAACTGTTGCATGATTTTTTGCAAGAACTATGGCATTGCTTTTCACATGTTTAACAACCTTCCAGGCAAATTTAAGATCATTCATTTCATCCAGGGTTGGTTCTTTTTTTGTAACTGTATTAAATTTTATTTCCTCTTTGCCAAATTTCTGGTAAAGAAAACCACCTGCTGCCGTTCGAATTTCATAATTATCCTGAATATTCCGAATTTTAATTACCCTCATATTTTTCTTATTCTTTTTAAAAAATTCTATTGCTTCCACAGAAAAATCTGGTGCGGCTAAAAGTTCATAAAAATTACCTTTTAATTCCCTTGCGAGGTCGATATCAACTTTTCTGTTAACAGCAACAATGCCACCGTATGCTGACATGGGATCGGATTCAAGAGCCTTTTTATATGCTTCAACAAGATTCTCAGATTCTGCAACACCACACGGATTTGTATGCTTAATTATAGCAACTGCAGGATTTTCAAATTCAAAAACAGTTTTCCATGCTGAATCCATATCTAGAATGTTGTTATAAGATATTTCTTTTCCCTGGATGTATTCCCATGGCTTTGAATCTGAATAAAATTTGGCAATATTTTGGGGATTTTCACCATACCTGAGATCTTCAGCTCCTTTTCCATGGAAAATAATATTACCATATGGAAGATTCTTATAAAGTTCCCATAGTGTTCTGTATATTATTGAATCGTATCTGGCAGTGTAATAAAAAGCTTTCAATGCAAGTTCTTTTCTTATTTCAATAGGTATTTCATTTTTTTCTTTTAAATTTTCAATGATTATGGAATAATCATCAGGATCAGTTACAACAGCGACAGATTCAAAATTTTTTGCAGCAGCCCGAATCAATGATACTCCTCCTATATCAATATTTTCAATTAATTTTTCTTCTATTTTATCAGTTTGTTCAAATGGATATAAGTTTACAACTACAAGATCTATTTTTTTAATTTTCAATTTTTCAATTTCTTTCAATTGGTCTGACCTGGCAAGTATTCCGCCAAAAACATTGGGGTGGAGTGTCTTAACTCTTCCAGAAAGAATTTCAGGGAAATTTGTTAATTCTTCAATGCTTTTTACTTTCAAATTATTTGTAATGAGATAATTCAATGTTCCTGAAGTTGCATAAATTTCTGCATTCATATCAATAAGCTCTTTTACCAAAACATTAATGTTTCTTCTATCCGAAACGGAAACAATTGCCCTCATAATTATGGTAATGTTGAAAAGGGAAATAAATTAATCGATACCTTTGCATTTTTTGAATCTTCTTTCTATTAGATACAAAAGATTCTTGATGCCATCCTTAAATGTTTGAAGTTTTTTTTCACCTTCCCTCAAACCATATTTTATAGGAAGTTCCTTAGCCTTAAATTTTGACCATGCTTCCATTTTCAGTTCCTCTGAAAATGCCATGCCATTTGAACAAACGTCCAAATATGGAATAATCTTTGATTTAAAAATCCACATACCGCTTTGTGAATCTTTTAATTTTATGAAGAAAAGGGATAAAAATGCTATGTTTAAAACAAAATTTCCTATCTTATGTGCTGTGCTCATGGAGTTTTTAGGGAGCAAGGTTAATCTCTCGCATGAAATGAAATCTAAATCATTCTTAATGAGATAATCTACATATTCATCTATAACCTCTGGTGGATATGTATTATCTCCATCTAATGTAACAACTATTTCACCCTTAACATTTTTAAATCCAGTTTTGTATGCTCTTCCATAACCTTTCCTTTTCTCAGTTATTACATTTGCACCCATGGATCTTGCTATTTCTGGGGTTTTATCCCTGCTATTATCTATTAAAACAATTTCGTATGTATGCTTAACAGAACTTTTTATTCTTTCAATCACCTTGCCTATTGACTGCTCTTCATTCATTGTAGGAATTAATATTGTGATCATCGGATCTGACATTTTAAAGCCTGTATGTTATTTTAGCATATAAATATCCCGATAGGGCGAAGATAAGCCTTATTATCCCGTAAGTGGAAATCTGCCTCCTGGACGTTAAATTATTAATTGAATAGTTTTTCCATAGACTTCCGTGCTTCATTGTAAGCTGTTTTCTTCCATAGCCATTCCAGAAAGCCTGTTTTATGAATGATAAAATATCTTCTCTTGATCTATTGTATACAATAGCATTCTCGTTGTAATGAAATTTCGCACCCATGTCAACTGCCCTATAGTTCAAATCAATATCTTCGGCTGTAATGAATCTTTCATCAAAACCTCCTAGATCATTGAATAACTTTTTCTTGTACGCAAGATTGCATGAAGGATATGTTACATCTATGTTTTTGTAAAATATTTCTACTCTATCAAAATTTGAATATTTTTCTTTTCCAATTGTTATGGTTTTTCCTGCAACAAAATCATAACCATCTCTGAAAGATTTTCTCATTTCACTTACCCAGTTCTTTTCAAGGATTGCATCACCGTCGGTGAAAAGAATATATTCATATTTTGAATTATTCACCCCAATGTTCCTTCCTTCGCCCCTAGTACATTTTTTTATAATAATTTTAATATCTAAAGTATTTTTATAGGAGTTTAAAATTTCCAAAGTCCTGTCTTTACTTTCTGCATCTACAACAATAACTTCAAATGGACCTTCCTGATCCTTTATTGATTCAAGTAGCTCCCTTATGTGCTTTTCTTCGTTCTTTACTGTGATTACAATACTCACCGGTATTTCATTGTGATTGTTTTTCATCAGCAATCTCACCAGGACCCGGAGGCAAAAGTTTCATTATTTCATCCACAGGGTAATTGAATTTCTCAGACAACTTTTTAGCCAAGTCTGTTTTTGATGATTCACTAGGAATAATTACAACATAATTATTCGTCTTTGAAGAAACAGCATCAACAGGGCCAGCCATTAATATATCTGTGTTCTCATATTTTATAAATCCCATGGCAATCCTTATTGGCAAATTTCTAATATAATTTCTTTTTCCCCTTATTATCCACGCACCCCTCGGTACATATTCTCCACTTTCAGCCATTTTGCTAACCTGTGAAAATGTTACCCAGTATGCATCTCCAGCTGAATATCCAGCATTCCAGGCCTTTGAATAAGCAAGACCAAATATTCCAGCTTCAATGAGCGTTTTTTCGGTTATGTTTGAATTCTTAACAACAACGCTTGGTGCTCCATGAATGTCTGCATGAACATAATAATCCCTCTCTCCCATATATTTTTTCACCACTTCCTCGTTTGTTTTTGCATCCCTTCCAGCTATTACCAACGCATTTTCTGAAGAAATGAACCATCTAAACTTTTCAAACCAAAACCTTTTTCTCTGTAATGTTTCCTTTTTCTTTTCAACCTTCTTCTTTTTTCCAATTACCTTTTGGATGCCTTCTATTTTCTTTGACAATTTCTTTGAATATTCATAATAATATTGCGCCATTTCACTTGGCTTTTTTGTTATGTTAAATTTAATTTCCATATCTGAATTGGGCAATTTTATTACTGCTTCTGTTTCCTTAAGAGATACCATTTCTGGTGGATTCTGCCTTTTTTTAATTTTTTCTATAACTTCATTATATTCATTTAAGTGCATTAGAATTTCATCACCAATTTTTTTGTATTCATCCATTATTTTGGAATATTCTTCAAGTGTTTTCATCTGTTCCCTGAGAATTCTATCCTCCTCTGTTTCATTTTCTTCTTTAAATGCTATTTTCATTATGGCATCGTTTATGTTTTCAAATTCATCACAATTGTTTATATTAATACATCTTAGTTCTCCATTGCACAGATAACCCTTCCCGTTTATTGAATTCAAAAATTCCTTGATTTTTAAAAAAATTTCATTCAACTTTTCATCGGGTATTTTATTGCCCTGGGATGATTTTTCAATACCTGTAATATTACAGATATATTCAGCGTAATGGCTGAGATTAAGTTTCAATGCTAAAATTTTAACTACTTGTTCATTCTGATTCATTAATTTTTTAAATGTATCAATGTCCATTGAAAAAGGGTTTATTGGAGGCTGTGGAGATTTATAAATTTCACCCTTTTTTATTGATCTTGTCTTGTCCTCATTTGATTTTGATTTCCATTCCCTGTACTTTAATGCAAAATCTATAACATTATTTTTTAAGAATATTATATTGCCTCCACCAAACATTTCCAAGATTAATGATTTCTCAAATGAAAAATCTATTCTTATGATTCTATCAAAATTTAACTGCTCTATCTTTTCTATTCTAAGGTTATCCAATTCCTGCCTGAAATATTTAGCCATCTGGGATAGTTCTCCTTCAATATCCATAAAATATATCCATCCTGAAGGATCTAAAACAAGATCTCTGTTACCTTCCTCCTTTTTATGTAATTTTAAAATTAAAGAATCATCCTTTGAATTTGTTTTTTTAACATAAGCTCCCTTTAAATAATTGCCGTTTGCCAATATCCAAGCATGTATGTCAGGACTTGTCAAAACTGGCTTCATATTCCTAGCTCCGATACCTTTTCTGGAAGGTAAACATCTGTAACATAATTCAAACCATATTTTGCTAGTGCCTGCTGTTCAGCCTTTCTACCTAGTTTAAGCATAAGTTCAATTTCATTTTTCCAGAACTGCGTATTAAACCTGGGGTCAGTGAGCTCAGCATTCAATGCCTGAATATCCTTATCATTTAATTTGTCCGTAGGCAAATCATAGTTGACTATATCGCTTGCTGTAATTCCAATGAATTCAGCTGTTGGTGTCGCCAGATATTCTGATAAATGCGCAGTCTTTATGGCACCATAGGCAACGCTTGCATAAATTCTGAAAGACCATGGATCACCATCAGTAAAAACTAGTATTGGTAAATTAAGTTCTTCGTTTAGTCTTTTTAGGAGACGCCTTGTGCTCCTCGCTGGTTGCCCTTTTAAATGGACAAGAATTGATCTAGCCTTTTCATCATACCCATTTTCTACCAATCTATCAAACATACCACCAGTTTCAATTGCGAGTACAAAATCAGCGTCGTAATCTATGATTTTCAGCTTCTCTTTTTCAACATTGTAAGGGATTGCGTATCCAGCATCGCCAACATCATCCCTGCAATTAATCCTCTGCGGATTTCCTTTTCTATTTATTTCTTCGAATGTGATGTTTCCTATTACTGTAGCACCATCCTCCTCAGGCCTGAGCTTAAAATCTTCTCTAAGAAATTTTGTAATTATTTCAAGATCCTCTGCAAGCTTATTTGATTCATCCTGTGTATGGAATTTTGCAAGATCCCATCCTTCAGAAATATAGTATAATTCCCTCAAAGTAGATGATTTATTTTCTTCAACCATCTCCCTGATAAAATCCATCATGTACATTGTTCTTAAAAGTGTATATGCACCATCTATTTTCTTTGCTGTCCTTGTTATTTTTGAATCACCATATTTCCAGACACCGGATTTAAGATCGAGTTTAATATTATACTTATTCCTTGCAGGCAATTCCATAGATGGTATTTCACCCATTTCCATCTGCTCGTATATATTTTTTACAATATCTTTTAATGATTCAAGTGCAAGCTCATATCTATTCTTCTCCATTCTCTTCTTCCTCCTCTTCTTCAATTATGGATCTAAGTGCTTCGATGTTCCAATCACCTGGGAGTGGTTCAGCGCCCACAACATAAACAGGGTTTATTCCTTCAATATAATATACAGATTCTCCATATTCTGACTTTAGATCATAAACAGTAAATTCCAGATTTATTTCTTTTAATGGTTCAAGGTCATTTATTTCCCATAATATGTAATCATTTTTTTCATCATAATTACCGAATGGTTTAATTGATTTAACTTCTATTTTGCCCTCAGATATGTCCCCATACAATTTAAAAGATTTTTTTTCAGGGGTGAAATTTGATACAGATACCTTTATCTTTGCACTTCCCTTATTTTGTTCTATTTTTTCATCTATCCAGACAACATTCATAATTTTCGTAATTACAGGTTCAAGCTTTGGTACAGGCTTCTGCAAAATTATAGAGCTTTTTTCAGCAATTTTTGGAAGAATTTTCTGGACAAGGAAGAATTTTTCAGTTAGCTTCGTCTTTACTTCCTTCTTGATTAAAAATGTTCTAATTTGTCTTGCAGATTCCTTAAGTGCAAGGTCAAGTTCATTCATTATTTCAGGTATTTCAGCAATTGCCTCCTTTGCTTCTGATGTATAAGGCACCCTTGTGGATCCTATATGTATAAGAATGATCATCGGCCCAACGGGAATTCCTTGGCCTCCTCTCTGTTCAAGACCATATTTTCTCCAGTCAATGCTTTCTACTGCCCTTGTTAATGCACAAGATCCTGCCTGATATAGTAAAGGCACTCTGTTTGCAAATCTTAATATTTTTACAGGTTCATCCTGTGGTATGTTACCTCCATATACCAAACCTACTTCAACAACAAATGGATTTCCTGAATAGACTGATGGATTCCTTGTAACAGGGATTGAGTAAAAACTTGGCCTAAGTTCCCCTAGAACATTTTTCAACCCTTTCTTTATAAGAGTATCACCTATGGGACTTAATGATTCGGATGATGGTGGAAGTATTTTTACCTTTGTAAAAGCATCCTTTAAAGCTTTAATTTCATTCAATGTTAATTTTTTTGGATCCTTTTCAGAATCTATTCCAGATATTTTACAAATTTCCATGGCTAGATTATTGCTTATTCTGCTGAATTCCCCAGTTAGGAATGTGGATATTTTTTTTGCATTTGTTAAAGATGCAATTTTCATTATTTCTCCTATTTCAACGCCTAAGGGGTGTGGCTTAGTTTCCTTAGGTGGCTCTATCGGCTGATCCCATACCCTTTCATATTTAATTTTAAGACCATCTGGATCATTAAAAATTATAGTTGCATGCGGATTAACAATAGCTGTATTCTGCAAATAATCAATTACACTCTGCTTTCCCTTTACATATTTAGCTTTAAGATTAACTTCAATTTTTACACCACTCTTTTTATTCAATATAGCAGGTTCTTCCCTTAGAACATTTGCTCTATTTTTTATAGTATCAATTAAAATCTCAAAAACGTAACCAACATCTTCAGATGCTATTTTTGTTTCTATTTTAACAGGTTTACCCGTTGTAAGCTGCCCATAGAGAACTACTGCAGATATACCTATACCCTGCTGCCCCCTTGTTTGACGTACAGCATGAAATCTGGATCCATAAAGAAATTGACCGAACACCTTAGGTACCTCACGCCTCACAATTCCTGGACCATTATCTTCAACTGTTAATTTATATTCATCCTTTTCTACCCTTTCTATTGTAACATAAATCTCGGGTAATATTCTTGCATCCTCACATGCATCTAGAGAATTGTCCACTGCCTCCTTAACCGCCATTACCAGGGCCTTCTGTGGCGAGTCAAAGCCAAGGATCTGCTTATTTTTTTCAAAAAATTCAGCAATCGATATTTCCTTTTGCTTTTTAGCAAGATCCTCAGCAATATCCATGGAAAAAAAGAAAAATTTCAATTATATAAAATAATCGATTATTCGTTATTGAGAATTTCTCCAAGGGTGCTTATCCTTTCGGCAAATGCATTGTGTTTATGGATGCTCTCTTCACTTTCAGATCTTACAGTAATTAGCGTATCTTTTGGAAAGTTTGAATATTTCTTTGAAATTTGCTTTAAAACATCCCTTACAACATCCTCCACAAACTTTGGATTCGTGTGTGCTCTGTACACTACCTCCTCCTCATCCTTTCTTTTCAATATTTCATAGGTTGGGCTGGACATTGCATTCTCAGCTATTTCAATAAGATCATTTGCCTCTATGCTATAGCCTTCTGGAACTTCCACCATTATTGTTGTATTATTCCTCTGGTTATGTGAAACCACCGGTATTTCATTCAAGAACTTTGCATAATCAGGATATTTATCCTTTAATACTGATCTAACAGTTTCCATGGCGCATGGACAGACCGTAATCCCCGTCACTTTAACACCCAGCATTTTTCTAATTGTTCCATGATCCATTATTGCCCTTGAAAATAATACATATCTTTCCTGGCTCCTCTTTCCTGAAGGATTTTCTCTCTCAAGAAAATAATCTGCATGCATTTCAATTTCAGCGTAACTTGCATATGTATGCTTTTTAATCAGCAGCTTCACAATATTTTCAGCAAGTTCCTCAATACCTGAACATGGTGCCATGGTACTTTTTTCTACTATTTCTTCAATGATTTCAATATTTCTTGACATATCAGAACCTTTTTTTGTGGCAGGCAAATCCACAAAAAGATTTATAGTAGGTGTTAAAAAAACAGTTTTATTTGGTCTTTTAACAACTATCTGCTTAACAACGTTTGTTACTCCCACTCTAGTTAACTTATAATTTGATTGTGGTTTTTCTGCCTGTATATCCGGAAGCTTTTCATTTCCTAACATGATTACAAGGAATTATTTTCCATATAAAAAAGTATTTAAAACAGATTCACTTAAAGAAAACAGGTAAATATATGTTTGAAATACAGATAAAGCTTAAGGGAACAGGCGGAATGGAAAGTGATCCAGATGCAGAGTTAGCTGATTTTCTTTCCAGCATAGGTTATTTGCCTGAAATTAAGGATATAAATGATCTTGAAAATATTAAAAAAAGTGTACCGTACAGATTATTCAAGGAATGCTTTCTTCTTAGATCTGATAGATCATGGACCCCTGAGGAATTGATGGGTATGCTTGAAACAACCAGACCCACACTTTACAGGCATCTAAATAGATTGAAGAGCCTTGATATTCTTGAAGAGGAACTAGATGGTAAACTGAAAAAATACAGGCTTAGATATGGGAGCCTATCATCATCATGGAATTTTGTTGAAGCAAATGTAAAAATTGCTATGGAACATTATAGAAAAAGGATAGAAAATATTGAAAAAATGTTAGGGGTGAAAAAATAATGGATTTAACAATGGGTACTGTTTGTAAAGTGTATATAATAGGTGATCACGAAAAAATAAGTATAACGCAAGGAAAATTTGCAGGTTTTATTAACCTTGGAGAGGAATCAGCGATGGTCATTGAAACGGAAGAGGTTGAAGGTAAATATAGAATAATACCTGTAAATTCAATTAGCGCAATAGATATAATAGAATTGGCAAAAGTGAATGAAAAGAGGGAAGAGATACCCTCGTACTTTAAATAAGAGGAAGGAAAAGTGAATTACATTTTTTCAAAGATACCCCAGGTCCTGTCTTCAAAGGAAATAATAGACAAGAGTTTTAGGAGATCAAAGAAAATTTCCATGGCAAAGCACCCAGACAAAGTAGCCATGTTTAGAAACTGGGATATAAATAAATTGAAATCTATGGAAAAAAGTGCAAAGGAAACTTTAGATTCATACTTAAAAAAATTTCCGAATTTAAGTGATCTTGATCCATTTCACAAGGAGCTTGTTGAAATACTAGTTGACAGGGACAAATATAAAATGGCACTTGGATCAATTAAATGGTGCAGGGACAGTATTGTAAAATTGACTACAAAAACAATCAAAGATCTTGAAAAAACAAGGGAAATGGATGATTTTTCTAAAATAATGAATTCATACTTCGGTAGGTTCTCATCCTTTATTGATGGAATAAACAAGGATCTTGATTATTTAAAAATTGCAAGATCGAAGTTAATAAATGTTCCTGATGTGGATCCTGAACTTTTTACAATAGTGGTGGCAGGATTTCCAAATGTGGGAAAATCTGAGCTTGTGAAATCAATTTCATCAGCAAAGCCTGAAATAGCACCATACCCTTTTACCACAAAAGGCATACTTATTGGTCACAGATATTTTGGTCATATTAAAGTTCAGATAATAGATACGCCTGGATTGCTTGACAGACCATTCAATGAAAGGAATGATATGGAAAAACAGGCGATACTTGCTATAAAGCATCTTGCAGACATAATAATATTTGTGCTTGACCCAAGCGAAACTTGCGGATATCCGATGAAAAAACAGATTTCTCTACTGGAAGATATAAAAAATAACTTTCAATCTAATATTCTAGACATAGAAAACAAGGTAGATATTTTTAAATCTGATTCATCTAGAATAAAAATTTCCGCAAAGGAAAAAATAAATCTAAATGAATTATTAAGCAGAATAGAAAAAATAATTGGTGATTCCGATGGAAAATGAAATTAGAAAATACGCTCTACAGAACGCAGTTGAACATGGAGGCAAGGCTGATGAAAAGAGTGTTTTGGGTAAAATACTTGCATCCAATCCATCATTAAAAAATTCTATAAAGGATTTAATACCCATTATAAAAAAGATTGTTGAAGAAGTAAATAATATGGACCAGGAAAGGCAAAAATCTGAGCTTATTGAGATTTTTCCAGAAGCATTGGAGAAGAAAAAAGTGGTTGAAAAGAAAGCATTACCCGATCTTCCTGATGTGAAAGGCGAGGTAGTGATGAGGCTTGCGCCTTCACCTTCTGGACCTTTGCATATAGGACATTCAAGGATGGCAATATTGAATGATGAATATGTAAAGAGATATGGTGGTAGATTAATTCTTAGGATAGAGGATACTAATCCTCTCAATGTTGAAAATTATGCTTATGATATGATTAAAGATGATCTTAATTATCTTGAAGTTAAAATTCATGAAATAGTAATTCAATCGGACAGGTTTGATCTTTATTATAAATATGCAAAAAATCTCATTGAAATGGGGAAAGCATACATAACATTATGTGATGAAAAAGAATGGAGAAAATTGAAAATAGCAAGGAAACCCTGCCCCGATAGGGATGCAGATGCATCAATTCATCTTGAAAGATGGGATAATATGCTTTCCGGAAAATATGATGATAGGGAAGCGGTATATGTTGTAAAGACAGATTTAAACCATCCGAATCCTGCCATTAGGGATTGGGCTGCATTCAGGATAATAAGAAAAGCAATACATCCAAGAATAGGTCAAAAATATATTGTGTACCCATTGATGAATTTTTCAGTTGCAATAGATGATCATGAGCTTGGTCTTACACATGTACTAAGAGGAAAGGATCATCTTAACAATACTTACAGGCAGATTTACATATTTGACTATTTTAATTGGAAAAAACCTGTGTACATTCATTATGGAAAGGTGAAAATTGAAGGATCCATTTTAAAAACATCCATAATAAAAAAGGGAATAAGGGATGGTACATTCAAAGGTTGGGATGATGTAAGATTAGGAACACTTCTTGCAATAAAGAAAAGGGGTATCGATCCACAGGCGATAAGGAAATATTGGGTTGATGCAGGAATTAAGGATGTTGACATAATTTTTTCTTGGGAAAATCTGTATTCATATAATAGAACAATAGTGGATGGAAGAACAAAAAGATACTTTTTCGTATGGAATCCCAATAAATTAAGCGTTTCAAGCGATATTGAGCTTAAATCAAAAGCACCTCTACATCCTAGCCATCAGGAACTTGGATTTAGGGAGTACCAACTTGGAAAGAATTTCAATATATATATTTCAGATTCAGATTATAATAATTTAAAAAATAATGAAATGATAAGATTAAAAGATCTAGGAAATTTTGAATTTGAAAACAATAGCTTAAAATTTTTAAACAATGATTTAAGCCTCGTTAAAAAATTGAAGATCATACATTGGGTACCTGAAAATTCAGTAAAATGCATTGTTGAAATGCCTGATGGCAACATTGTAAATGGCCTTGCAGAGCCTAAAATACTTAAAATAAAAAATGAGCTAGTCCAATTCGAAAGATTTGGTTTTGTTAATGTTTTTGTATCAGATTTTGTGAATGGATACTATGCTCATGGTTGATTAAATTCCTTTTTAATTTCTTTTAGAATATTTTCATTTTCCATGATTTTTTTAATTGCATTCACAGTGGCTTCAATTGAAATTATCAAAGATTCTTTTGCATTTACAGGATTTGCAGCAATCCTGAAATCATCCGAATGACCTGCAATACCTGGAAAACCTATTTTTATATCCAGATGACCTGTGGGAACTACTTTACTTACATTTGCTTCATCCGTGCTCCCTGATCCTACAGAATTTATTAAATCCAAGTTTTTAGGCGAAATACCGAATTGATTTAGAGATTCTTCAAGAACTTTATTTATAATTCTATTTGATTTATAATTTTCATATAAAGGTGTAATTTCTTTTATTTCAATATTTGCGCCAAAGGCAGAAGCCACATTTTTAAGCAAATTTTTTACCTTTTCCAAAAGCAATTGAAGAAATTCGCCTGAACTAGACCTTAAATCTATTTCCAATGATGCCTTCTCTGGAACAACATTAGTTGCATTCCCACATTCCCTAAACACCATGCCTATGACAGCATGTTTATCATTCTTTATCCAGCTTCTTAAATTATTTATACCAACATAGGCAGTCACAGCAGCATCAAGTGCATTTACTCCCTTTTCAGGTGAATCTGCCATATGGGATGCCTTACCATTGAATACAGCCAATATTGTAATATCTGCTAGTGCCTTTGCTCCAACGTTCCATGAATCATCAGGGTGCATTCCAACTACAAAATCAATGTCCTTAAAGGCGCCTGCCTTTGCCATTATTGCTTTACTACCAGCATATTTTCCAATACCCTCTTCAGCAGGAGTGCCAAAAACAACTATCCTACCTTTTTTTATTGAATCTTTAAGATTAATTGCTGTACCAAAAGCCCAGGCAGCTATAAGATTATGGCCACAGGAATGGCCATTTGGCAAAGCGTCATATTCAGCAAGAATACCGACAGCTGGTTCTCCTTTTCCCCACTCAGCTCTGAAAGCTGTTTCCATATTCATATATGGAAAAATTATCTTAAAGCCATGCAATCTTAGTGATTCTGCTATCAAGCTAGAAGATTTATATTCCTCACTTCCTAGCTCAGCATATTGATAAATCTTTTTTGACAAATCTATAATTTCATCCTCATATTGCATTTTTATCATAATTTGTATTTATTATAAATTAAAGTATTTTTCCATTTTTTTATATTTAAGGCAGTATTTCATTATAAGCTTCCCTTAGATATTTTAAATAGAATTGAACTGAATAATCAAAATTTTTTATCCTTGAGTCTTCCACAGCCCTTATTGGATCAATTGAATAAACCATATATCTTATCTTTTCACCTGGATGCTTTATTTCACCTTTTTCATAAAAATTTTCAAGAAGAATGTATTCAGCTGTTTTCAAACTATATTCCCATGGATATTTATTCACCCTTTTTTCAATCAGGAATTTTTCTTTTTCAACTGACCTTCTTTCTATTTTTTCTTTGTAGCTAAGGAAAATATTCTTTAAGGAAATTCTAATTTTTTCTAGATTATCTTCACTTTTCAATTCATTTAAAATTTTTAATGCATCATTCTGAAAATCCTTTATTATGTCAGGAACATCTCCTCTCCTTAGCATTATCCCCCTTACCTTAAAATCACCATTTTCTGAAAGTGCAATATATTTACCAGGAGCACCGATTGAAATTTCACTCTTTTCTGGAATTATTTTCATCCAAAAATAATCTCCAGAAAAATCCATATCAAGACCTGTGATTTCATTAATTTCATTAACAATATTTTCAGCATTTCCTTTGCCTGCTACCCATAAGGAATCGACAATTCCATGTATTATTTCAAACCCATTCTTTTCAAGTATTTCCTTGGCTTTGAGCAAATATTCTCTCGCATAAGCGTTTATTGCTTCATGAATTTCAATTGACCCAAATTTTGCATTCCTGTATCCAGTATAGCCAAATGATGTTACGAGCATCCATTTTAAAGCATTATCAATGCCTGTATATCTATTTTCAAATTTTTTCATCTTTTTCATTTTAATTCTTAGTTCAAGCAAAGGTTTAAGTGCTGATGATAAAAAACCTGGTTTGTCTTTACAAATGGTATAATTAATTTCAGGTACAATTTCATATTTTGTGCAATTTTTATTCACAGTTTCTATGGATAGATTCTTTCTCACAATTATTGAAGGATACATTGATGTGTAATCAAACTCCTTAACATTCCAGTAAATACCTGGCCTTGGCTGATAAACTATTCCTCCCCTGTCAGCTTTTATCAATTGTTCTATAGTTTTCTCCCTTTCTGATTCATATTTATGGTATGGTACAGCAATACCTTTTCTCAGAGCTTCATATACCTCAAGTGTTGATACAAGAGTTCCAGGAGTTGCCCTGGCTGCGTAAGATGCAGGCAAAGATGATACGCGTGATGTCATAATAACACCTTCCAATCCTCCTTCCCTAAATATGAAACTTGAATCCGGGTCTATCAATATTCTACCTTTAGGTATCAATGCTTTTTCTTTGTAAAATTCCCTTCCGTATGAAAAATATTCCCTGGATTTCAATTCAATCCATCCTTTTTGTCTTCCTAAATTAAAGTATTTTCCATCTCTCCTTGCCTTTTCATAAATTTTTAAAATTATCTCATCTGCACCAGGAAATATTATAATATCTGGATCAATCTCTAAAATTTGATCTTCTATTTTCATATAATTATAGATATAAATTTCATTATTTTGAATTTTTAAATAATTATTTTTATTTTCAATATATAATATTTTAATTCCAGAAATATCGGGTACAGAAAATCTTTCCTTGTTATCCATAAATGGAAATATTGATTTTTCAGCCATGTATCTTACACTTAGTCTAATATCAACGTTAAACATTTTTACACTATAATAATTAAAATACTTGTTGAGAAATGATGCGATCTGGAAAAAATATGATGGTTTTACGCCTATAGCTGTACCATCAAGAACTTCACTCACCGTATTTATCTTCTTGCTTTTAACATAAATAACATTCGGAATATTTTCATTGTAAAGTGATTCTAACTGTTCTTCATTTCCAAAAAGGAGAATTTCAGGGATAAATTCATCTGTTTTATATTTTATTTTATCATTTTCTTTGTAATATAAAGTTACCCTTTGCCCAACATCAATATCAATTAGTACCATTTTTTATTGCCTCTATCTCCTTCTGCATTTCAACAAGAATTGATAAAATAACAGCTTCGAGAGGGTCGTCCAAAGCGTACATTGCTTCTCCAGAATGCCTTTTTACTTTTTCAATTATCTTTTCCATAGCAATTTTATCACTTTCTTTCATTGCTCTCTCATATGATTTCCATCTTTCAAGAATTCGATTTATTTCTTCACGCATTGATGAAACATTCCTTCCCATTATTCATACCTCCATAAAATAATCAAGCGGAACCTGTAATGGATCATAATAAATAAATAACTCTTTACCATTTGATGTTATCTTCCAACCTTTTCTAACAGGATTTACCTCAATTCTTTTAACTGTATATTTAAAATTAAAAGATTCTGTGTGAGCAAATACAGTAATTGAATCGAACATTTCAGCGTATTTAAAGAGATTAAGCATCACTGCTTGAGACAATGTAAATTTTTCATCTGAAGATAGGTCTCTAAATGATATGGGATCATGGAAAAATATTATGATGTCATAATAGGAATTAATTTCTAGAACAATTTCAAGGAGCTGATAGTATGTAAAACCTCTTCTTATTGTTATATTTTCATTCATTTTAAGCCTTTTAAGTGTTGTATGCACCAGCCTTAAATTCATATTCACATAGTTTCCGAATATAAGGTATACAGATAATCCATATCTCATCGCATCTACGATTATTTTTTCCCAGGGGAAATTTTCCTCGTATTTCATGATGTTCAATGTACCGTAAGAATAAATTTCTGTACTCAATTCCATAATTTTTACATGATCTTCTGGGAAATTAAATTAATCCCCATGTTTTTAATATGATTAATTAATTACAAAATTATGCTTAAAATTCCCGATGAAATTAACAACCTTTGTGATCATTGCCTGGGCAGGATTTACGCAAACCTTGGCCATGGATTGACAAACGAAGAGAGAGGCAAGGCTATAAGAATAATATATGCTATGAATGAAAATTTAAGCTATAATGAAATAAAAAATATGGATTGCATTATATGCAATAATATTTTCAATAATATAGATAAATTTGTATCTATCATTATAAATTCAGTTAAAGATTACGAATTCAACACATTCCTTTTGGGAACGAGGGTAGATTTTGAAATAGAATCAAAGGACAAGGAATTGATTGAAAAATATGGAAAAAATGGTGAAACAATAAAAAATGAATTAAGCAGAGAAATAGGAAAAAGGGTTTCTGAAAAACTAGGAAAGGATGTTTCCTTTGAAAATCCAGATATTTCAATTATATTTGATACAGAGTATGAATACGCAGAAATAATTCCAAAGCCCATATTCATATATGGGAGATACAAAAAACTCGAAAGAGGAATTCCACAAACTAGGTGGATCCATGAAAAAGAGGGAAAGAGTGTTGAAGAATATATAGGTGAAGTAGCAGTAAAATATTTTGATGGCAGCAACTATTATCTTCATGGATCCGGAAGGGAAGATGTTGATGTTCTTATGCTAGGAAATGGGAGACCTTTCATTCTAGAGATAAGCAAGCCCAAAAAAAGGAATATTGATTTAAGGAATATTGAATATGAAATAAATACAAAATCTGAAAATAGGATTGAAGTTCTTGATTTGAGATATTCTAATAGGGATGAAATGAAGAGAATTAAAGAAAAAACAGGAAAGAAAATTTACAGGCTTTGTATTGAGCTAGAAAATGATTTGCCTATCGAATTGGTAAAGAGTAAATTAAAATCACTTGAAGGAAAAGTTATATATCAAAGGACTCCTTTGCGTGTTCTAGGAAAGAGATCAGACATTCAAAGAGAAAAAAAGGTATATTCAATTGATGTAATATCAAAAAATGGTAAAATTATAGAACTTGAAATAATGGCTGATCCTGGCACATATATAAAAGAATTTGCACATGGCGATGAAGGTAGAACGAGACCAAGCATATCTGAGGTATTGGACCAAAAAATAAAAATAGAAAGACTTGATGTAGTTAAAATACTTGATTCGGAGGAATAAATATGTCCAAGATGTCGCATGGACCCAGAGCGCGTTCGGGAATGAAATTGATGAAGAGTGTAAGAGAGAAGGGTATGCCCCCGATTACGCATTTTCTAAGGTCTTTTGATGAAGGTGAAAAGGTAGTAATAGATATTGATCCATCGCAACACAATGGTATGCCTCATCACAGGTTTCAAGGACTCGTTGGAACTGTTTTGGGCATGCAGGGTGATTCATATGTTATTGACCTTAAGGTAGGTTCTGTGCACAAGAAGATAATAGCTTCTCCAGTGCACATAAAAAAATTATGAGGAAAAAATGAACAAGAAATATGTAACTCTAGCCGAAGTGCGTGAGCTCCTGGAAGAAATTTCTAAGGAAAGGGAGCTTACAGACTTGCAAAAAAATACTCTGAAACATGCTGAAGAATTTTCCAAAATAAAAGTTCAGAATGTTAAAAAGTTAAAGGATAAATTGATGAAACTTGAAATAGTAAATGAAAAATATGCTGTCAAAATCCTTGATATAATGCCAAGGACACCGGATGAAGTAAGATCTATTTTCCTTAAGGATAAGATTGTCCCTACCCCCGAAGATATTCAAAAAATACTAGAAATTCTCTGGCCAAAAAAGGAAGAGGCATAAGGGGGATCTTTTTATGGAAGATTATGCCTTCATTATTGATTATTTACCCCAGGGAAGGGCAGATGATAAAAGTTTTAAAAGGGTACCTCTTGCCCTGGCAGTGGGAGAAACAGAATTCAAGCTTTTTGAGCTCATACCAAAAATAAATATAACTTTAACAATAGGTGAAAGGGTTTACATAGGCAAGGACTTGGATAAAAGGGTTAAAATAGAGCATGTGAAAAGAAGGATTACATATGATGAGCTTACACATGCTGCGCAAAATGAGCTACCATATGTTCTTGAGGAAATAGTAAAAAAGCAGGAGAAAAAATTTGTTGATTTTTTCAACAATGCATCTCCAATTACAACAAGGCTTCATATGCTTGAACTCCTACCAGGTTTAGGAAAGAAAACAATGTGGTCCATAATAGATGAAAGAAAAAAGGGACCATTCAAGAGTTTCCAGGACATAGTTGAAAGGGTCAAACTAACACATCCACCTGAAAAGTTAATTGTTGCAAGAATAATTGAAGAGCTGCAGAATAGAGATATAAAGTACAAAATATTCGTTGCAAAATGATGCAGAAAAAAAGGCTAGGCCAGGTATTTCTTAAAGATAAGAATATTCTAAGAATAATAGCAGAAAATGCTGAAATTCAGGATGGAGAAATAATTTTAGAAATAGGCCCAGGCCCGGGCAATCTAACAAAGGAATTGTTGTCAAGAGGAGCTAAAGTAATATCAATAGAAAAATCAAAAGAATATTATGATCTCCTTTCCACAATTTTGAACGATGAAATTGAAAAAGGCAAGCTAAAGGTCATAAATGCAGATGCACTTAAAATTGATTTTCCAAAATTTGATAAAATTGTTTCAAACATTCCTTACAACATTTCTTCACCCCTTACCTTCAAGTTATTGAACTATGATTTTAAGATGGGAATAATAATGTATCAAAAGGAATTTGCAAAAAGGCTTGTAGCCAAGCCAGGTAATAAAGATTATTCAAGGCTTTCTGTAAACATGTACTATTTTGCTGATGCTGAAATAATAAGGAATGTGCCAAGATCATGCTTCAATCCTGTACCGGATGTTGATTCAGCATTAGTCAAAATCTTGCCAAGAAAAAAATTTTCAGTAAAAAGTGAAAAAGCTTTCTTTGATATTGTAAAAGAACTATTCTCTCAGAGAAGAAAAAAGATTAGAAATATTTTAAAAATGCATAATATTCCCTTTGAAGATCGCAGACCAGAAGAACTCACACCTGAAGAATTTGGAATACTTTCTGATTTTCTTTACGAAAATAAATATTTTGACCGAAAAGAATAATAATGCTTTTAAAATGCATCCTTGATGGAAAAAGCGAAGTATATTTCATTGATCATTATCGCTACATTGCTTTGGGGAGTAACATTCCCAATAATGAAAATTGCAGTTGTATCAATTTCACCAGTTCTATTAACTTTAATTAGGTTTGCAATTGCTTCTGCTATCCTTTTTGCTATATTTTTTAAAAGAATTGTTTCATCTTCAATTGGATCTGTATTGAGCGGCCTTTTTATAGGTGTGTTTCTTTATTTTGGATATTATTTCCAGATTGTGGGAATTGTCTTCACTTCAGCTATGCATTCAACTCTTATAACTGGTCTTTATATAATTATATCGCCAATTTTAGCATTTTTCATGCTGAAAGAACCTTTAGATAAAAAGGTAATTATTTCACTCATTTTAGCTCTTATAGGTCTGTTCCTCATCACTGGTATATTGATAACAGTTGTGAATATAGGTGATATACTTACTTTCTTTTCTGCTATTTCTTATTCATTTCAAGTTGTTCTAGTGGATAAATATTCTAAAAAATATGATCCATTGGTATTAACATTTTATCAAATTTTGATGGTAGTTCCATTGGGTTTAATTTTCCTTCCTTTTTCAGGATATTCCGTATCATGGAATAATGATGTAATATTTTCAATAATATATCTTTCAATTTTTGCAACTGCTATAGCATTATTGCTTCAAAACTTTGGCCAAAAGGGCCTTGATTCTGCTACAGCATCCATGGTATTTGCCCTGGAACCTGTTTTTGGTGTGTTGTTTTCAATATTATTACTTCATGAAACAATGGGAATTTTACAAATATTAGGTGGAATATTAATGATTTCAGCGATGATCATTGTATCTTCGAGAAGAAATCATTGAAGGGAACAAATTCATTTCCTTTTAAGATAACAGCACCCTTTACATAATTTTTATAAATATCAAATACCTTTTTAAAATTGCCCTGAATATGATCTATGGGTGAATTTCTATCATCAAAATGTAGCATTTCCACATGTGGATGTTCTTTTCCTTCAATATCTATTCCCTTTTTACTAAGCAAATAGAACGTATGTTCTCTTTCATCAGGATCAAGGCGCAATGTTGTCTTCTTTAAATTATCAGCCAAGCTTTTTATATGCTCTTCCTTGTAATTTGCTATCCTTGGATCTGCACCATTTGCTATAATAAATGACATTACACCCAAACATTTTGTACAAGTTCCACAAGGCACTATTTCACCCTTTTCAAAATGGCAGGAATGACATGATCTCTGCAATTTATAAAGTTCAGGGTATCTCTGCGTAAGAATCCTTTCAACAATCAGGCCTGTAATAGGTCTTACAATACTCCACTGCCTTATATCTAAGCCCTTTGATTTGAAGTAATCAGTATTGTAAACATCAAAATCAACACTTTGGTCATATATACCAAAATAATGTTTTATGCCATTAAAATAGTAATTGGCCCTTGGATCGTCATATTCACTTCCTAGGAGTATATTCCCTATTGAATGTTTCACTATCAATGGTAGCATTGAAAATATGTATGGTCCGAATATAAAAAGCCTTATTGGATAAGTATCAGATTTAATTTTTCTATGATCACTTCTTATGATCTTCAAATTATCAAGCATAAAAAGATAAAATCTATCTATATTTGACCAGACCTTCTTTGTATTTTTGTCATTTTTTGAAAAGGACTTGTAAGCTGGTAGGGCCGTTCTCCAATGACCACCAGATTCATTAAAAAATATTGGAAAAACTTTGAAACCCAGTTCATTCAAAAGACCGTATGTAAGCAAACTTTCTTTTCCTCCTGATGAAAGAATTGTACATTTATTTTTATCTGCTTGAATATTAAATTTTTCATTTGATGTGCCTTTTGTATGTATTACAGCCCGTGTTTTTGCATTCTCCGGAACCATTTCATTTTCATTTGGGATATACTCTTTTTTAATGAAATCTGCCCGCCTCCTGCATATTTTGTTAACAAATATGTCTCTTGATATTATGTCCATGTTGTCTTTTATGTATTTAATATCTTCATTGCTTAATGGAAAATCTAAAAATATGTTTTCAGTGAAAAGACCGTAATTGACAAGGGGCATTACCGCCATTAATCTAGCTAGGTTTTGTATATTTGGAATATCATCTATACTTTCTTGATAAGAAAAAATAAGTTTGAATTTTTTCTCACCGTCCAAGGTGACTTCAGCGCTTACTTTTTTTTCTTCTACTACAGGATCACTTACATCTATTCTATAAAAGCTTATCAAATTCAAGGTTTCAATAGCCCCCTCTTGCAATTACAGTTTCCTTCTTTTCCTGAATTTCCACCTGGGATTCCTTCATGTCCAGAATGGCCCTTGCTATTTTAGAAACACCAGAATATAGAGGTGCATCCACTGGAACCCTATATCTTTCCTCATAATCTTGAATGTAATAAGGTATCTCAAATTCTGACATATGTTCTGTATTCAATGTTATTCCTACTATGGGGTGTCCTGAAAGAATCTCAATTATGTCCATGAATTTTTTCACATCTGGAATTGGGTATTTTTCAAACCCATCATAATAAAGGCGCTTTGGTGCGTGCTGAAGCACTATTGCTTCAGGCCTTGCAGCTGCTATGATTTCAAAACCACCTGGATACGCTGGATGAAGAATTCCCCCCTGACCTTCTATTAATATGAAATCTGGGTGATGGTCTTTCCATGCTCTTACCACTTCACTTTCTATGCCACCGGCTACAAAATCGTTTATCATTGCATCAATTAAGGCACAGTATTCTGCACCCTGCATCCAGCCCGTTTGCCCTGTCCCAACGAATATGGCACTGTAACCCATATCCTTTAGGGCTTCGGTAAGCATGATAGTTGTTGTTCTTTTTCCTATGGCACTGTCTGTACCAAGAACTGCTACTTTGATTGCCTTAACATTCTCTATTTCACCAGTGAAAAATTCCTGTTTTTTCAAGAACATTTTTCTAACATCGGTTATGTTTACTCCCATTATATTTGCAAGTGATGAAAATTCTGGATCATCACTTAAAAATTCATGCAACCCTGAAACTATGCTCATACCATTAAGTATGGCCTTTGTTATGTATGGCCTGTAATTTTTAGGTAAATACCCACCATCTGTAGCTGCACCAACTATGAGAATCTCTGGTTTTAAATACAATGTTTCTTCTACTGTGGAAAAAACTGGTATGTTCCTTACCTTTCCATCTAGAACATATCCAGCATCCATTCCTGCAAATTCTGAATCTATGACACCTACGATTTCATACCTCTTTGAATATCTAACAAGGCCATGCGCCGTTTTTCCATTCGTAGATCCATAAACACCTTCAGCGAGAATTATCGCCCTTGGTAGAGTCATGGAAACACCCTGCAAAAAATGGATACATGCAAATTCAAAAATGCCAACTTATTCAAACATTTAGGTGGATGGCCGTCGTCATCATCTTCCATTCTTTCTCACCATCTCCAAGAATATCACAATTGTGTTGGATATTAATCTTGTATAAAAAATTATCTCTTGCTTTTACCATTATTTTAAATAAAATTATTTAATTGAAATGCTTTCATAACAATTAAGAAAATAATTTAATAAAAGATGTCTTTCTTAAATTAATGAACAGAAAAAAGATGTTAGGGTTCAAAAAATACTATTCAGTTGAAGAAGCACTGAAAGAATTCAAAACTAGAATACAGGAATCTAAGGAATATGAAATTGTAAACGTGACAGATTCATTGAACAGGTTTTCATTTGAAAATGTACTTTCAAATTTTGACCTACCCGCAGAGGATAGAAGCGTAGTTGATGGTTATGCTGTCAGGTCTATTGATGTTTCAGGTGCTTCACCTTCAAATCCCATAGAAATTTCTATTGTTGGAAAAATAAGCGCTGGCGAAAAATCATCTATTGTAATTGAAAAAGATCAGGCAATTGAAATTTATACTGGAGGTAAATTGCCAAATGGATCAGATTGCGTTGTAATGGCAGAGGATTGTTCAAGAAATGGTGATAAATTATTGGTGTTGAAACAGTGCTTCAAATATCAGAATGTATCAAGAAAAGGTGAGGATTTTTCCAAGGGAGACATTGTCATAAAAAAAGGAACATTAATAAGACCATTCCATATAGGTGCACTTGTTTCATGTGGTGTTGATAAATTGAAAGTTTTTAAGAAAGCAAGGGTGTCTGTTATTTCCACTGGATCAGAATTAAAAAATATAGGCGATGAAAAAGATGGAATAATAGACTCAACGAGACCGATGATAATTTCAGCATTAAAAGAAAATTATGCTGAACCAATAGATCTAGGTATAGTTAAAGACGATCTGAATGAAATAAAAGAAAAATTAAGAATTGCAATTCAAATTTCTGATTTGGTAGTTATAACTGGCGGTACAAGCCTTGGAAATTATGACCTTGTTCCAGATGCTGTTGAAAGTATTGCTAAACCTGGAATTGTAGTTCATGGAATAGCAATGAGGCCAGCTAGAACCACAGGAATTGCCTTCGATGGCAAAATCCCAATAATAATGATTTCAGGTTTTCCTGTGGCAGCCTACATCTCATTCAATTTATTTTTTAGGGAATTTCTTAAAATTTTTTATGGAACAGTTTTAAATCCTGTACCAGAGATAAAAGGAAAATTAACAAAAAGATTCCCCAACCCTCCAGGTATTAGATCCTTTGTGAGGGTTAGAATAATAAAAAAGGACAACGATTATTTGATAGAACCATTGAGATTAACAGGTTCAGGCATACTCTCAACTTTAACAAGAGCAAATGGAATTATGGTTATAAATGAAAATTCAGAAGGATATGATGAAAATTCAATTGTAAATGTAGAAATAACACAACCTATTGAAGAGGTGAATAATGATGCAAAAAATATTTCATGAATTATTATCAATTGAAGAAGCCTTAAAAATTATTGAAAAAGAATATGGAAAATTAACACCTTCAGAAATAGAATATATTGATATAGATGATTCCCTAGGAAGAATTCTTGCGGATGAAATATATGCAAAGGTTGATTCACCTCCATTTGATAGATCTGAAGTTGATGGCTATGCAGTTAACCACGAGGATTTAATTGGTGCGGATGAGGATAATCCTGTATCATTGAAAATAATAGGTAAATCCGTTGTAGGTAAAATACCTGAGATATCTATTACAAAAGGAACATGTGTTGAGATTGCAACTGGTGCGCCTATACCTAGAGGTGCTACTGCTGTTGTTATGGTGGAATATACCAAAAGAATTGAAGATGAAATAAAAATATACAGATCTATTTCCACGGGTGAAAATATATCAAATGCAGGATCAGATGTAATGGTAGGTGATACTACTTTAAGAAAAGGTAAAAAAATTTCACCACTTGATATTGCCATTATGGCATCCCTTGGTTATGAGAAAATACCTGTTTACAAGAGATTAAGTGTTGGTATAATTTCAACTGGTGATGAAGTTGAATATATCGGAAAATCTCTCAAACCAGGTATGATCTATGATTCAAATTCACATACAATTTTTTCTTATCTTATGGAAATTGGTCTAAAACCTAGATTTTATGGTATAGTAAAAGATAACTATGATGAGATAAAAGACATTGTAGAAATGGCAATGGATGAAAATGATGTAGTAATTACTTCAGGAAGCACTTCAGCAGGCATTGGTGACTTGATTTATAGAGTTTATGGAGATATTGGAAAGCTAATAGTTCATGGCCTGAAAATCAAGCCTGGAAAACCAACTATTGTAGCAGTTTCAGGGAAAAAATTGTTAATAGGGCTTCCAGGATTTCCAATGTCAGGAATAATTGCATATCAATACCTTGTAAAACCTATTTTAATGAAATTATCTGGAATTCAAGATGATGAAAATAAAATAAGGGCAAAGCTCTCTGTAAGAGTAAATTCGAATAAGAATGTAGTTGAATTTATTCCTGTAAATATAATTAAAATAAAGGATGAATTAAAAGCATACCCAATATATGGAAATTCAGGTTCTATAACATCAATGCTCTACGCAGATGGAATTATGAAAATACCTGAAAATGTAAATTATGTAGATGAAAATGAGGATATTGAGATTTATTTGTTAGGTAATGCAATAAACATTCCTAATTTAACAATTATAGGTAGCCACTGCCCTTTGCTTGAAAATTTAATATCAAATATAAGAAATGTAAAGTATATAAGGGTAGGATCAACTGCAGGTTGGTATGCCGTAAAGAATGGAGAAGCTGATATGGCTGGCACACACCTTCTGGATGAAAAAACTGGAAAATACAATTTACCTTTTATTGAAAAATTTGGATTAAATGATAAAGCTGTTATTATCAGAGGTTATGGCAGGGAACAAGGAATTTTATTAAAAAAAGGAAATCCAAAGAATATAAATTCTGTTAAAGATTTTCTAAGAGATGATGTTACCATAATAAATAGGGTAAAAGGTTCAGGTACTAGAACACTTCTTGACATACTTCTGGAAAAGGAGGCAGAAAAAATTGGAATTGATTTTGAATACGTTATTAAGAATATAAAGGGATACCATTTTGAAGGTAAAACTCATTCATCTGTTGCATCTGCGGTATCGCAGGGAAGAGCAGATGCCGGGATAAGCTTAAAATTTTATGCAGAACTATATGGCCTTGACTTCATACCTATTGGTTTTGAAATTTATGATTTACTTGTAAAAAAAGATTCATTGGATAAAAATGAAGTTAAAGAAATAATAAATTTACTTAAATCAAATGAAACAGCAGAAATAATAAGAAAAAAATTTCCAGGTTATAAATTACTTGAAGATTCTGGATCGGTACTTAAAACATAGGGAAGTATTTCTCTTAAATCCTTTTTCTTTATTACTATTTTTGCATTTTTTTCAACTGATTCATCTAGTGGATCAAAAGCTATGCTTTTTTCCACAAGACGGAACATTGGTACATCAACCTCACCGTCACCTATGGCAACAGTCTCTCTCTTACTTATTTTAAGATTCTCAAGAAGGTTCAACAAAGCAATATCTTTCCTATATGGATTTACAACCATTTTTGGCCTTCCGGTTATAATGCCATTTTCATCAACTTCAAGGCCGTTAGCATAATAAATTTCAATGCCGAGTCTTTTTGAAACAATTTCAGCAAGAATATCAAGACCACCTGTTATAATAGCTATTTTTTTTCCATTTTTTTTAAGCATTTCAACTGTTTCCTCTGCACCATTCATTAAAGGCATTTTAGAATAAATTTCTTTAAGCTTTTCAATACTAAGAAAAGGATCTTTGTTTTTCCAAAGCATTACATCCTTGTATATAAAAGTAGGATAATCTATCTTACCTTCATTAAATAATCTAATATTTTCAATATTATCTGTATTAAAATATCTATGCACAAAATACCAACTACTCTTGCAATCGGTTAAAACACCATCCATATCGAAAACAACAAGCTTGATCATAATTTTATTCCCTCAATACTCAATGGTTCATCAAGAACAGTATCAAATGCAACAATTGTCATTGTTTTTTCAACACCTTCAACATTTCTTAATTGATCAACAACATAGGATCCTACATCTTCAACAGTTTTGCCTCTCACTTTAACCAATAGATCCCATTCTCCTGCTATTATATGAACTTCCTCCACATTTTTCATAGCTGAAATTTTCTTTGCAACAGTTCTCTGAGAAAGTTTAAAATTTGGTGAAAAAGAAATTAATATAAAAGCAGTTACAGAAAGACCTAGCATTTTGTAATTAAGTATTGGAATTATTTTTTTAATTATTCCATCCTTCAATAACTTTTGAATTCTGTTATAAACAGTGATCCTTGGTATATTGGTTATTTTAGAAACTTCACTTACCTGTGCTCTTCCATTGCTCGATAGCACTTTCAATATTGCTATATCCTTTTTATCAAGATCCATAGTTTTATTATATATATACATCATTTTAATCTTTTCTATTCTTTTAATCAAACAAATTGTTTAAAATTTGTCAATTATTTTAAAAAAATTAGACAAAAATTTTACAATTTTAACATAAATGTTAATAATTACAAAGTTTTACAGACATATATGGAACTGCCTAAACCAATATATAATTTAAGCGATTCGGAAATAGAAAGAAAAAGAATGATAGGCTCAATGGGAACATTTTTACTGAAATTTTTAACTGATGAATTCATAAAAAATGGCTATCAGTGGATAATGCCAGTAATATTTTCCAAGTCCACGGATCCATTGTGGCCAGATCCAGGTGCATCAATTGAAAAAAGACTTGAAGCGGAAATTTATGGTTCAAATGTAAAAGTAACACAGAGCATGATAGTGCATAAAATCGTCGCTTGCTCATTACTTTATGAAAAACTATTTACATATTCTCCAAATGTGAGAATTGAAAAGAGGGAAAGAGCTTTCACTGGTATCCATGCCTACGAATTTACACAGCTTGATTTTGAAATAAGGGATGCAGAATCTGCGGATGTGATTAAATTTGTTGAATCCATTTTTTATAAATTAAAAAAGGTTTTTGCTGAAAATTATGATCATTTGCCCAGTAATTTAGAGAATTTAATTAATCCACCCTGGAAAATTTTTGATTCTGAAAAATTAAGGGAAGAATTTGGACAAGATTGGGAAAAAAATGTTTTAGATTTAAATGAACCAGTTTGGGTGGTAAACATACCTAGGGAATTCTATGATTATCAAGATTTTAACACAGGAAAATGGGACAACTACGATCTTTATCTTCCCGCTCTTGGTGAAGTTCTGTCCGGTGCTAAAAGGGAATTCAAATATTCAAAAATGTTAGAAAAGATATCAAGGGATGGTCTTAAAGAAGAAAATTTCAAAGTTATTTTGAATCTTGCAAAATCTGGAAAAATAAAAAAATGTGCAGGAGCAGGTATAGGCATTGAAAGGCTGTTAAAGTGGGTTACAAATGTTGACCATATAGGAAATGTACAGATTTTCCCAAGAATTCCTGGCCATGTTTACGATTTATAAAAATTTCTTCTGCACAAAGGGTGAGGTCATAAGCTTTAACAATGCTGGATATAATACATTAAATTTAATAACAGATCCAACTTTGTAATTTTCTTCGCTGTCTGTGATATCAAGAATAACATGGTCTCCGCTTCCTCCTAAAATTTTAATTTTATTATCCAAGGGAATGAGAGATTCCAATTCCACATCCTGTTTTCCTAAGGCTATTATCGCCCTTCTTCTTATGCCTATGTCTGGAATCTCAGGCACATGACCAAAAGCATCATGACCTATTTTTCCATATGGCTTAGATGGTTTATTTTTTATTTCTATGATTTCTGCTTCTAGGATTACTGTATCCCTATTCAAATATTCGATTTCTCTATTACCTGTGGTATCCCTTCCAAGTACTATTGATTCACCTAACCTAAGTTGATTTATTCCTTTTAGCTCTTTTTTTTCAAATAGTTGCAATGTGTCTGTTGCTCCCCCAGAAACTATTTTTGAACTTATTCCATGATCCTCAAGTAAATCCTTTAATTGAACGAGTTCATCAATTTTTTCCCTTGTTGGAATTACTCCTCCGTAACATCCCAAGTTTGTTCCTATGCCAAGGAATTCAATGCCATATTTCATGGATTCATTAACAAATTGAAGAAGATCTTCAGGCATTACACCCTCCCTAAGATCTCCCATTTCAACCATTACCAAATATCCGAATTTCCTTTCTAATTTTTTTGAATAATAGGATAAAGCTTTAACAGTTTCAATCTCTGTAACAAATGCAGCATCGGCATATTTAACTGTGTATTCAACCTCGGAAATCTGTGGTGCCCTTATTTGAAAAAATTTTGCATCTATACCATATTTTTTCATTTTCGTTATATTCTGAATTCTTGAATCTCCTATATTTGTAATTCCAGATTTAATTAAAATTTCTGCATACTTTGGATTTCCAAGCATTACCTTTGTAATTCCAAGAATATCTATTCCTTCCCTTGATAACAAATGTTTTAATTTCCTTGCATTTTCTTCAATTTTATTTAAAAAAATAAAAAGTTTTGGGTTCATAAAAAAATTATTAAAGTTCTTTCAAAGATTTTTCTATTCTGTTTAAAGCTTCAGTAACTTCTGTATTTCCGACAACCAACGGTGGCCTGAACCTTATTCCTTTTTCTCCCGTCTTTAATGCAAGTAAACCATTCTTGTATAGAAGTTCAAACATAACATCCCTTGTTTTAGTATCCTTAAGGTCAAATGCGTCCATCAAACCTCTTCCTCTTGCATTGTTCATCACAGTGTACTTCTCCTGAAGCTCTAAAAGACCCTTAACAAAAATTTCTCCCATCTTTGCAGCGTTATCAACTAACTTTTCTTCATCCATTATTTCAAGTATCTTCTTACCTGCTACCATGTCTGCTAGATTTCCACCCCATGTGGAATTAATTCTGCTTGATACTTTGAAAACATTGTCCTCAATTTCATCTATTCTTGGCCCTACCATTATACCGCACACATGCATTTTCTTTCCGAAGGCAATTATATCAGGTTTAACATCAAAATGCTGATGTGCCCACCATTTTCCTGTAATTCCCATACCACTCTGAACTTCATCAACTATGAACATAATTTCATTTTTCTTTGTAATTTTTTCAACTTCCTTAAAATATTCTTTCCTGAAATGGTTGTCTCCACCTTCTCCCTGGATTGGTTCAATTATAAATGCTGCTATATCATCGGGATTTTCCTTTATGGCTTTTTCCATTTCATCTAAACTTTTCTTTTCAAGCTCTTCTACTTTCTTTATATTCTCACCTGATAGAGGAAATGTGATCTTCGGATTTGTTATCCTCGGCCAGTTAAATTTTGGAAAATATTGAGTTTTTCTTGGATCGAATGTATTTGTTAATGATAATGTGTATCCAGATCTTCCATGGAAAGCTTCCCTCAAATGTATTACTTTATAACCTTTTTCTTCCTTATAGCCTTTTTTGAAATTCTTCCTTACTTTCCAATCAAATGCTGTTTTTAAGGCATTTTCTACAGCTAAAGCTCCACCCTCTATAAAGAAGAAATATTTCATGTAATCGGGTGTAGCTATTCTGGAAAGTGTCTCAACAAATTCTGCCATTTCAACTGTGTATATATCAGAATTCGTAGGTTTGTTTATTGCTGCTCTTTCCAATTTTTTTAAGAATTCTGTCTCAAAAAATTTAGGATGGTTCATTCCAACAGCAGATGTGGCAAAAAAACCGAAAAAATCCAAATATTTTTTGTCGAATCTAGAATCATATAGCCAAGCACCTTGGCTCTTCTCCATGTCAAGAACCATATCATAGCCGTCAGTCAAAATTCTTTTTCCCAATATTTCATGAACATTTTTTGGTGTTATCATGTTTTACTATAATACAACTATAGATAAAAAATTTTTCAAGTTTAAAATCTTTTCATTTCTTTTTATTTCAAATCAAGAAAAATAGAAAATTATATAAATATTAAATTTTTTAAAATAAAATATTTAATCTCCATCCATGTTAATATTGAGCAACTTTGAAATTTCCTTATACCTATTTCTTATTGTTACTTCTGTTACACCAGCAACATCTGCAATTTCTTTCTGTGTTCTTACCTGATCCTTAAGTGTTGATGCAATGTATATTGCTGCAGCTGCAATGCCTGTAGGTCCTTTACCTGAAATTACTCCCAGTTCTCCAGCACGCCTAATTATATTTTCTGCTTCCTCCTGAACGGATTTATCCAAGTTTAGTTTATTGCAAAATTGCACAATATATGATGTTGGGTATGTGGGCTTTAAATTCAATTTTAATTCTTTTGTTAAATGTCTATAAGATCTTCCAATTTTTTTCTTACTCAATTCTGCACTTTTTGCTACTTCATCCAATGTCCTTGGGAGATTTACCTGTCTGCATGCCGCGTATATGCTCGCCGAAACAATGCTTTCAATACTTCTACCCCTTATAAGATTTTTTTCCACGGCTTTTCTATATATTACTGCTGCCGTTTCTCTTATATCCTTTGGAAGGCCCATTTTACTTGCGATTGTATTTAATTCCTGTAGTGCTATTGAAAGATTTCTCTCAGCGGAATTGCTCACCCTTATTCTCTGATGCCATTTCCTTACCCTGTAAATTTGAGCCCTGTTTCTGTGTGGAATCCTTTTTCCATATGAGTCTTTATTTGACCATGAAATTTCTGTAGCTAAACCCTTGTCATGGCTTAAATAAGTCATTGGTGCTCCTGTTCTAGCTCTTTTCTCTTCCTGTTCACTATCAAAGGCTCTCCATTCTGGGCCTTGGTCAATATATGAATCCTCAATAACAAAACCACAGTTTTGACAAATCATTTCTCCTCTTTCATAATCTATTATAAAATGTGTTGATCCACATTCTGGACATTTAATAACCTGGTCCTCATCAAGTTTTTTACTCATCAGAACCACCTAAATTTGGTATTATTCTAGATAAAAATAACTATATTAAGTTTCTCCTTTCTTTTAGATATTTTCTAACTTTTAAAATGTATTTTAGAATTCTTTTTTGAATTTTTCTTTTTCATTTCCTTTTATTGTTGCATCTATACCAATTTTTGTTGTTATATCATTGTCATATCTGCTTGGATCTAATGAACTTCCTCTTTCCTTTTTTATTATCATATCTCTATCGCCTTGAAATCTCGTTGCTATTGACCATTCCACATCTTCTAAATCATTTATATTAATATCTTCGTCAACAATCACCACATGTTTTAAACTTTTATGACCTTGAAATGCACCTTCAATAGCCTTTTTTCCATCATTTTCATTATTTTTCTTAATTTTTACAATTCCATGCAACCATGAACATCCACCATATGTTAGTTTAACATCTAATACTTCTATTCCCATTTTTTTAATCTCCTGGTAAATTGTAGGTTCCCTTGGCATACCCATTAAATTAAAATGTTCATAACCTCCTGAAAGTAGAAGATGAAATATGGGTCTTTTATTCTTGTACATTTTTTCAAATACTACAATTGGCTGATTTTCTTTAATATCATATGTTCTTGTTATATCTAAAAATGGTCCTTCCACAGGGTATAGATCATTGGTAATTTTTCCTTCAAAAATATATTCACTTTCCAAAGGTACATTTATGTTATTTGTTAATCTTACCATTTTTTCTCTTTCTCCCATTGTTTTCAACCTAATTGCAGATGCTATTTTTGATTCATCAATACTGAAATCAACGGAAGTTGCCGCAGAAATTAAAAATGTTGGAAACGCTCCTATAACCATAGATATTTTTAACTCATTGCCCTGCTCAATTGAATCTTTATACATCTTGTAAAGATCTCTTGGAACAAGCCTAATAGCCACTCTTTTTTCATCGATAACCATCATACGATGAAATGAAACATTTTTTTTCCCATCCTTTTCTGAGAATACTATACCACTTGTTATATAATTAGATCCATCTTTTTCAAAATACTTTGGAATAGGCAAACTCTTTAAAGAAAAATCATTTGTTTGATTAAAAGGATTATAATCTAAAACTTCATAATTTTCAGGATTATTTATTGCATAGAGAAGTGTTTGCAATATATCAGCATTATTAAGTACCTTTGAGATATTTTTTCTTTCCGCCCATATGTTTCCTGTGGCTTCATAACCATCAAGATCTTTAAAATATACTGGGTTTTTTGGATACTTTAAAAGATATTTTGTTACCTCTATATTTTTTGATACGTGCTCATTGATTTTTATTACATTATCTAATTGATTCAAAATATCATAATACATAGATAGTTCATTATTATGAACTATTAAAATTTTTATTTTTATGATTTCATTTTAGGAACAAATTCGGCTCTAATCCCCACCTTTTCAAAGGTAGGATACAGAGCCGATAACTTCGAATGCAATTATTTTATATTATAATCATAATGAAACAAGAACATTGGCAATCCGC
>JAGDXS010000018.1 GCA_023261755.1 Thermoplasmata archaeon | reverse complement strand
GACCTTACCTTGAATATAAATGGGACCATCTGTTTCGATTTCACCTGTGTTCCTATTTGAACACCCGCTTTTAAATATTCATCCTCAGATACAAGTAGTTCTGCCATTCTTTATTCCTCCAAATCTTCCTCTATTCTAATTAATTGATTTAGCTTTGAAGTCCTTTCCCCTCCAATTGTTCCAGTTTTGATATACTCACCGTTGATTCCTACTGCAATATCCGCAAGTGCAGAATCTTCGGTTTCTCCACTTCTATGCGAAACTACGGTGGAGTAGCCTGATTCTTTGGCCAGTTTAACCGTTTCTAAGAAATCGGATAAAGTACCAATTTGATTCGGTTTTAGAAGTATTGCATTTCCAGCTCCTGAATCAATACCAATTTTCAGCCTTTCTTTGTTTGTTACAAAAAGATCATCACCTACAATAAGACATTTATCACCTATTTTTGATGTAATCTTTGCAAAGCCATCAAAATCATTTTCATCCAGGGGGTCCTCAACATATTTTACATCATATTCATCAACTAATTTTTCCACAAATTCAATCTGTTCGTCTGTATTAAGTTCTTTATCTTTGTACTTATATTTTCCATTGATGAAGAATGAAGATGCTGCAAAATCCATGGCAGGATATATCTTGAAACCAGTTTTAGATCTGAATTCTTCAATTACAGAATATAGAATTTTAAGAGCCTCCTCATCCGATAAAGATGCTACCCAAGCCTTTTCATCACCAAGACCTATAGAAATATTTGGGAATTTATCTTTCAATTTTTTACCCACAGCTTTGTGTATTTCTGAATTAGTGAAAACTGCATTCCTTAATTTATCTGCGTATGTAATCACTAAAAATTCTTGAATTGTTGTTCCATTAATCGCATGTTTTCCTCCACCTATTATATTTGCCACTGGAACAGGAAGTGATAAAGTATTAATACCTCCTATATACCTGTAAAGTGGCAAACCTAGATAATCAGCGCCCGCCTTGGCTGCGGCTATGGAAATTGCTATAGCTAGATTTCCACCTATTAATGAAAAATTTTCTGTACCATCTATTTCATGAAGAACCTTATCTATTCTTTTTTGATCTAAAACGTCCATTCCAATTAACTCTGGACCTATTTTTTCCTTAAAAATTCTTATGGATTCATCTATTCCTTTTATTGGATAATCCTTTACCTCATGTGATCCCTTACTTGCGCCAGCGGGTGCAATAGCCCTTCCATACGCACCTGACGAAGTATAAATATCTACCTCAACAGTTTGATTACCTCTCGAATCCAACACCTTTCTTGCATTTAAATCTTCTATAATGCTCATCTTATCACCTTAAAAACCTTCATTTATTTAAATTCTTTTTATATCTTATGGCCGCTTGTGCCGCAGCAAGCCTTGCGATTGGAATCCTATAGGGTGATGCAGATACATAATCCAAACCTATTATATGACAGAATTCTATTGATGAAGGGTCTCCACCATGTTCACCGCATATACCTATCTCAAGACGAAGATTTGTTGATCTTCCCTTCTCCTTCGCTATTTTCATCAATTCACCTACACCATCCCTGTCCAAAACTTCAAATGGATTATGCTTTAAAATATTCAATTCTAGATATTTGTTCAAAAATGTTGCTTCAACATCATCTCTACTGAAACCAAATGTCATCTGAGTTAAATCATTTGTCCCGAATGAGAAGAAATCTGCATATTTTGCTATTTCATTAGCTACCAAAGCACCTCTAGGAACTTCAATCATGGTTCCAAACATATATTTTATTCTCCCCTTATTTTCTTCTTCAGCAACTGTTATAAGCCTTTCTCTTAAAATTTTCAATTCTTCACCTATGCCAACAAGAGGGATCATAATTTCAGGTATTACATTTTTTCCTTCCTCTTTTACCTTTACTGCTGCCCTTATTATTGCTCTAACCTGCATTTCATATATTTCTGGATAAGAAATACCTACCCTGCATCCTCTAAAACCTATCATAGGATTAAATTCTGCTATTGAATTCACAGTTTTTAAGAGAAGTTCCTTTTGATTTATTTCTTCAATTATTTGGTCCATAGCTTTTAAACTCTCTGCATTTTTAATTTTCATCTTTAATTCATTTATTTCATTTATTAATTCTACCTGCTTTGGAAGAAATTCATGAAGTGGTGGATCCAACAATCTTATTATTACTGGGAAACCATCCATTATTCTGAAAAATTCAACGAAATCCTTTACTTGCATATCAAGAAGTTTATTCAAATGCTCTTTTCTTTCTTCTGTGGTTTTGCTCATTATCATGGCCTGCATTATAGGCAATCTATCGGAGCCTAAAAACATCCTTTCTGTTCTGGCTAGACCAATACCTTGTGCACCCATTTCCCTGGCCAACTTTGCTTCGCTAGGAGTGTTTGCATTTGCTCTTACGCCTAATACTCTTATTTCATCACAATATTTTAAAAATTCCTTTAATTCATTTGAAAGTTCAGGCATAACCACTGGGACCTCACCTAAATATACTAAACCGGAAGTACCATCTACTGTTATGGTATCCAATTCGTGTACAGTATAACCATTGGACTCAAACACTTTGGCTCTCATGTCTATTTTAATTTCTTCTGAGCCTACAACTGCAGGCTTACCCATAGATCTTGCTACCACAGCGGCATGGGAGGTCATACCTCCTCTAGATGTTACTACCCCTTGAGATACTGCAATTCCATGAACATCATCTGCCATAGTTTCTGGCCTTACTAAAACTACCTTTTCACCCTTGGATGATAAAGAAACAGCAGTGTCAGGATCAAAAACAACCTTTCCTATACCTGCCCCTGGAGAAGCTGCTAAACCTTTTGCTATTACAGTTTTTTTAACACGATCATCTACTTGAGGATGTAGTAACTGATCAACATGTGAAGGTTCTAGCCTAAGTATCATTTCCTCTTTACTTATCATACCCTCGTGAAACATATCAACAGCAATTTTTACTGCAGCCTTTGCATTCCTTTTGGCACTTCTGGTTTGCAATAAATAAAATTTACCCTTTTCTATAGTGAATTCTATATCCTGCGCATCCCTATAATGCTTTTCAAGTATTTCGGCACTTCTTACCAATTCTTTATATGCTTGAGGAATTTCTTTTTCTAAATCTTTAATTGGTTTAGGAGTTCTGATCCCCGCCACTACATCTTCCCCCTGAGCATTTGGCAAATATTCACCGAAGAGCTCTTTTTCACCTGTACTTGGATTCCTCGTGAATGCAACACCTGTGGCGGAATCAAAACCCATATTTCCAAAAACCATTGTTACTATGCTTACTGCTGTACCAAGATCTTCAGGAATGTTGTTAATTTTCCTATAAACCTTCGCCCTTTCATTATTCCAGGATTCAAAAACAGCTTTTATTGACAATTCCAATTGCTTATAAGGATCCTGTGGAAATTCTTTACCTTGAGATTTTATTATTTTTTTAAATTCTTCAACAAGTTCCATTAAGGCTTTACCATTCAAATCAACATCATTTTTTGCATTATATTTAATTTTTTTATTTTCAAGAGCTTCATCAAAAAGATTTCCAGATATGTTTAAAACAATTTTTCCAAACATTTGGATCAATCTTCTATATGCATCATATGCAAACCTTTCATTATTTGTTTTATTTTTTAAACCAATTACTGTTGAATCATTCAAACCAACATTTAAAACAGTATCCATCATTCCAGGCATTGAGATGGCCGCACCAGACCTAACGGATACAAGCAATGGATTGTTCATATCTCCAAAAATTTTTCCCGTTTTTTCTTCCAATTTTTTCATTGATTCCAACACTTGATCCCATAAACCTTCCGGAAATTTTTCATTTTTTATATATTCTTTGCATGCTTCTGTGGTGATTGTAAAACCTGGAGGGACAGGCAATCCTATTTTTGTCATTTCTGCCAATCCCGCTCCTTTACCGCCAAGGAGATCTTTCATTTCTTTACCTCCTTCCTCAAAGAAATATATATATTTCATTTCATACCACCTTTAATTATTGATATGAAACACATGAATATATTTTTTTACTTTAAAATCATTCTTAACATATGAAACTTGAATTGCTATGTTCAGATTCCATGGGTGTTAGATCCATGGCACTTTACATTGAAGCTGATTTAAATATTATAATAGATCCATCTGCATCTTTAGGTCCATATAGGTATGGTTTAAGACCAACAATGTTGGAATTCAAAAAATTAGAGGAATGTAAAAAAAAGATTCATGAAAGAGCCCAATATTCTGATATAATAATTATCACTCATTACCATTATGATCATTATGATCCTGAAGAAACTTTTTACAATGGCAAAAAAATTCTCTTGAAAAGTGGAGAAGAAAATATAAACAGGAGCCAAAAATTAAGGTTCGAATATTTTAAAAATAAACTGAAAGAATTCCATTTTGCTGATAAAAAATCGTTTATATTCTTTAATACTGAGATTAAGTTTTCAGAACCATTTCATCATGGAAATGAAAAATCTGCGCTCGGTTTTGTAATTAGTGTTGTCATAGAAAATAATAAAAAAATTTTGTTTACTTCAGATGTTGAAGGGCCTATCATAAAAAATGTAGCCGATTACATAATTAAAGAAAATCCTGAAATAGTGATAATAGATGGCCCTCCTACATATTTTTTAGGTTATAAATTTTCACAGAATGATTTAGAAAGGAGTATAAAAAATTTAAAAGAAATATCCAATGAAATTGAATTGGTAATACTTGACCATCATCTTTTAAGAGATTTAGATTACAGAAATAGATTGAAAGAGGTTTATTCTAAAGGAAATGTGATTACTTATGCTGAATTTAATAAAATTGAAATAAACATGCTTGAAGCACATAGAAAAGACCTTTACAAAAAAGGAGAAAAAGAATATTCTGGAATTGATTTTGAAGAATGACGAATCTTTTAAATATACTTTTTCATTTA
>JAGDXS010000013.1 GCA_023261755.1 Thermoplasmata archaeon | reverse complement strand
GAAGAAATAACAAAAAGGAAGAAGTATATTATCAATAGAATATCTGAAAGAATGACCTATGGTGTTCAATTATATATTGATATAATTGTAAAGAATGATATAACGGAATTTAAAGAAGCAAACAAATTTCAGAAATATATAGGGGAGAAGACAGGTTTGCCATCCGCGTTTGTGCAATGTGCAAGGGATATGGGGTTATGGATGTACAGGTCATATAAAGAGCTTCATAGAGATTGGGAGAGGAGAATAGAAAAATTAGAGAAAAAATTGAGAAAAGAAAAGAATAAAAAATTGTAGAAGAAATTATACAGGTTGAAAGAGAGAGAGCCAGGAATTCCAAAAATAGATAAAAAGCAACCAATATTTTTTGATAACCGTATAGGCAATATAGAATTTTAAGAAAATAGCAAGAAGTTCAAGATGTGGGCTAGAATATCGACCCTTAAAAAAGGAGAGAAAATAGAAATTCCTCTTCACATATATCCGTATGCGGAAAAACATTTAAAGGAATGGGAAATAAAGAGTTTTCAGATTATTTACAATTACAAATTGGAAAGATGGGAAGTTCATGTTGGAGTAAAAAAAGAGAAAGAAATAAAGATAAAGGATGTAGCGGGTATAGATCTTGGCATAAAAAGGCTGGCAGTAATAACAAAGATAGGTGAAGACGACCGTGTTGTCCTCCTGGATAGGAAGATGAAAGATTGAAGAAATACTACAAGGAGTTGCACGAACTGAACAACAGGATAGGGAAACTACAGAGGGAGGGAAAAATTAAGGCATTGAAAAAACTAAGGACAAAAAGAAGAAATCTTTTGCTTGACCTGAGGAGAAATGTGGCAAAGGAGTTAGGAAAAGTACTAAAGTATACGTATGTATACATAGGGTATCCAAAAAATATAAGGGAGAACAATTACAAGGGAAATGGAAACAGGAAGCAAAGGAAGATGATAAACAGATTGGCGCTCAGAGAATTAGGCAGGATGATAATAAGCAAGGTGAAAGAAAACAATGGTGATGGAGAATGGATAGGAGAAGGGGGACAACGCACAAATGCCCTTATGTGGTTCAAAGGAAGTAAAAATAGAAAATAGGGGATTCAGATGCAACTCCTGTGGGTATGAAGAGGACAGGGATGTGGTTGGAAGTATAAACATCATGCTGAAAGGGACAATGTGGGGCCATGTGATTCATAAGAAGATGGTGGGGGCTGGAGTGACCCAGACCGAAGTGTGGATGATGGGATTGAAGAGATTCCTGAACACACAACCTCTTATCAAGGCATTCTGAAGGGATACCCATCATTTTAATGATAGGAGGAGGTCACCATTGGTGAGAAAATACACTAGGAAATTGTTCAAATAGTAAATCACCTATAGGATTATGAATGTACAAGTACGGTTTTTCAGGCTTAGATCGAAGGATATGGTACCTTGGCATTACAAGGTTCATAAGATCCATGGGAAGGGTATCATCGTTCATATTTTTACCTTTAATTTTTGTTTTAATTTATAATGTTTCCTATCTAGTCACAGGAATTTTTCTTGGGTTTGCAACATTAATAATGAGCGTTGTTCAATATTATTCAGGTAAATGGACAGATAATGTGGGCAGAAGAATATTCCTTATTTTGATACCTTTTCCAGTAGCAGCTGTTTATTTTTTAATGTTCTTTTTCATTTTCATAAAATTTAATTTTATATTGGTCGTTATTGTATGGTACCTTAGCATTATAATAAATGCCATTCAGTTCCCTGCAATTCAGGCCTCCGTTGCTGATATTACATCGGAGTATGAAAGATTATCAGCTTATACATTAATAAGGATCATGGTGAATATTGGAGCTGCTGCAGGTCCTCTAGTAGGGGCCATTATAGCACAGTTCAATTTTTCGTATATATTCCTTTTTGCATCCATATCATCTCTCATAGAAGGCATAATATTATTGATATACTATAAAGAAACTTATTTTCCTGGAAATGAGGATAAAGAAAAATTTTCTCTGGGCATCTTGAAGAAAGATAAATTTTTCCTATTCTTCATAATAATAGGTCTGGTTCTAGGATTTGCGCTCAGGCAGAACGGCCCAGCTCTTACGCTATATGCATTCAACATAGAGAATCTTAAAATAATTGACATAGGCTATATATATTCATTGAATGGTATACTTGTAATCGCTCTTCAGATGCCTTTTCTCAAATTGATGTCAAGATACAGTACTCCAGTTTTCTGGCGTGGTATCTCGTCAATAATTTATGCTTTAGGTTTTTTCATTCTTGCATTTTCAACAAATCTAATTTCAATCCTTTTGGTAATGACTATTTTCACTGTAGGTGAAGATTTCATGGCTCCAACTACACAAACCATCATAACAACAATAGCACCCAGCAATTTAAGGGGCACTTATATTGGCACATACAATTTCTTCACGAGCTTCGGCAGATTTTTTGGATCCATTATAGGCCTTTATTATCTTTATATTTTAAGATCAATACCATATCTCTTCTGGGTTTATATTGCCCTCATTACTGCAATATCTGGTTCATTTTATTTCTTCCTTAATTCATTATTCAAGAAGAAAGAAATAAATAATGAAATTAAATATGTTAAACCATGAAAAAATTGATTGTTTTTTTGGTAATAATCTTTTTTGCATTATCAGTAACGGCCCCGGCCCTTTTCTCAAGTGAAGCAAATTCTATTATGAAAAATAATATCAAGGCAACAAAGGCATCAACATCAGGTACCTTTGCATTTGTATCTGAATTCACTTCTGGAGGAAATTTCAGCACGTATGGATGGAAATATTTTAATCATGAACCAAAATTAACAAATAAAGTAAATTTTTACGGTGAAGAATCAATCATGGTTCCTGAAAATTCTTATGTTTATTCATTTGAAAATGTGACGCCAGGACAAAATTTTATTTCTTTTCAAGCTGCAGTTTATTCCATGGGCTCAAATGCTTCTATTTCTGTAATAAATTCAATGAATCAGGAAATAGCATCCATATTAATATTCAATGATCAAGTTTATGCAGGATATCCTGGCCACGAACAATACATAGGTAATGTTAATTCTTCCATATACCCATCAGGATGGAATTTCATTATAGCAAATATTCAAAACACTTCAACTAAAAAGCAATTATCATGGACCATGCAAGTTTTTGTAGACGAAACCGACAAGATTTTTGCAAATGTATCTGTTCCATTGGCATACAGCTATGCTGGCATAGAATTATCATCAAATAATGGAGATTCGTATTTCACAGATATTATTTTCACATCCTATCAGATTGCAATATACGATCCGGGGTATAATCCAATGGAAGGTTATGGCCAGGGATCCGGCCTTGTTGTTTCTCTTCTTCCACCATTCACAGAAATACATGCCAATATGGTATTAAACAACTGGAGTGTTCCAGAATCTGGAATTCTAAGCTTCCAGATCAACGTGATGAATTATTATGGTACAACAAGATCTTCAGGTGTAGGATTTTTCCAGCTCGGCGTTGATCTCGACCCTGGTAATCATATAGCACCTTGGTACGTTCCTGGAAAGAATATGATAGCCCACTATTTCTTGAATTCAAGCAGCCCTGCTGTTGGATCGGGCTTTTATTCTCCAAACGGAACTGAGCTTAGCTTAACCATAGAATATCTCTTAAATCAGAAAGAAATACTTTTCCAGATAATAGATTCCAGTGTTTCTGGTAATTTAAAATACTGGAATGCTACAATACCATACAATGGAACAGAATTTTATGGTAGTTATACGCAGCTTGAATTTCAGCCATCTTCAAGTTTTCCAATCCAGGATTATTATTTCAATGGATCTTTATACAACATCACCATAGGAAATGGTTCAGATCAAGTACCATTGAATGATTCATACATGCTTCCCTTCGAATTGAATGCGCCGTCAACATGGTCAATGACCTACTACGGAAGCGCTTCAAATGGCTACAAAGAAATTGCATAATTTTAATAAATATTATATACATTTTTTTTATTTATGATTGAATGATTTTGAATAATGACCACATATCTGAAGTTTTTCCATCCGTGTTCAGGATAAGGATAAATTTACCAAATAATCCATTGAGATTTGTAAATTCCTACCTTGTTAAAGGAAAAGAAAGATCACTTCTTATAGATACTGCTTTTAACTTAGAATCCTGCTATGATGAATTATCATTTGCATTGAATTATCTAAATGTTGATAGGAAAAATCTTGATCTATTTATTACACATATTCATGCTGATCATATTGGTCTTCTAGACAGATTCATTAAAAATTCAAGGGTGTTCATGAGCAATGTTGAGCAGGAAGTAGTTGTTGAAGCAATAAAACATCCAGATTACTGGCACCTGATGAATGTATTTTTACTTTCAAATGGCATGCCGAAGGAAATTTTGGAAGGAGCATTGAAATATCTTGATCTAGTATACGTGCAAACTTACCCGTCCATGAAATCTGACATATTAGAAAATTTTAAAAGCATAAGGGATGGTGAAATTCTCAGCTATGGTGATTTAGATCTGCAAGGTTTGCTTACACCAGGCCATTCACCAGGGCATATGTGCCTTTACGACGAAAAAAATAAAATTCTTTTTTCTGGTGATCATGTTTTATTTGATATTACTCCAAACATAACGTGGTGGCCTAATCTTAATAATGCATTAAAAAGTTATTTTGATAGCCTTGAAAAAATAAACAAATTGAAAATAGAATTAACATTTCCAGGCCATGGAGAGCCTGGAAAGGATATACATAAAAGAATTGAAAATATAATAAGGCATCATAATAAGAGATTAGATGAAATTTTGTCATCTCTGTATGATTACAAGAACGCTTATGAAATAGCAAGGGAAATAAAATGGAATTTAAAATACGATAAATGGGAAGCATTTCCAAAAACGCAGAAGTATTTTGCTCTAGGTGAAACGATTGCTCATTTAATATATCTTAAGGAGAATAACCTCGTTGAAGAAAAGGTAGAAAATGAAATTATATTATACAAAAGAGCTTTGTAGAAATTCTATCCAAGATCTTTACTTACTATCATCTGCTCATCATCTTTTGACTGAGTCATTGCTTCACTTGATGATCCTTTTTCCAAATGCTTGAGGGATCGTTTCACCCACCTCTGACCTGTTTACTTATGTTTATTGCTGCTTTGAGATCTTTTTCCATTGTAATACCACAATGGTCATAGTGCAGAATCGCTCCATGTTCTATTCGGTCAGCGAACTACACACAGAACATTCCCTGATTGTATTTCTCTTTTCTTTCCTCGATAACTCTATTACATGTATGCCTTCCCATGCAGCTTTGTATTTGATCTGGAATTCTAGAATACCATAAGGGAATGCATTGTGAAACTTGAACTTATGATCATTTCCATTATGCCTTTAATATTTCCAAAACTAAGCTCAGTAGAATTCCTTTTAGAAAAATTAATTTTTTCATAATTTTTGATTATTTTTACCATTCTTATGATAATATATACCAGAAATTTCATT
>JAGDXS010000022.1 GCA_023261755.1 Thermoplasmata archaeon | reverse complement strand
AAGGCACTGGCCTTCTAAGCCAGGGATCGCGGGTTCAAATCCCGCCGGGCCCGTTTTCTTTTTGTCGCGTGGTGTTATTTTTATTTTATTAAAATTTTTGTATTTAAATTTTAGATTCTTTAGTCTTATTAGAAATCCTTTCAGAAAAATTGATTTTTTATAATTTTTAATTATTCTAAGATTACTTAATACATTAACATTTCAATCAATTTTCAAGATGAGTAAAAATTAACTAAGATTTCTTTTTAAACATATGGAAGATTTAAAAATTTAAAAAAAGTTTTTAAAATAAAGAATAGAAATAAAAATATTTATTACATTATGAGGAGTATTTAATGCAATGGTGAAGGTTCAATTTCATTATCATAAAAAAATTATCACTACCAAAAAATTTTTCTTCCCCCGTATTTACGATTATAAAATTTTAAAATCAATTTACCTTATTAACTTTATTAAAAAAAATAAAAAATTGAATAATGATTTAAATCATTAAGAAGATGGACCAAGTGTAAGATAATAGTATAGAGTATCTCCACCACCATTTATCATTGGATTTTCTTCATATTGTACTCCAAGCAGGTTTGGTGCATAATACCAGAATGCATTCTGTTGTTCTGTATAAACGTAGAGATTAAGATTAACTGCAATTACTTCTGCTTCATCAAAGTACATCAATGATTGTGTTACATTTACTGTACTATCAGCCTTGAAAATAAGATTCGTCATGTTCTGCCATTCCTGTGCTTCTTGAGTCCAGCCTGCATTAATCAGATTTGTATAATTCCATCCATTAGATAATGAATAAGTTCCTCCCTGTAAGTACATAGCATTTACATAATCTGAAGGATATGGATAGTCTGGAGCCCATCCAAGCAAGTATATTGGCATAGGATCCATATTTGCTGCCATATAGCCAATTGATGAAGCGAATGGCTGGTAAACAGGTGTTGCATGGATGTTAGGATCAATTGCAGAGAGATTTGCAGCCCACATTCCTGCCGCTGCAAAGTCCACAGGATCTCCCGCATATATTACAATTGGGAATGATACAGATTCATTATATACACCAGATTCTTCCATCAAGTGCTTTGCCAATGTCAGGTTATATTGAGGTATTGTTGCACCGTGCTCCTGTAGCCATGTTGCGTTTACATATCCTGGCATGCCCTTTGGAATTATTCCAACATAGTGGAATGCAAAGTCAGCATGGTAAATCACATTACCAACAAGGTTGTTTATGTAGTTTGTGTAATTGAAAGCGTCAGCAAATGCAGCCCTTACATATGGGTTTGTGAAATAATTGTAAGGTATGCTATATTGGGATCCATATGCACCGTGCATCATTGTTTCATTTATGTTCCAGTTAAAGTTGAAGAAGAATACGCTCAATGTTGGGAATGTATAAATGCTCTGTTTCCCTTCAGATTGCAATTTTGCAACAGTGGGGTAATCAGAAGTAGGTAGGCCAGTAGTTATTTGTGAAAGCCCACTTTCCATCATTAACAATGCAGTTTCAGGATCTTTTACCCATTGTATATATACTTTGTATTTAGGCGTAGCATTGTATCCAGGATATCCAGGAATTGGAACGTAATTTGGATTAGGTGCTAACACTATAGATTGACCAGAAAGGTATGTCTCTATCATGTAAGGACCTGAGCCCATAGCGTTATACCTTACGTAATTATTATAATTCTGTTCGTTACCCTGTGAAGAATATGCTTGGAATCCAGAAGGTGTGAAAGAGATACCTGCACCATGCTCAACTAACCAGTTCCAATCCACTATAGATCCGATCAAAGTATTTGCAATATAATCAAGAAATGCTGGATCAGGTTTTATTAGATGGAATGTTACACTCTGAGTAGCATTACTATATGTTATTGCCTTAGTTATATTTTGATAAGTGTTTGTTGCTACCAATGCACCAGATGAATTGAAATAATAACCACCATAGGGCAAAAGATCTTGTCCAAGGATCCATCCTGGAGTACCGGGAGATCCTAGCTCGAAAATGAGTGCTCTTACGTAGCTTACATAAGCATCCCATGCTGTTACAGGGTCCCCATTTGCAAATTTAAGGCCAGATCTCAAATAGAATGTATAATTCAAACCATTTGGAGAAATTCCACCATTCGATATGGTTGGAACCTCTTTGGCAATAGTTGGAACAAATTGGCTTGTACTTGATCCATTATATGCAATCATTGTTTCATATACGTTTGCTATTATCTCAGCTCCAACAGTTTCATAATCTATATCTGGATCGAATGAATATGGACCGGATGGAACTACTTCTGCCACATTTATTACTCCAGATGTTGTTACAGTGCTTGTGGGTTTAAATATACCAGCCGTTTGTGATGGTGCAGCAACATATACTGTTAAAAACTCAGATTGAACGCGGTAGTTTGAGCTCAATACTTTATTATAATAATTTACTGGAAGATATTGTATTGATGTAACATTATTTATTACAATATTTTTCACAAAAGGTGTATCATTGTAAGTAACAATTGTTATATTAACAGCATAAAAACCACTCTTGGTGTATATATGATTGAAAATGGCACTAAGGTATGTCCCTGAACTTGTATTATAAAGTGCTGGTGTAACATTTACAGGTGTTCCGTCTCCATAGTTTATTACATAATATCCAATTGTCCAGTTTGATGCTGTTGGTGGTTGTAAATAAGAAACCTCAAAAATTGCATTTGTATTCAAAGAAAATATTGGTGCGTTTGGATTTACTGTTTTATTAAATGCAACTGTCGGCTGTGCTACTTCACTTGCCAATGCCGGGCTAAGTGTCTGAGGTGAAACTGTAATCAACCAAAGATTGTTCAAATTGTTCGAATATCCATTTGGTCCTGTTGCATTTGCAAATACCAGATATTTTCCAGGTTCATTGTATGTGTGGTTTACTATTAATCCGGATCCTGTTGTACCATCACCAAAGTTCCATAAAACAGATGTTACATTTCCCTTTACATTTGCTACAAACTGTACAGAGGATCCTACAGTTGTGAGCTGTGTAGAAGGTGTAACTGAAACTAGCGTTGGCGCAGTAGGTGTTGGCGTTGTTGTTTTAGATGGCTTGTACAAAAGAACGGCGGCTGCTGCTATGATTATCACTATCACTACAATTACTGCCACTATGGCATATAAATTTCTTTTATTCATAAATTCACCAATATTGTTCATGCTATTTCCAATATAAAAATATTTTTGATATAATTTTTATTATTATACAGTTATTTTTAAAATTTTTTTAAAAAAATTGAAATTAATTGTAAAATTTTATTGTTAATTTTGTATCTTTTGGATATAATTTTATTTATTAAATTAATAAGTTTAATTTTTGATTTTAAAAAAATATTTAAAAATAATTATTATTCAATTAAATTTTTATGGTCAGATTATTAAAACATTATATTTGGAAATTCTTCTTTTTAGGCCCTTCCCAATTAATTCGTCCAGGCCATCTATGAATACTGTTACCATCTTTTCCTCAATGAAAGACCTAACTTTACAGTTATTGTTAAGGCAGACAAATTCAATGTGTATGAAAAAGGCATGGTTATTTATCAAATTTTTAAAGAATTCCTTAGCATTTGTGCCAAAAATAGGTATTTTTTTATCTATTTCATTTATATTTATCAATTTTTTATCATTTCCTTCATCAATAATGAATTCTATGTAATCTAAAGATGGTCCTAAATTTCTTACTAATCCTTTCATATTTTTTCCTGAATAATCAAAAGTTATTTCAATTTCAACAATTCTAATATTTAAATTAAAATCCTGAATGAATTTTAAAATGCTTTCAGAATTTCCTATTTTTTCCACTCTGTAGCTATTAATACCTAAAACATCTACATGGCTATTGTAAAATTTCAACAGATTAGATATTATGCTTTGCTCATTTTCAAGGTTGTATAGAATTTTGTAATACATTCTTCCATCCTTGGCTATGAAAAATGGAATGTGGTATACATTTTCCCAATTATAAACACGATTATTTTTTATCCTATCTATTAGATCCTTATTAGTTTTTGTAATGTCTGGATAACTTAACCAGAAAAAGAATTTGTTCTCATTGAATTTTATATTATTTTTTAAAGATTTTAATTTTATTTCAGGATAATCAGGAGAATCTCTCTTTATTATCATATATAAATCCATAGATTCAGCATTGTAATACAATATCCCAGAATCTATTAATTCATTCAATTCGGGCAGAATACTAATATCTTTTGAAAGTATCATCTCCTTCTTGAAAAATTCCATACTTATTCGTTCAAATTCAATATTTTTATTTTCTTCATGAATAAAGTTTAATTTTTTTAGCTTTGATATTGCAATTTTTCCTCCTGAATTGATTATTTTATTCAAAACTTCTAATACATCTGGCAAAAATCTCTCTTCATAAATCCATTTAACTTTGCAAACTCCATTTTCGCATACAGATTCATAGTAAGATGAAAATGCTATTCTTTCAGTTATTTCATTAAAAGCATTCAATAATGGCCCAGAAGGAATCTTTAAATTTTTAATTATTTCTGGAAGATTTAAAACATAATATTCTCCATCATATTTAATTATAAATTCATTTTCAGTAGGTTCTAGAGAAATCCTTCTTTGAATCCCCCTCATACTAGGGCCTTCATAGGGCATATGAATTTCTATTTCATAAAATTGTTCATTTACGGTGCCATAATTAAAAATTTCACAGAAATTTTCCGCATCCGATATTTTTTCTATTCTAAAAGAATCCATTCCAAAAATTTCTTCAAATACCTTTTGCATTTTTATTAAATGCTCAGTAACTTCGCTTTCAGCTTTTTCATCGTATTGATATAAATAATAGGCTCGTCCCCCTTTATTTAAAACTAGAGGAAAAATCATACCATTTTTTATTGATCTTAAATCCTTTCCATTTAATAATTCCTTTATTTTTTCATTGCCCTTTGTTACACCTGTAAAACTTAGCCAGTATAAATCACCTTTTTTGTTAAATTTAATACCTATGTCTTTGCCTTTTAGAAGGACATTTGAATAACCTGGATCTCCTTCAGATATGGAAAAATAATGTTCTCCTTTGTTGAAATCATAATAAAGAGCTTTATTTTCTAATATATATCCAAAGTTCTTTAAACCTATACTTATGTCTATAGAAAATATTACCTGTTTCTGAAAGAATTCTTTATTAATGCAACAATCTTCCGTGCAAGTAATTCTAAAATTTTCCATAATTAAACCTCATTTTTTGATATTAATCAGTTATTCATCTATGACTTTATAAACTTTTTTTAAATATAGAATTTTAGCTTGAAAAGTTTTAATAATACAAAACAATAATTTTTTTGATGGAGATCAATATAGAAAATTTGGAAAACATATTAAAAAATGAGAAATCAAATGTATTAATATTCACTGGTTTAGAAGGCATTGGAAAAACATTTAAAATAAAGAAAATTTTATCTCAGGATAAATCAGTAGTGAAATATATAAATTACGAAAAGGGTGAGGATAATCAGAAAAAGTTGTTGGAATCATTGGATTTAATCGATTCTGTTAGAAAATATATATCCTTAGCTAATGCAATCTCTCCAAGGGAGGCAAATAAAAATTCAGAAATGATATACTATTTAATAATGGCAAAGATGGAAGAATTAAAAAATTTTGACAATCTTTATTTTGTATTGGACAACATGGAAAATATGGATAAAGAAAACATTGATCTATTTTTTTACATAGCATCCAATTTTCTAAAGGATAAAGTAAAAGCGAGAATAATTGGAATATACAACAATAACAAAAGAAATTATGATCTTGAGAATTTAATTAATGTATTGAAAACAACAGGTGCATTGGAAATTTTATTGCTGCCATATTCACCTGAGGAAGTTCAAAGGATCATTTCCGAAATTGGTTATGATTTACCTGAACCTGTAACATTCCTAATTTATGGTATATCAAAGAATAATTTTAATGAATTTTTTAAATTCATTCGAATCTTGGAAAATAGGAATTACATTATAGAAAAAACTTTTAACAGATCATTATCATCAAAAACATTTGATGAAATCAGGGAAATTTTATCTAGTCAGAAAGAAAATATTTTAGAAATAATGACAAAGGAGGAGAAAATAATTTTGCTTTATTTATATATATTAAATGAAAATATAGAATCAATGACTCTTTTAAATCTGACGGGTATGGATACACAAAAATTTTTATTATCATATGAAAATTTAATTAGGAAAAATGTAATTTACGAAATAAATGATCATGTATATTTAAAAGATAAAGATTTGATTGTGAATTTGGAAAAAGTGTTCGATAAACATGAGATCAGGGATATTAGATCAAAAATTGCAATGTACTTTGAAGAAAAAAATGATGCATTCAATGCCGGAATCAATTATTATTATGCAGAAAATTTCGAAATTGCATATAAATATCTTTCAAATGCGGGGAAGGAATTCTATAAATCTGGAGATTTTTATAATGCTCTGAAAGCACTGACTTTGGCATCATCAATTAAAACTGAAGATAATGATGTTATCCAATATACAATAGAAATTTTAAAACTTTATGAGGATTTTGAAGGCATAATAAATTTAACAAAAAAAATCCTTGAAAGGGATCCTGAAAATGTTGATAACATAATAAATTATGCTGAAGCCCTTTTCAAAATAAATGATCTTGAAAATTCGAAAAAATATTATGATCTGGCGTTCATCAAAGCAAAGAATAAAATTCAGAAAGCTAGAGCTAGCCTGGGAATAGGTACATATTTTTTCGGAATTGAAAATTATGAAATGAGTGAAAAAATACTCAACGATACAGTTGAAATTTCAAGGGAAGCTTCAGATCCAGTATCTGAAGAAATTGCATTAAGATATTTGGGTCATATAATGTTTGATAGGGGAGAATTTTCAAAAGCGTTCAATTTATACAAAGGATCTAAAATCATTTGTGAAAATATAAACAATAATTATGATTTGGCCGCAGCATACATAAACATGGGCAATGCATTATCCGTTGAAAATATTATAAAAGGGAAATATTATTATTCCAAAGCAAGGGAAATTGCAGAAAAGTTTTGGATTCCAAATTTCATTAGAATATTATCTTTAAATTTTGGAATAATAAATGTATTTGAAGGCAATATAAAAGAATCTATAGACTTAATGAAAAGGGCCATCGGTCTTTCAATTGCAGACAAGAACTATAGAACGGCTTTGCATGCAATAATAAACTTATTTATTTCATTGGTAATGACAGGCAGTATTGATGATGCTGAAAATTTCATAAATATAGGTGAAAATATTTCGAATAGAAAAGAATTATATTTTGAAAAAATAGAAATTCAAATTCTAAAAAATCTGATACTCAAGATTAAGGGAATTGATGGAAACTGGCTTGATGATTTTGAAAAACTTAAGGATTCAGAAATTAAGATTTATTCAGACTTTGCTGATTTATTCCATCCATTGTATTATTTTTATTCAGGTGATCTGGAGAATGCAATTGAATTATATTATAATTATATTGAAGAAAAATTGAATAATCCTACAACAAATGATTTAATTGATTTGATAGATTTCTCCCAAATGCTTGCATTTAAAAAATATTTTGAAAATGGCCTAGATGATGAGTTCTTGAAAATTATTTCAGTATTCGATAGAATAGAATACATAGATGAAATGAAATTCATAAAATGGAATCTAGATATTTTGAAATCCATGGTCTTAGCTGAAAAAAAGGATCAAAGATCGATTTCCATATTCAAAGAAAATATAAAAAATTTTGATGAACAGGAAATAAACTATCTTTCCGCCAAGTTAAAAATTATCTCAGGTCTGTATTTTTATAAGAATTTTAATGATAAATCAATTTTGGATGAGGGAAAAATAAAATTGGAATCATTGAACTTAAAAGGAGCAGAAAAGGCTTTAGCAAAAGCATTTAAATTCTAATTTCTCAATATTTTATGATCCCTGGGTTCAATACATTATTTTCATCAAAATTTTTTTTCAATGATCTTATTATTTTCATTGTATTCCCCTTGTAGAAAATGAACTCATCGCTTAAATATGTGCCAATACCATGGTGATGTGAAATTGATCCTCCATGCTCAAGAATAGAATTTATTACGTTTCTTCTTAATTCTTTCAGAACTTCTTCTTTATTATTCTTGGAATAGAAGAGGAATGTAAAGTATAAAGCTGTTCCTGAGACATATTCATGTGATGCATGGCACATTATTATTCCTCTAGAATTCAATTCAATTATTTTTTCATTGAATGATGAAATAACATTTTTGTAAAGCAAGTACGCTGAGGACCAGGGTGTGGAAGTTTCTATAGTTTCGGCAATTATACCATGCTTTAACAATTCATTGTACATATATGGCCTGTCATACCTTGTTTTTTTCCAAAGCTTTGCCGGCGTTGAACCTAAACCTATTCCACCATGCAAGTTTACTTTTTTGTCATCCATCACTATAAGAATAGATCCTTTGTCAAGAACATTCCTTGATTTTAAATAGGATTTAAATAATTTTGTAAGTATATTATCCTCTATTGCAAGCATGGATAGATATGTTTCTGTTTCATCGGATAGCCTTGAAACCATAGGAGAATTTCCTTGTGTGAACTCATCCCTGATTGCATTCAGGCCTTCTTCAAAGTTTCTGAACATGTATGATTTAAAAAATAACTTTTCAGGTATTTTATGCACCTTTAACCATGCTCTTGTTATTATTCCGTAAGATCCTTCGCTTCCAACAGCAATGTCAGAAATTCTAAAAAATGCTGATTCAGCAGGTACTTTATGATCTATATAAATTCCAGATGGATTTATTAATTTAACACCCAGAACCATGTCCTTTATTTTTCCATACCTGTTTGATTCCTGACCGGCTGCATTTGTGGCTATCCATCCACCCAGAGTTGAATACTCAAAAGATTCAGGAAAATTACCCAGTGTTAAATTGAATCTTTTTAAATTTTCTTCCAGATCCGGGCCTTTTATTCCTGCACCCGCTTCAAGGATCATTGAATCAATGTCAAGATCAAAATAATCCAAATTCCTTGTATCTATGCTAATGGAATATCTTTTTTTGCCTGAAGGCAGAATACCTCCAGTTACAGATGTACCACCACCGAATGTAATGAATTCTGTATCTGTTAATTTATTGAAAAGACATGGTATTTCATCCTCTTTTGGATAAACTACTGCATCAACAATTCTAAAATCCCTTTTTTCTATCAATCTTGCATATTCAATTGATCCCTTGCCTATTGAATGGTAGAATCTTTCCTTTGCATCGAATGATATTCTTTCCAAGGGCAAACATTGAAGAAGCTTTTCCTTAAGTTTTTCATCAATGCCCAGATTGTTTAATGTGTAATAACCATCCCATTCTATGTTGCTTTTTTCCACATTCAGCATTTTGAATATATAATCATAAAGGGCTTCATTTGTCTTGAACAACTTTTTTTCATCGCCCCAAAGTGAATAAATTTTATTTTCCATTTTTTTCATCTCTTTTAAAGATCATTATTAAAAAAATAATTAATGATGCATACCCAAAGATGGAAATTCCAAGCGGTAAAATTGTCTGGCCTGACATTTCATAAAGGAATGCGAATATTGTAATTAAAGCAATAAAAATGATTGAAGCAGCAATTGAATAAACTAATTTTTTCTTTATGTACAATCCATATTCAAAAAATTGTGAGATGGGCATTATTGGTGATGTTACAAGAAGGCTTACCAAAAAAAGATCTATTGAATTGATAACCATGTCTGTTATATAGATCACGTAATTGGCTAAAATAATAGCTATCATTGCTATTATAATACCGGAAACAAAAGAATATTTTTTAAAAAAGGATCCAGAAATTGCAAATAGAAGAGTGCCGATTAGAATGCCTGAAAACAATGGTAAAAGGAGCCTTGAATCTCCTATTAAATAGATCAAGTTCATTGAATAGGAAGATGTTAAAGTAACAAATAATGAGAAAATGGGAATTGATATAAATTTCAAAACGCTGTTTATTCTATTTTTCATGTGAACCACCATATACAATTAGCATTACAATGCCTATTATGATCAATAATAAAAAGAACCATGGTTCGTAATAAAATGGTACGATTATTTTATCAGTATTCAGATAGGTAGAGAAACCAAGCTCCGATAATGTGGAATTGGAATATCCTGTCCTATTATAGGGCAATGATGAATAATTGAATTGAGGTACAAAGGGAAACATATAAGAGAAATTCAAGGTAATATTTTCTGGCCTTAGAGAGAGATCAAGGTTACTGGGCAAATTTTTTTCAAGATCAATATTAATAGGTGGCCTAGCAACGTTTCCATTAGCGTATGGTATAAAATTAAACATGTCCAAGGGTAAATTTGAATCGCTCACGAATTTATTCAAGGCTGGTATATTCCAATTATAGTCTATAAAAGCCAGTATGGATGTATGTGTCATCAACGTATTTGATACATAATCTTCTTTTGCATACGGTGAAATTACTATTAGGGGTAATCTCATTCCTAGCTGAACACCATCCAATTTTGGGGGGGAGACATGATCAAAATATCCTCCTGGGTCATCGTATGTTATAAAAATTGCCGTTGAATTCCATACAGGGCTCAATTCTATTTTATTTATTAAATAAGCAAGCCATATTTCACCTTTTTCAACATTTTCCGGAGCCGCCTGGCTGTATCCATTGCTGTTCTGTGAAAAAACGTAGCTCACGGAGGGCAAAGTGCCATTGTACGATTCATTTATAAGATCAGACCAATTTTTTAAATGGTATGAATAACTATTCCAATCATAAAGATATTTCTGCATATCATCAAAATTATTCGTGTTTTTATTACCAACATAAATATTCCAAGATATTCCATAATGTGAAAGTTCTCCAAATATGGTTTCGTTGATGGAGAATGATGGCGGAGGGCCATAATCATTTATCACTGGAGTGAAGCCTGCAATATAATATAATGTATTTGGCGCACTTTCAGATAGCTGAGGCGCAAAATAGTTGTCTGCAATTGAATATTCACTTGCTATGGACCATTCAAGGCCAAGCTGATATGATGTAAAATAGGTCATTGATTGAATTCCACTACCATTTATAAAATTGTTCATTTTACCATTATCCCAGTCAATATGGTAAGCTGTATATCCCTCAATGGGATCTATTGTTGAATATTCACCATTTTTAACAGGCTTTAATTCTTTTAAATAGGGTGTGTTGATCAATCCATTAGGAATTACCATATTCTTAATTATTGTTCTGTTCCATGAATAATTGTCCATGGGATAAAGTCCAAAGAAATTATCAAATGTGTGATTTTCAAAAAGGATTGTAATAACATGCTTTATGGGCGTTTTTGTATTGTTAGAATTTTGAGCGTATGCCAAGGGTGAAAATAGAATGATGATCAAAATTATGGAAATTATTATTGCAGTTATTTTGTGCATATTTTTAGAATTGGAAATTAATATTTAAATGTTGCACAATTATTAATCTTTTTTAATAGATTTTAAAATTTAATTTGTCAAAAGGATAGAAAATTATTAATAAAGAAATTTTAAAGATGTAAAAAAATATGTTAGATATTAACACATTAAAAGAAATTGGAATTGAAAGTTACGCATTAGTAAGAAAGGATGGTTTATTATCTGATAGTATACTTCCTGATTATATTGATAAAGAAACATTTTTAATAATGGCCGCAACTACTTTTATGGGTGCCGTAAGCGCATACAATGAATTACATTTGAAGGGCCCTGAAACTGTTCTCTTAAAGGGTTTGGAAAGGTATATTGTTTTACTACAGAAAGATACTAAGCAATAGAATTCAATTATGAGGAAGTTGTGAAAGCTTTTCTTGAAAAAATAAAATTAAAAATTTATTTTTTTATTGCTAGAGCGATCAAAGACCATACTATGACAATGGCCACATTCACCGCAAGCGCAATTAGGCCAATAAACAATGGACCGAATTCAGTTGTAATTAGAGTGGTTGTCCAAGTGCTGAATTTGTTTGCAATCTCCATGAGATAAATTCCAAGGCCTATACCTACAAGAAGGCCAGTCATGAGGGAATATTTGCTCAGTTTATTTGTCATAAGACCGAGGAATACGGACGGCAATGTTTGAAGTATTAAAATACCACCCAAAAGTTGCAATTGCACGGAATAGGTCAATGGGAAAAGGAAAACAAAACCCAATGCTATGAACGTGAATATCACAGTTGAGTATTTTGCTACCTTTGTTTCAGTTGTAGGCTTAATTTTCGGAGCTATTTCCTTAATAATATTCCTTGTTAGAAGGTTTCCCTGGGCTATGGCCATTATTGCTGCAGGAACAAGGCCACCAATGAATATGCCAAGGAATGCCAATCCGGCAAGCCAGTCAGGTAGTGTGAATATGATTAACCCAGGCACAACATATGTCCCCCTTGAAGTTGCCGGAAAAGAAGTCAGAAAGGAAATTGCTGAATGGTTAGCATAAACGAGAATTCCAAAAAGTGCAAGGAATGCAAGACCCACACCATATAAGGGCAGAAGTGATTGGCTCAACCTCAGAGACTTCCTATCCTTTGAACTTAATGATCCTGTCACAGCATGAGGATAAAGGTAAAGGGCAAGTGCGCTCATTAGGAAAAGGCTCCAGTAAGCATTCACCTGCAACGGAAGCAGATGCGAATACTTAACAGGTAATGATGAAAATGCTGCATGGAAATTTCCAGCAATTGCAACAATTACAATAACTAGTGCAACAGTTGTTAGGATCAGTATATCCTTGAATATTGCAGTCAATGTCGCACCTCTCAAACCACTAGTATAAGTGAATATTGCCAGGATTATGAATGAAAGTATTAACGCAATATCTGAAACCATGGTTAAGTTAGATATTCCATAAAGCATAACTGTAAGCACAGAAAGCATACCAACTATCTGGAGAGCTATGTAAGGTAGCTCTGCAACTATACCGACGACAGCAACAAGAATAGCAAGGTTTCTGCTGTTGAAATTATCCTTTACAAAATCTGCTGCAGTTACGTAGCCCTTTTCCTTTGACACTTTCCATAATTTTGGCATGGCCCACATAGCTATTCCAAATGCTACTGAAACATATGGTACTGCATAGAAGAATATTGCACCCACACTGAAAACTGAAGAAGGTATTGCAATAAAGGTGTATGCTGTATACAAATCTGCACCCACTAGAAACCAAACAACGAAAGCCCCGAATCTTCTCCCGCCTAGGGACCATTCATCCAGTTTTGTTAAATCACCTTTTCTCCACCTTCTTGCATAGAATCCTAGAAAAATAAACACAGCGAAGAGAGCTACAAAAACAGTTATACCTGCTAAACCAAGCATTTCTAATCGCCCCCGTACTTATGCCATATCAGGCCAGCGCCAAGGAACAACCCAGCTGATAAAAACAGCCAAACTATTTGGTACCAGTAGAAAAATGGTGTTCCACCCAGTTCGGGCTGCACTCTGTTGTATGTTGGTATCAAAATCAATGCAATAAATGGAATAGCAGTCATTATTCCAGATATCACTTTTATTTTATTGCTTACTTTTTCGGGCATAAAACATCCCTAACTAAATACTTATACTTTTTATTATTTAAATGTATTCAAGAATTTAATTAATTTTATTATAAATAATATATATTATATATATAATTAACACTGCAAGTGAAGCTGCAAAGCTAACTATCCATGGAAATCTTAATCCAAATATGGTAGGCAAGCCTCCTATGAGTGGACCTAGAACGCTTCCCAGGCCAATTGACGTTTCAAACAAACCAGTTTTAGATCCCACATTCCTTTGAAATGATTTCACGATATTAAAAAGAACGTTGTAATAGATCAAACCTTCTCCGAAATATATACCTGAAAGTGAAATTATCTGAACAATAAAACTAAAATTGTATGCAGTGAAAAAGAAGAGTAATTGAAGCAAAAATCCTAAAATCAATACATGTTTTTTCATTTTATAAAAAAATAATCCTGAAAATAAAAATGCTATGATCATGAATATTCCAGATACTGTCATGATGATTCCAGTGTAATATGCATTTAAATTTGCCTCCAAACCAAAGGCTGGATAAAAAGATAATACTACGGATGAATTGAAGCCATATATAAAAATTGGAATCAGGATTTCAAAAAATAGGTTTACTTCATAATTTTTTCTCTCTTCCAGAATGGCATAATTTTTAACAGGCAATAGATAGGATACAATCGAGCCCGCAATTGAAACTGAAAAGATTAACAATATAGCAATGGCAAAATCTTTGATGAATAATGCCCCTATGTATGGCGCCAAGGATGCGGCCACGCTCCAGGATAGGGTATATACCATGACAGAGTGCTCTATCCTCTTTTCATGAGCGAATTGAGAGAAAGCCTCTATTGACGGCCATACCATGGCCATGCCTATAGCCTCGCCACCTCTTATGAAAATAAAAAATAGCGGATTTTTAATTATTAAATAGAGAAGAATTACAATTGCATACAGTAAAAGACCGATATAAATCATTCTTTTATGACCAAATTTTTCAGAAATTTTACCAAAGTATCCTGCGAGCAAAATGTAAACGAGGCCATAGGCCATGCCCATTAAACCAAGAATAAAAAAATTTGCACCTAAATCCTTAGCCTGTATTGGAACGATGAATCTAATCATTGAAAGAGGGAATTGTGATAATGTGGAAATTAAAAATAACAATACAATCTTACTATTTTTCATTTATTTCCGTTAAATATAATTTACATAATAAATTTTTTTGATTTATTTTGGAAAATGATTTATATGATTGCTATTATAAGAGAATGTAAAGAGATGATAACAATGGCAGACCTGGATTTTGATAAATTGTCTGCGCAAGATGTGTTAAAAAATTTAGAGGTAGATCCAAATAAAGGCCTTTCACAAAATGAAGCATTGGAAAGGGCTAAAAAGTATGGCTACAATGAAATCATAGAGAAAAAGGAGAGTTCTGCAAAAAAGTTGGCTAAGAAATTCTACGGTTTGACACCATTTATGCTGGAAATTACAATGGTCTTTTCTTACATTATACACAGTTATCTTGATGCATATATCATAGCAGGACTCCTTGTTGTAAATGCAATAATTGGTTTCACTCAGGAGGAAAGAGCATCAAAGGCAGTTGAGCTATTAAGAAAAAAATTGCAGGTAAACGCGAAAGTCCTCAGGGATGGGAATTGGAAATCAATCCCTGCAAGGGAGCTCGTGCCAGGAGATATTGTAAGAATCAGAGCAGGAGATTTCGTTCCCGCAGATTTGAAAATAATTTCAAATTCCGAGCTGGAAATTGATCAATCTGCATTGACCGGTGAATCATTGCCTGTTGTGAAAAAATACAATGATGTTCTATTCTCAGGTTCAATTGTGAGGAAGAATGAAGCAACTACAGTTGTAGTGAAAACAGGTAAGAACACCTATTTTGGCAAAACAACTGAACTTGTCCAGCTAGCAAGGCCAAAATTGCACATGGAACAAATTACCACAAGGATAGTTGATTATCTTCTTCTTATAGTGATCGTTCTCATTGCAGCCATGTTCATTGTTACTTATATCCATGGAATGAACATAATAGATGTTATCCCCCTGGCCTTAGTTCTCATTGTTTTTGCTGTTCCTGTAGCCCTACCCGCAATGTTTACGGTTAGCATGGCCGTTGGCTCATTGGAAATAGCCAAAAAAGGTGCATTAATAACAAGGCTCAGTGCAATCGAAGATGCAGCATCCATGGATACCATATGCGCAGATAAAACTGGTACATTGACCATGAATAAATTATCCATTACAAAACTAATGCCTTTAAATGGCTGTTCAGAAGACGAACTTGCAATTTATGGATCACTTGCATCAGAGGAGGCAAATCAGGACCCCATAGATATAGCATTCATAAATTATGCAAGATCTAAAAATTTAAAATTTTCAGATTTCAGGGTCAAGCAATTTTTCCCTTTCGATCCTTCAACTAGGAGGACTGAATCTATAGTTGAAAAGGATGGGAAAGAAATAAGGATAGCAAAGGGAGCAGTGAATGTAATAGCTGAATTATGCAAACAGGAAATATCTGATGAAATAAAAAAGACAATGGAGGATTTTGCATCAAAGGGATATAGAACACTGGCAGTTTCAGTATCTTCTGGAAATGAATGCAAGTTCTGCGGTCTTGTTGCACTATACGATTTGCCTAGACCTGATACACCCAAGCTCATTTCAGAATTGCGTGATCTAGGTGTTTCGGTAAAAATGCTCACTGGTGATGCAGAACCAATAGCCAAGGAAATTGCGAAGGAGATTGGCTTGGGCAATAGGATAGTACGAACCTCTGACATTAAGAATTTAAAAAATCAGAGCCCTGTGGAAGCAGCAAATCTGGCGGAACAGAGCGATGGATTTGCTGAAATATACCCTGAGGATAAATACATAATAGTGAAGAGTCTTCAGGCAAAAAACCATATTGTTGGAATGACAGGTGATGGCATAAACGATGCACCTGCATTGAAGCAGGCCGAGGTAGGAATAGCGGTGAGCAATGCTACAGATGTTGCTAAGGGTGCAGCAAGTGTTGTTCTAACTTCCGAAGGCCTTTCAAATATCGTAGATCTTGTTAAAACAGGAAGGACAATATACCAGAGGATAGTCACCTGGGTCTTGAATAAAATAATAAAAACGTTCGAGATCGCTGTTTTCGTTGCCCTTGCATTCCTTATTACTGGCTATTATGTTCTATCAGCATTAGATATTGTTCTATTCCTTTTCCTCATTGATTTCGTAACAATCTCACTTTCAACTGATAATGAAAGAGGCTCAAAATCTCCAGAAAAATGGAATGTATCAAAATTAGTCAAGTTCAGCATATCAATGGGTATGTTCACAACAATAGAATTGTTCATTCTATTATACATTGGTTTGCATTATCTTGATATATCATCTAACATACATTTGATGCATACTTTCTTTTTCACAGAAATGATGTTTTTCGGTCTCCTTACGCCCATAGTTGTGCGTGAGAGGGATCACTTCTGGAAATCCAAGCCTGGTAGAACATTAACAATTTCAATTCTAGCAGACATGATCATTGTATCATTGCTTTCAACATTCGGGTTAGGCCTATTGCATCCTGTGACTATAAATGATTTCATTGTAATAATAATATATGCAATCCTTGTTGGTCTCCTTCTGAATGACAATGTAAAATTGCTGCTTGAGAAACTTGGATTATCCAGATAATTTTTTTATTTTTTTTAAGCAAAGTATATATTAGGAAAATGTATGCGTGTGTAAATGAAAAATTACAGGGATGCAGTTCTCTTTGTATTCATGAGCCTGTTCTGGTCAATTAACTACCCTTTGGTCAAGATAGCGGTATTATATGAAAACGAGTACTATTTACTATTCTTCAGAATTTTATTTGCTTTGATACTTTCATTAATTCTATTTCCTAAATCATTAAAAGTGGGAAAGTCATTTAAAACACATTTAAAATTCCTGGTCATAGCTCTGCTCAATATTGTTGGTTTTATGGAATTCTGGTTCATAGGCGAAATGAGTGAAAGTGCATCCATATCTTCAATAATAATATACACATACCCTGTTTTTGTTGTTCTCCTATCAATACCCTTATTAAATGAAAAGGTAAAAAAATTAAACCTTTCAGGATCGTTTATTGGCCTTGCAGGTATTGTTTTAATATTCTTCCAGGAAATGCAAATAAAATCAATTTATGGTCTCATATTCCTATTTTTAGGATCTTTGTCATGGTCATTTGGAACAATATTTTATAAAAAATACATGAATGAGATTGAACCGGTTAAAGTAAATACAATGCAATTTGTTTATGCTTTGCCAATCACTTTTATTATAGCTTTAATTTCAGGGCCATTAATAATAGGTAATCTTAACATTGAATATTTGAGCATAACGGCATACATGGGTATGCTTGGTACTTCTATGGCCTATTTCATTTATTTGCATTTATTTAGGAAATACAACGTATCCGAAATTTCATCATACCTATTCATTGTTCCTGCATTTTCAGTGATCATTAGTGCAATATTTCTAAAAGAAATCTTGACAGGATTGAATTTGATTGGTTTCATTTTACTTATAATAGGCATATATTTATCCCAGAGAAAATGATCAAAATGTTAAATCTTTGCCATTTTTTATAATCTTGACATTTTCAAAATTCTGCAAAAACCAGTCTGGATTCTCGGTATGTACTGGTATAATTAGGTCCGGATCCATTATATCTATTGCATGGATCAAATCATCCTTAGATGCATGACCTGATGCATGAAGACCCTTTTCAAACCTGATTTCATTGTTTTCAATTTTTATTCCATGGACCTTAAAATTGAAGAATTTTATCCATTCAAGCAACCTTTCAAAGCTGAATATATCCTCCTCGCCGAATGCTTCACTTGATGAATAAATATAGTCTCCTCCATTAGGCATGATATCGAGCAATTTTGGCATATCATAGAAAGAAAAGCACAAAATATAATTAGAAGGATCATTTTTTATGTCATTCGGGTAGATGTATTCACCTCCATATTTATCATAAATGATAGATTGCCATTTATTTTCTTTGAGAGAATATTCAGAATAAATTTTTAAGTTTTTCATCATTTCTGTTTTGTTTAAAGCATCCAGAGCATCTAAATAATAGGCATCTTTTGTAGTAATAACAAGGGACCTGCCAGTTTTTTCCGCAATTTTCTTAAATGTTTCCAGCCTTTCAAAATTTCTTGGAGAAAAATCTGAAATTACCAGATCATTAGATTCATTTATGATGGAAAATGAATTTTCATAAACAATTTCCTCTGAAACATTTGTATCATCAGCCCTGCCTATCCTCGTACCTTCTGTAATTAGAATTCTGGCATTTTTAGCATTTTTGAAAAAATCCATCGATCCATCTTTCCTTTTTCCATGGAATCTTAGATCACCAGTATATGCTATTTCAAAATCCGCTTTTATCAGGAATGAAGTTGCTCCAGGAATAGAATGATCCACAATGAATGGTTTGAATTCAAAATGTAGATTATGGTTTTTAAAATCATCTATTTCAGCCATATTTTCATTTTCCTTTGAAGTTAAATTCACCGAGCTTAGAAAATTTATAGATTCATCATTTAAACTATCAGTCACGAACATTTTTCTTTTTATGATATTTTTTGAAGCCTTGAGTAGAAAACCATCCTTTATTCTTTCCTTTGAATAAGGTATCTCATTTCCCAAATGAGCGGATGAAGTATCCCGTATTGATTTCAGAATTACAAGAGTTTCTGGTGAACCCAGAATAGGTATATCATTCCTTAATAAAGAAACATTCCCAGCATGGTCAAGATGAGCATGGCTTATAAGAACCATTTTTACAGGTATTTTATCACTTTTTAAGATTTCTGAAGATAAATCATCAGGTATTAGATCGTCCCTGTAAATATTCAATTTTGGTATTAAACCAAGCCGCCAGAGATCGTATATACCCCTTGAAGGTCTTTCTGTGATGAATTCTTCGTAATATTTTCCGTATGAGGAAAAATTCATACCAAAATCCAAGAAAATTCCCTCATTATTTTCTTCAATGTAAATTTTGTTTCCACCTATCGTTCCATGACCATCAAATATTGTTATTTTCATTTAATCAATCATGGCAATTTAAGTTTTTAATTTTTTTTACTGCCCTTTGGATATGAAACAAGAATTTAAATGGCCATTGCTGTATAATCTAAGTCCTATAATTTATATGCAAGTGCTAATAAAAGTCAAAAATAACGCCAATTTCGCTACTTCGAATAATTTGAATGCTTGCAAATATATTACAAAAAACATTTCCAATTAATTGAAAAGGGATACTAAAATATATAATTTATCAATTATAATAAATGAGCCATTTTATTTATTTGGTTTTATTATTTATATCAATGTATCACCAGTACCAAATTTATTTCCAAGTAATTTTGAAAGATAAGAAAAACATCTGTTTTCAAAAACTGGAAAGAATATTGAAAGGAAGAAACTATTTATTATTATTTCAATACATCTATATGCGCATTTGATTCTGATTACTTGTGGAATTGGAAGGGTTATTTTATAATATCATTGAAAAATCACACTAGCCCATTTATAACAAATTTAAAAATCATATTCTTTCCAGATAGATGTTTTGAAATTGAAAGGTATGTTCATGAAATATATCTTTGTTTTTTTTTGCAACATTGAATTGATTAAGCAAAAAGATAGTTTCATATTTTATCCACGTTTATGACAAAAAAATTTTTCAATTTACATACTTTTAACATCAATTTCTATAGCCTTTAAGGATAAGGATATATGAATAATTACAAATATTGCACCAAAGAACATTGAAACAAGTGAAAAGATCATTGATAAGAGCATAATATCCTGGAGCTGAAAATTTAATAGGAAGGAAATTAATATTGAAATGCTTGATACGATGGCGAAAAATACTGCAAAATACATTGATAGCAATGCATTTTTTAAAATTTTTGCCATCAATAATAGTGTGTTCATCTGTTTTTTGTATGAATCCTTAACTTTCTCATTTTCAATTTTATTCAATAATAAATCTTTGTGCATGTCCCTGATTCTATTCAAAACGCTTGAATACCTTTCATTTATGCCCAGAATAAGTAAAGCAAGACCAGTGATCATGACCATTGGAACGAATGCATCATTCATGAGGTTTAAGATATTGAGCACAATAGGTAATTTACATATGATTATTAAATTTTTTTAATAGATTACTTTTTAATCAATTTTGAAAATTTTATAAATTATTTTAAAATTTTAAAAAATATTTTATAATTTTATGAAAACAATTTTCAAATTCTTTTTATAACAAAAAATATTTTACAATTATGGATTGCAGGATGTTCTTGTACCTTGGAAAAAACGAGAATGTTTCAAAATATTTTGAATCATTAAAATTGTCTGCAGGCAAGGATGTTTTCAGCAACAATAAGAAACACGGAGATGGTTACGGGTTTGTTATTTTAAATAAAAATTCAGAATTTTTTATGAGAAAATCGAATCCCATATATGATGAAAATTCTTTCATGGATTATCTAAAGGGCAGAATGGCAATACTGGCACATGCAAGGCTTGCATCGGAAACGGAGCAGAGGAGGGGTTGGATAGATGATCATCCATTCAGGATATTCAAGGAAAATGAGACTTTTTACATTGCCCATAACGGATTTGTAGACAAAAAGAAAATAGCTGAAAAATTTGGTATTAATACTAAGAATCTTACTGATACGGAAACATTTGCCTATGCAATTCAGAGCATGAAGGGCAATGTAATCCAGAACATAGAAGAATTGATTGAAATTCTCCACGAACGAGAACTATTAGATACATTGAATTTGCTATGCCTAGGATATGATTATGATGGTAAAATAAAATTATGCTATTATTCAGATTTTAATGATCCCAGGGAAAATTATCTTTCTTTGATAGAATATAAAAATGATGATTTCATTTCTGTTATGTCTTCAACTGTTGCATATTACCTGAATTTAGTTGATTTAAATTTAAATCCACTTCATGAAAAGGTAATAAAGGTTGAAAAAAATAAATTGAAAAAAATGGAGGCATATCTATGGTAATATTCCATGGAATAATAACACCCATGATCACGCCCGTAAAAAATAACGAAATTGATTTTCCTGCATTGGAAAAATTGCTAAATTACCTTGAAAAGATAAAAGTAGAGGGCATATTTCCAGGATCTTCCACAGGAGCATTCACCTTATTCTCCTTTGAAAAGCATAAAAGGATTTTGGAATTTTCAAAGGAGAATTATAAAAGTAATGGAACGTTTCTTGCTGGCATAAGCAGAAATAATCTTGAAGAAACAATTTCAATGGGTAAATTCGCTGAGAACATTGGCTCAGATGGTGTTGTGATCATTACACCATATTATTTAAAATATGATGATTCATCGCTGTATAATTATTATTCAAAGATTGCAAAATCAATTGATATTCCCATATTCCTTTACAATAATCCAGAATTGTCATGCAATTCCATCAGCGCTGAAATAATGGAAAAGCTGATGACTGAATTTTCAAATATCCTTGGCATAAAGGATAGTTCAGGTGATATGAAAAAATTCAATCTATATTTGAGCCATTTGCCAAAGGGAAGATACATTTTTCAAGGCAAGGATGAACTTTTATATGAATCATTGATTCTTGGTGCTTCAGGAGGTGTTTGTGGTACATCCAATTTCTCAAGCATTGTTCATGATATATATTTAAGAAGGGATCTTGAATTGCATAAAAAATTTTTACATGTGATTGAAATTTTAAGGAATTTTAAAAATAACGTTTCATACAATTATATTTTCAGGAAAAAAGTACTGGATGAGAAGAATCCTGAAAATTATTCCATGGAACCTTTCAATGATCTTAATGAAAAGGAAGAAACTTTATTGGATAATTTAATTGAAAAACTAAAAGAATATGAACATTAATGCATTAAAGAAAAATATGAAAATTGGTTTTATAGTAAATCCAATCGCTGGCATGGGAGGAAGTGTAGGATTAAAGGGCACTGATAATCTTTATAATGAGGCAATAAAATTGGGAGCTAAGCCTGTTGCACCTTCAAGGGCCATGGAATTTCTTCAAAATTCAATCAATTTTTTAAAAGATCATTTAATAATTACCTGCGGAAATGAAATGGGTGAAAATATAATAAAAGAAATTAAACTAGTAAATTATCAAATAGTGCATGAGCCAAAATTAAATACAACAAGGGAAGATACCATAGAATGCGCAAAAAGTATGAAAAATGCGGACATAATTATTTTCGTTGGTGGTGATGGTACAGCTAGGGATATTCTAAATGCAGTTGACAGAAAAAATCCCATATTAGGTATACCAAGTGGTGTTAAGATGTACTCCGCTGTTTTTGCATCTTCACCAAAATCTGGATCTGAAATATTGAAGCTATTTTTATCAGGAAAGGCACTTGTTCAGGAAAGGGAAGTCATGGATATAGATGAAGATCTTTACAGGCAGAATAAGCTTTCAATAAAATTGTTCGGCTATGCACTAGTTCCATACGTGCCTGAATATGTACAGAATAGTAAAGCTGAAATATATTCCACAGAAGAGGAGGAGGACAAGCAGGGAATAGCTGAATTCTTCATAGATAACATGGAAAGGGATGTTCTTTACCTTCTGGGTCCTGGAACAACCGTGAAAAAAATTAATGAAATCCTGAATGTTGAATCAACACTTTTGGGATTTGATGCCTTGTATAATGGCCAAATAATTATGAAGGATCTGAATGAAAAGATGATCCTAAACCTAATGGAAAAGTATGAAAAGGTAAAAATTGTTTTAACACCCATAGGTAATCAAGGTTTCATCATCGGTAGGGGTAATTTACAGCTCACAGAAAAAGTTCTTGAAAAATTTACAAAAGATGATTTGATAATCTTAGCTACACCATTGAAGCTCTCTGGAATAAACAACCTCCTTGTTGATTTGAATGAAAAATTGGCAGAGAAATTTGTAAGCTACCATAGGGTGATTTACGGTTATGGAAGAATAAAAATGGTAAAAGTTCTCTCTGCCTAAATTTCCTCGGGATGGTCAATGCCCATTGTTTCCAATAAATCTTCCATGATTGTTTTGAAAGCAAACACAAGACCCAATCTGTTCTCTCTTATTTCATAATTTTCTTTCAACACAGGGCATTCTGTATAAAATATGTTGAATATTGAAGCCAAATCGTATGCATATTTTGCAATTTTATAAGGCTTCAAATTTTCTGATGCATTTTCAATTACATCAGGATAGAGGAGAATTTGCTTTATAAGAGAAATTTCAGCCTTTTCCATTATGTATTCTGATGAGAAGGACCCTGACCATGGCTGTTTTTTCAGGATGCTATTTGCCCTTGCATAGGAATATTGCAAAAATGGTGAAGAATCGCCTTCAAAGTTCAATGCATCATTCCATTTAAAAACGAGCTGCTTTTCATTTTGTATTTTTAGGATGTTGTATCTCACAGCGCTAAACCCAATTTTCTCTGAAAGATCATTCAATTTTTCATCGCTTATATTTCTTCTCTTTAGAATTTCTTCCTTTGCCTTTTCCCTAGACTCTTCAAGAAGATCATCTAAGTAAACAACTCTACCCTTTCTTGTGCTCATTCTTCCCTCTGGGAGGCTGACAAATGAATAGAATACATTTTTTATTTCTATACCATTTTTAATTTTTTTAAGTACATTCTGCAAAAGTTCAGCGTGAGGCTTGTGATCTTCACCAAGGACATTAATTATTAAATCTCCCCTTTCTGATTTCAAAAGATGGTATGCTATGTCCCTTGTAAAATAAAGTGATGTACCATCATTCCTTATTAGAAAGACCTTTTCATTTTTACCATCTTTATCTATCTCAATATAGTACGCACCATTCTCTTCTTTCATTTCACTTCTTAATGAATCAATTACTTTTTTTACCTGGCCTTGAATTATAAGATCCGTTTCCCAGTAAAAGATGTCAAATTCAACATTTATCATTTTTAAAGTTTCCTTTATTCCGTTCAGAACCTTTAATAATATTTCCCTGTTTCTTTTTATTCTTTCCTCATCACCCCTTTCTATATCCATCATTATTTCCTCAATTTTTTTTGATACTTCTTGATCATTTTCAAGGAGTTCATTCGCTTTCTGATAAAAAAGAACTAAAGCATGGTCCTCTTTTTTTTCATTTGTCTCTATTTTTAAATTTTCGACACCGTAAATAAGTATAGCGCTCTGCCTGCCGGCATCATTTACATAGTAATGCGTTTCAACATCATAACCATATTTTTTTAATAATCTTCTTAGTGTATCACCTATTATTGGATTTCTCCCTCTACCCACATGCAATGGCCCAGTTGGATTCGCACTTGTATGTTCCAAAATGACCTTTTTATTTTTTTTAGGAAAATTCAAAGATTCCTTCCCTTTTTCTTTTAATTCCCTTATGAATGAATCAGAAAGTGGAAGGAAATTAACATGAAAATTAAGATAAGCACCTGAAATTTCAATTTTTTTAATAGAGTCTAAATCCAATGAATCAATGATCTGTTTACCTACTTCTATTGGTGACTTTTTCAGTAATTTTAAAAGATCGAACATGGGAAATGCAAAATCGCCCATGCCTTCAGGGGGCGTTTCCAAAGTAACTTTAATATTTATTGAAAATTTATTTTGAATTATTCTTTCAAGTTCCTTTTCTATACTTTTTTTTACATTCGCAAGTTCAAACATATTTTACATTAAGTGCATCCAAGTTAAAAATTATTTTGATCTACAGGGTAATCTGGATCACTTGGATCAAGCTTTTTTGCAATCATGAAATAAGGTCCATATCTGCCTTGCCTAGGCCCAACCCTTTCTATTCTAACAAAATCATTCACATCCAATTTATCCGATGAAATAATGAGTATTTTTAATCCAGCATACCTTATCAGTGCATTTCCATCCATTTTGACTTTTTCAACCTTGAAAACCTTTCCAACTGCCTCTTTCCAAATTTTTCTGATGAGTATTGCTCCAGAAATCATTAGAACAAAAGATAAAACAAAGGGTATCCAAAAATAGATCATATAAATATTGCTTTGTGTATGAGAATTAAATATGGTAATGCTTAGAATAAAATACCATATGACAAGCAATACAATTCCTAAATATACTAAAGTTCTTGCAAGAGATCCTTTTTGCATGGTAAATCAATAATTTCATTATAGAAAAACTTTTTCAGATAAATATTTAAATCAAACTTAAATTATTATGATGATGAGATGTGCATTTGAGGATGAAAATGGCATTTGCCATGGCCTTTATAGGGGATTCAAGTGCATAGGTGAAAGGTGCAAATTCTATGGAAAATTTCCTGTTCCAGAGGGATTGTGCGCCTATTACAGGAACGGTTATTGCAAGAAGCTAGGCACTTTCGATTGCGATGGCAAAAAATTGGATTGCAAATTTTATAGAACTTATTTAGAAAATGAGGATCTAATTTATCTATGATCATTCTGTAACAAGTTTCTTCTTCTGGCTTCTGTAGAGTTCAAGTATTTCTTTTGCTGTTGTTGCCTCATCAGGTTTTTTGTCTGTTCTAATTCTACCTGTGAACCTCGGGAACCTTATTGAGATTCCGGATCCCTTTTCAACAATGTCCATGCAGCAGGTGTGTGATGGGCTTAGAGTTAATTCTGCACCTATAATTTCAAGAACAACATATGGTTCAAACCAGTAGTCTGGTTCAATTTGTGAATTTACCCTTGGATGCTTGTGGTCCATTAAATAATTTTCAAGTATCCTTGGAAACTGGTTCAATTGATCTTCTGTGAATCCAGTTCCAAGCTTGCATACTGTTACGAACATATCATTATCTTCATCGTAGGCAGCCATGAGAAGTGCGCCGTACGTGCCAGTTCTTGATCCATGGCCTGCAAATGCACCAACAATTACCAAATCCAGGGTATCAGAAAGCTCTGCTTGGTAATCCCTCTTGAACTTTATCCAGAGAAATTCCCTCGCCCCTGCCCTGTAAATTGAATCCTCACCTATGCTTTTTGCAACCAGGCCTTCACAACCGCTTTCTATTGCTTTTTCGAAGAATCTTTTTATCTCATCCTTATCATCTGAAACTATTCTTGTTGCTAATTTCACCCTATCAGTTTCTTTAACCAAATTCTCAAGTATTTTCCTCCTTTCAGGATACGGCCTGTTCGTTAAATCTTCACCATTCAAATAAATTATATCAAAAAGGAATAAAACAACAGGAATTTCTTCCATTGCCTTTTCCACATCGTACTTTCTTCCCCTCCTGTGTGACACCGCCTGGAAGGGCAATAGTTCTCCAGTTTCAACATTTACTGGAACACCTTCACCATCGAGTATTGCTTCATTGTTACCTAGAACTTTTGAAATAGATTCTATAATGTCAGGAAATTGGCTTGTTAGATTTTCAAGTCTTCTAGAAAATATGAATTTTTTATCCCTTGTTATGTGGCTCTGAATCCTAAGGCCATCATATTTGTATTCAAATGCGCATTTTCCTCCCATTTTATCTAGAATTTCATCCAGCGTTGGAAGCCTTTCCGCAAGCATTGATCTAACAGGAATTCCAGGGGTTACCTTTATATCCTTTATTTTTTCAATTCCCTTTGAAGCAAGTTCCTTTGCAATGAATCCAAGGTCAGGATGAATGTTGTAAGCCCTTTCAACATAGATTCTATTTTCTTTATTTTCACTAAACGCGACAGCCATTGCATCAAGGATGGTGGCATCTGCTATGCCTAGCCTTAATTTTCCCGATACTGTTCTTACTATGTATCTCGCTTCCACTGGATCAGCTTTGTTTAAAAGTTCCTCGAGATAGGTTATCTTCTTTTCCTGGCTTTTCTCACCAGTGGATTCTGCAATCTTAACAAAATTATCATAAACTTTCTCAATCGTTAATGATGCTTCTTCAAATGTAAAGAGCGTCTTCTGTTTCTTTTTACCTGCAAATTCTTCAGCTGCTTTTCCTAAATCGCCTGTTTTAATGTATATTTCTTCAATTTTATCTTGAGTAACACCATATGCCTGAGAAATAGCCTTTATGGCGAGCTTGTCAGCCATGCCTAGCTCTATGCCAATGAAATCTGGATAAATTTTACCTTGAGTCAAATAAATTACCTTGTCAAGGATTTCAGGATCAGTTTTTTTTAATAATTCAACCAAATAATCAGTCATTTCTAACCTTTTTGTTGTATTTTCTATCTTTTCATAAATATCTGTGAGTATTTTATATTCCATAATTAAAAAGTAAAAAATACGGGTGAATAAATTTTTTTAAGATTTTCTTTTTTCATATATTCCTGAATAAATAGCAGATGAAATTGCCATAATTATGCCATATAGAAGAGGGAAAATTATGATTACAATGATTGATGGGAAGCCTACTAATGATCCAATAATGTTTGATAATTTCACTATGTAATTGAATGGATAAATAATGTAAATGCTCAATGGAACAATGAATCCGATTAAAAATCCGTAAAGTGAAGAAAATTTTGGCTTGAAAACAAATAGTGGAATTGCAGCTATTATTGCAGTTAAAGCATAGGGCGTGAAGAAAACAAAAATGTAGGAAAGAATAATTGAAACTATTGCAAATATGGATTTATTCATATGTCCATTCGACCTCCTTCTTCCATTGGTTCATGTTGTAGTATTCATGGTCTAACCATACTGGTAATTGATTTGAGAAATAATAAGAAAGAACATTCTCGCTCGGCCCACCCGGGAAAACACCCAGGAAAATTCCCATGCCCGGGATTGCTATTTCCCTGAGGGATGAACTAACAGTTACATTTGGCTCAGGAACCTGCAAATCAAATGGAACAGATCCTACACTAACAGTATGATCATCACCATAGAATGGAATAGGCCCTATTGAAAGAGAAGAAATTCCAAGTATGCTTGATATCTCCACCCTATGAACTTTACCCCATTCCCACTGTGAAACATTTTTCCCTAGCTTTGAGGATAGAAAATTAACAGCCTTAATGAATGAAATTCTCGCTAGAGATGAAAAATTATTGTCCAGCCAGGGTGAGTTATAATCATGCTGTATGAGAAAAATAATAGTACTTTCAAATGGTTCTTCAAGGCCAGAAAGATTTTTTTCTGAGAGTATTTTATTAATGCTTAAGTTGTATATTTCAGATAGGGTATACCAGTATACAGTGATTCCAATACCATTTGTATATGCTGTGTAATTCCAATCACTCAGATAATTGTATGCAATTTTTTCACTATTGTTCATATTCATTCCTTTTATTGCATTCAAGATGTAAGGGCAAAGCATAGAAGCCCAGTAATCTGAAACATTTGATTGAAGTTCAACCATATTTTCCAAATTCATATTTTTATGATCTTTTATGAATGCATTTATTGTTTCAGCCCTTCCACCTGATGCCCAGAATCCGCCTATGAATGGATATGGATAATTCATTCCCACTGTAGGCTGATTAGGTGCAAACATATAACCAATTTCAGGGTTTTTATCCTGAGGTAAATATTGATATGGTACGTATCCAGCATACTGGAACCGTGGATCACTACCATTCAAGAGAGTTCTAGATCCGATGACTTGGACATTCTTGTTATCAGGTAAAGTTTCATTTATTAATGGATACCAACCTGCTGTAATGTAACCTGCCGAATGCGTTGAAACTAGTGCAAAATTCTGTGGAGGGTAACCCCAGTATTTCAAAGCATTCATCATATCAGAATAATTTTTAGACTGATCAAGCAATAATTCTGCAATTAGAATGTACGATGGCTTCGAAGCTACCCAGGAAACACTTATGCCTAGATTTCCAATTCTAGATATTAACGGGCCGTTGTTTGTTAAATATATAGAATACCTTTTCCCTAAAATTGAGTAATTGACAATTTGCATTTCATGCCATGTATTACCATAAAGGTATTCGTTTCCATGGAGAAATTCCAAATAATCATTTGCTGAATTTCCTTCTGGCGTTGTGAGGCCCCAGGCTGTCCTGTTTGTATGCCCAATGAGAATTCCAGGTATACCAGCAAGCGCCCATCCTGTTACATTGTAATTATTGTCCACAAGTTGCATGGGAATCCATACAGATGGTGCAAATAAGGAAAGATGGGGATCATTTGCAAGCATCGGATATCCAGATGAAGAATAATTTGAAGTAATGATCCAGCTATTGCTTCCTATGCTGTTATAAAGACCCCTAATTTCAGGCATCATATAGGGGTCTGAAATATTGTTTAAAGCAGACATGATCAATGGATTCAGGCCTTTAAGGAATGTTTCATTAATGCCAGTTGCCCACTGGCCATACCAGTCCAATGACCATAAATACTGGGGTGAAATTCCTTGCTGCGTTAAATTAAAACCATTTACAGTACCATCTCCAGGAACCATTGTTATATTCTGGGTAAAGTAAGGATAATATGGCCAGATAAGTGAAATGTTTCCATAGCCGAAATCATTCAGGAAAAGTGCAGATTCTAGGGGTTCATAAATGCCGGTAGTGAGCATCAGAGTCATGTATTCTTCCCAGACAAATGTATAAAATGGTGACCAGTAAAATGGCTTCACTCCAAGCAATTTAAAATTCAATGGAATATGGGAAGTATTAATAAAATCATTCACTCCCTGGCTGAATGCAAGAATATCACCATAATAATTTGGATAGTTTTCCATATATGCCTGATCCAATTTCATTGCATTTTCAGGGAGGCCTAAAATCCACATGGCTCGATCAGAGGATATGCCCGCGCTTCCAACCCAGGAGCTTAAGTTCCCAGCTGCTGCCAATGATTGAACTTCCATCTGGAAAAGGCGCATGCTGGCCATGTAATAACCTTGCGCAAGAAATAGATCATGATCATTTTTAGCATAAATGTGCGCAAAACCAGCATTATCTAAAATTACCTGAACGTTAGAAATTAATCCAGGTACGTTCAAATTCTGAGAAGTATAATTTGCATAATCTATTGTCTCATATACGCCATTTGCCGGATTCAGCAGGTTAAAGTTGATTGAAATATAGGAGAATATTAGCAAAATCACTATAAGTAAAATTATCCAACGCCATTTCATGATATAGCATATCTATAATTTCAAATTTAAATGTTTCTGAAGCCTATTCTAGATTTTAATGAAAATTCTTCTATGTCTATTGAAATAACAGCTACCTGATCAAGATCATTCTTTTCTGGAAGAATTACATTTTTGTAATTTAAAGGATCCAATTTCTTGCCCAGTTCAATGAAGAAATTCAATTTTTCTTTATCATCTTTAACTGTATTTGCTTTTCCGAATACTACAGCTGATGAGTAGTCCATTGAATAATTGCATAATTTATTATCCGTTACAACTTTTTCCAAGAATACAAAACTCAATGTAACATTTTTTCCATCTGAGAGCTGTCTAGCTAATCTGCTTTCTTTTGAAGCATGAACGTATATTTTATCATCCATCATGGCAAAGTTCAATGGAACTATAAATGCTTGATTGTCAGAGCAAAATGACAAATTGCAAAATTGTACCTTTTCCAATAAATATTTCAAATCTTCAAAATTATATGATGCCCTTTCCTTGTACCTTTTTATTTCACTCCTTTCCGTGAATTTCATAATTTTGAATAGATATCAATTATTTTAATCTTATTTATCAATATTAAAAAGTATTAAATAATAATAACTTAATTATCTTTTGGTGATAAAATGACCAAATTTTGCCCAAGATGTGGAATGCCCAATGAGGATAATGCACGCTTCTGCGTAAGGTGCGGTTATAATTTTTATGAACAACCTGTGGGAGGAGAAAATTTAAATCAGCAACAAACAATGAATATGCTACCTGGCCAGCCCATGGGGGGTAATGCCCTACTGGCTGATCTGGATACATTAAGAAGTGCCTTTTTCTGGCTATTCTTAGGCACTATTCTTCTAATAATTCCATTGGTTGATATCGTTGCATTTATTTTTGTTCTTGTGGGTTTCATTCTCCTCATCATTGGATATGGTAAAATTTCTAAATCATCCCTAAGAAATACTGCCATATATAGAAGCGTTAGGAACTGGCTCATCATTTACTTTGTTTATGAATTGATATCTGTTGTTTTTTCTGTAGTTATAATAATTCTAACTTTTACTATTAGTACAACATACTATTCAACGACCCCAACAACTTCAACAACAAGTTCAATTTGGCCCGGATTTTTGGGAATTTTGATTATTCTGCTAGCTGTTATTTCTTTAATAATATATTTAATTAGTTATCTTAAATTAATATCATCCTTAAAAGCACTTTCTGAAGACCTTGGAGTTCAAAGGCTCAGAAATGCTGGCAATTACTTATTGTATGCATTGATACTAGGTATAGTTGCATTTGTTGTATCTGTCATCATTATAGCAATAAATGGAGTTATTGCATCAATCACTACTTCAGCAAGCTCACCTGGAATTATTTACTCACTTTTATTTGCATTAGTAATACCTTTGGTAATTGGTCTTGTATCATATATCCTTCAGATCATTGCATATTATAATGCCTACAAGGGAATTGATGAATTTAAATCAAGGTACTATTATCAAGGGCCAGGTATGCCAGTTAATTATCCATAGCATAGAAAAAATTAACTAAATAAATTTCTTTATTTTTTTTATGAAAAATTTGTTTTCTGAAAATAATATTAGCAAGATAGGCCTTGGTACTTGGCAAATGGGTATGAAGGGCTGGGGCAGTGATTACGAGGATTCAACTGTTATAGATGCCCTTGTTTATGGAATTAATAATGGAATAAATTTTATAGATACGGCAGAAATATACGGTAATGGGAAATCTGAAAAGCTAATAGGAAATGCCTTAGAACAAATAGATAGAAAGAGGGTTTATGTTGCAACAAAGATCGCTGGGTTCAACGCAACCGAGAAGAAAGTTAAAAAAAGCATAAATGGAAGTTTGAAAAGAATGAAAATTGATTATATTGATCTCTATCAAGTTCACTGGGAGCCTAGCATTTATACCAACATGGAAAATCTTTTTAAAGAACTTGAAAATTCTATCAAGGAAGGTTTAATCAATCATATTGGTGTTTCAAATTTTTCATTGAAGAATCTTGAAATTGCAAATTCCTATCTTAAAGATTATAAGATAGAAAGCAACCAGATAAAATTCAATCTTGTTGAAAGGCCTAGCAAAGAAATTATTGAATACATGAACAAAAATAACATTAAATTAATAGCCTGGAGCCCGCTAGCTCAGGGATTTTTAACTGGGAAATATGGCCCAGGGAATATGCCTAAGGGTTTCATAAGGAAAGTTAATAAATTGTTTAAAGAAAAAAATTTCAAAAGGTATGAGAATTTATTTAAAATACTTAGAGAATTATCAATGAAAAAGAATGCAAGCATTACTCAGATCGTTTTATCATACGAATCTTCACTTGGTGTATTGCCCATTCCGGGGTTCAAGAATAAAAATCAGGTAAAGGAAATTGTTGATTCAATAAAAATTGAAATTTCAGAGGATGAATTAAAAGAAATTACAGATGTAATAAATGAGCTTGGAACAATTAAATCTAATGAAGAAATGTTTCCAAGGACCCTACCTAATTTCCTTGTCAAAATCATCTCTATTTTCATTTAAATTTTAAGCTTCAATTTAGTTTTTTTCAAATAAATTTTGTTGAAGAACTTGAATATTGGGCATTTTATGTGAACTTTTGTAACCTGAATTTTATTCACCATAGATTTGGAATATGATCTCAAATATTTAAAATTAATTTTTCATTGTTTTTCCTTTGAAAATTATAAACTGTACTTCAATAATAAATTGCCTAATAATTATAAATTATATTTGCAATTATGTGTACTTTAAATAAATTGAAAACGGCAATTGACGAAAATGAATTATTTTTTTTCGAATTTTTTCCAAGAAAATATTAAATAAATTAATATATTTACCATACCTGGTGATAAGATGCTCGATTTTACATTTACAGAAGAACAGGAAATGATAAGGGAAAGTGTTAGAGATTTTGCACAAAGGAAGATTGCTCCAATAGCAATGGAAATGGAAAAAACAAAGCAGATACCTGAGGATGTAATCCAAGGTATGGCTGAACTTGGCCTTATTGCACCAACTGTATCCACGAAATATGGAGGCCAAGGTTTTGATGCTGTTACTGCGGGAATCATTGCAGAGGAACTTTCAAGGGCAGATCCTACAGGTTCAATACCCGTTTTCTATCTTGTTCAGGCATCATGGGGTCATGTTTTTAATAAATATGGAACAGAGGAAGCTAAGCAGGAAATATTGCCAAATGTAACAAAAGGAAAGTGGTTCCTTGGTATAGCAACAACTGAATCTGATGCAGGATCAGATGTTCTTGGCACAAGGACAACTATCAGGAAAGAGGGAGACCATTATATTGTCAATGGAGAAAAGATGTATATCAGCGGTGTAAGGGAAGCATACACAAGAGGCGGAGGTCATATTACAATTGCAAAGCAGTTCCCTGACCGCGGTGCAAAGGGAATGACCATGTTTTATTTGCCATTGCAGCAAAAGGGTATAATTCCAACTTACGTGGATGATCTTGGAAGGGAAGGAATATCAACTGGAGGATTTACAATAGATAATGTATCAATACCAAAGCACTATTTAGTCGGTGAAGAGGGAAAAGGTTTTTACATAGTTCATGAAGGTTATGAATATGCAAGGGGTCTTATCGCTGTAATATGCGCTGCAGCTGGATTGAAATCGTTGGAGAGGGGAGAAAAATATTTAAAGGAGAGAAAGGCATTCGGTCTTCCACTTGCAAAATTTGAAGCATTACAGTTCAGGCTTGCTGAGCATTATACAAAGCTCAGCTTCCTAAGGCTGGGATCATACTGGGCACTATGGACATATGATAGGGAAGGACAGAAGAAGGCAACAAGGTTTGAAGTGAGCAAAGCTATTGCCATGGCAAAAATGTTTGCAAGCGAATGGTCCACACAGGCTATTGACGAGGTTATGCAATGGCAGGGAGCCTTTGGCTATACAAGGGAATGCACAGATCAGGCAGCATGGAGGGCAATAAGATCATTTGCATGGGCAGAGGGAAGCAAGGAAATAATGCGTGTTATAGTCGCAAGGGAATTGCTCGGTAAGGAATATACTGCATACAAATAACGGTGGTGTTGATGAAGATTTTGGTTTTAGTGAAACAGGTACCAGATACAAGTGAAGTGAAATTTAATGAGAATGGAGTAATGATTAGAGAAGGTCTACAGAGCATACTGAACATGTTCGATCAGTTTGCAGTGGAAGAGGCTCTTAGGATTAGGGAAAAGTATGGCGGAGAAGTTTCAGTAATGACACTTGCGCCAGAGCAGGCTAAATCTGCACTTCAGAAATGCCTGGCTCTGGGTGCAGATAAGGCTTACCATATTTCAGACAGGGCTTTTGGAGGATCTGATACTCTTGCTACTTCATATGCTCTGAGCCTCGCAATAAAGAAAGTAGGAGATTTTGATTTGATCATGGCTGGAAACCAGGCTACAGATGGAGATACGGGTCATATAGGCCCCCAGGTTGCTCAGTTTTTAGGCATCCCACATGTGAGCTATGTTGAAAAAATAGAGAATGTGGAAGGTGACAAGGTTCTTGTGAAGAGCCTTCTTGAGGATGGATACAGGATGATAGAAGTGAAGTTGCCCGCACTTCTTGCATGCATTCCACCACCAAACTTTGAGTATTCGAATCCAAGCATGATGGGTATAGTTAAAGCTAAAAACAAACCTTATGTTTGGCTCAAGGCAGATGATATAGATGGTGACAAAAGCAGATTCGGCCTTAATGGATCACCAACAAGGGTAATGAAAATGTATCCTCCACCCAAGAGATCCAGGGGCGAGGTTTTCACTGGAAATTACAATGAGGCTGTGAAAAAAATTATTGATGTCCTAAAGGAAAAGAAGGTGATCTCATGATTGAAGATTATAAGGGCATTCTTGTAATAGGAGAAATATACGAAGGCAAGATCAGGCCTGTCACATTCCAGCTGATCACAAAAGCAAGGGAACTTGCAGATACTTTGAACACAAGTTTATCCACGGTCCTGATCGGCTATAACATAAATGATATGGCAAAGGAGCCCATTTATTACGGCGCTGATAAAGTGTATGTGCTGGACAATAAAATGTTTGATCCCTACATAGCTGAGGTTTATAGTGCAGTTCTTGCAAAGTTCATAGACCAGCTCAAGCCAGAGATAGTTTTAATACCCGCCACGCACACAGGCAGGGAATACGGCCCGAGAATAGCTGCTGCTTTGCAGACTGGAATGACTGCAGACTGTACGGATCTTGCTATTAAAAATGGAAGGTTCATACAGATCAGGCCTGCATATGGCGGAAATATCATGGGTGAAATTTTCACACCAAACCACAGGCCTCAGATCGCTACCGTAAGGCCAAACGTTTTCAAGGCCAGGGATCCTGACACATCAAGAAAGGGTGAAATCATAAATTCAGCACCTGACCTGAGCGGTATTAACATTAGAACTTATATTAAAGATGTTGTAAAAACAACAGTAGCTGGTGCAAAGAAGATAGATGAGGCAAAGGTCATAGTCTCTGGAGGAAGAGGCGTAGGATCAAAGGAAGGCTTTGAACTATTGAAGCAGTTGGCAGATCTTCTTGGAGGAGCTGTGGGAGCTTCAAGGGTTGCTGTAGATTTAGGATGGATGCCAAAGTCTGCCCAGGTAGGGCAAAGCGGTATTACAGTCGCTCCAGATCTATACATTGCTTGCGGTATATCAGGAACAATTCAGCACATAGTTGGAATGAAGGATTCTAAAATCATAGTTGCAATAAACAAGGATCCAAACGCACCCATATTCAACATTGCAGACTTCGGCATAGTGGGAGATCTTAATGAAGTGATTCCAATTTTCATTGATGAGCTTAAAAAAGTGCTGAACAAGTAAAATGCTGGAGGTATTGCACAGGGACGGCCTTTCGAGAATTGGCAGGTATGAGGTAAATGGCAGAAAGGTAGAAACACCTGCGCTCATGCCTGTCATAAATCCCAATATTATTGTTATTTCTCCAGAAGAACTAAAGGAAAAATTCCATTTGGACGCTCTTATTACTAATTCTTACATTATAAAAAAGGATCAGGTTTTAAGAGAGAAAGCATTAAAAGAAGGACTTCATAAATTTTTGAATTTCGATGGAATAATCATGACAGACTCGGGCACATTCCAGAGCCATATGTATGGGGACCTTGATTTAGAACCTGATGAAATTGTAAAATTTCAAAAAGATATTGGATCAGATATTATAACAATCCTTGATATTTTTTCTGAGCCTGAATTTTCTTATGAAGAAGCTCAGGATGCGGTCAAAATTACATATGAAAGAGCTAAAGAGGCGAAAAAATTTGCAGAAAATGCAACACTGGCTGGGCCAATTCAGGGCTCTCTTTTCCTGGATCTTAGGGAAAGATCTGCAAAATTAATGAATTCCCTTGACCTTGATTATTATCCCATTGGTGGCGTTGTACCTTTATTGGAATCCTATAGATATTCTGAAATAGTGGACATAGTAATGGCCTCGAAATTAAATATAGATTTTGGAAAGCCCGTACATCTTTTTGGTGCAGGGCATCCCATGGTATTTGCAATTTCAGCTCTCATGGGCGTAGATTTTTTCGATTCATCCTCATATGTGAAATACGCCAGGGATGATAGGGTAATATTTCCGGACAGCACAAGATACCTTTCTGAATTAAAATATGTGCCATATCCAAGCCCCTATCTGGATAGATATGATATCGAAGACATAAAAAAAATGGATAGGGAAGAAAGATTTGGAATTATTTCAAGGCATAATTTGCATGTAACAATAGAGGAGTTGGAAAGAATAAAGAACGCCATTTATGAAGGCACTGTATGGGAATATGCAGAGGAAAGATGCAGATCCCACCCATCATTGTACAATGCACTTAAAGAACTATACAAATACAAAGAGAAATTGGAAAGGTTTGAAAATCTAAGCAGGGTGCATCCATTTTATTATACAGGACCTGAATCTCTTCAAAGGCCATCAGTGTTAAGAATAGAAAAGAGGATCATCGATCGTTATAAATACAAAAGAAAAAGTTGCATTGTTATAAATGATAAGGACACAGATAAAATAATGAAATACATTAAAAATATTGATTCTCACTTTCTAGTAAAAACACCTTTTGGTTATGTGCCCTATGAATTATTATTTATATATCCAATTATCCAGTCACCAATGCCAGCTGGTTCAGAATACGTTGAAAACTTAAACAAAATTTTAGATAGCATTGATTTCGATGTATTGATTTCCTGGTTAAAAGAAATTCCAGATGATATATCAGGAATAAAAAATTATTTGCAAGAAAAAGAAAGAGATCTGGATATGCTAAGAATCAGGGCAGTTGCAGATTATCAGTTCGGAAAAGGTGCTTCAAATTTTCTATTCAATGGAGATGTAAAAATAATAAAGAGTAAAAATACGGGCATGATAAGGAACATTTTTCTTGACCAGAAGCACATTCTTTCGATGAGAAATGATGGATTTTTCACATTGAAGATGGACGGCGGTAAGATTTTGCATAAGAATTTGGAATTCAAAAAATTGAGAACAATAGTCAATAGGGAAAGTGAAGAATTTAATAGAAAAGGTAAAAATGTTTTTGCAAGGTTCATTGTTGATATGGATCCTGAACTGAGGCCATTCGATGAAACTTTGGTTGTGAATGAAAATGATGAATTGATTGGCGTTGGAAGAACATTCTTCAATAGGGAAGAAGCTTTAACGCTCAGGAAAGGAATGGTAGTAGAATTGAGAGAAATAATAACATGAAGGGCTCGTGGGGTAGATTGGTCTATCCTTTCGGCTTCGGGAGCCGAAGACTCCGGTTCAAATCCGGGCGAGCCCACTTATATATATAATCAAATATTTTAAATATTAGTAATTATTGCAATTAATTATGACCTTTGAATCAAAATATAAGGTATTTAGGGTGTCTCAAATTTCATAATAATGTATGACTTATTTCATATATTTATTAATTAAAATCTAATTTGGGATATGGAAATGTACCACATCCCAATGATAATAGAATTCATAGATAATAATATTATCCAAGACAGAAAAAGGAAATATTCTAATGCTTTGATCGTGAAGATTTTAGTTATACTTCAAATATATGGAATATCTTATAGGTCTGCTGAAAATTTCTTTAGAAATCACCCTGATTTAAAAAATGCTCTGGATTTAGAAAATATTCAAAATTTTAGAACTCTATCTAGAAAAGCTAGAATGATTGATTGGCACAAAATTAACAATAAAATTTTACCTTTAATAAATACCTATAAAGAGAACTCTGCCATAGATTCATTTATTGTGAAAACTTGTAAAGGTTCTACAGCATCAAGAAGGAAAAATTATGGAAATTATAAAGATCCGTTGAGTTCCTGGGGATTTTAAACTAAAGGATGGCAATATGGAAGAAAGATAAGCATATCTTTTGATATAGATTCATCTGCAATAGTAGATTGGAATGTTACAACAGCATCTTTACATGACAAGAATATAGTTTTTCCATTAATTGATTCTATAAAATATTATTC
>JAGDXS010000033.1 GCA_023261755.1 Thermoplasmata archaeon | reverse complement strand
TTTTACCAAATCCTTTTATCCTTGTTTTCTATATTCACAACGGGGTATAATTTTCGATCATGTTTATCACAATACCCCCTATTATATATCAAAAAAATTAAATTTTACCAAAAAAAGAGAGATAGTTAACACACTTGATTTGATGTTATTTTTTAAATTTTAATATCTTTCTAGGTAGTGTGCATGAAACCAAAAAATTCGGATAGTCTACAATTTCAGAGATTCTTAGATCACCTATTATACTGCAAAGTACGTACGTTTCTTCCGGGGAGAGACCATAATTTTTCATTATTTCAATCATGTTTTTAACAGCCATTTTTGATGCATTGTAGATATTCTTTCCTATCCCCATGGATATAATTAAATCCCCTTTAAAATTATAACCCTTTGTTGTGCCTCTTAAGATTTTTTTACCATAATTTTTAATCACATTTATTTTAATTTTTACATTTGCTTGTGCTTCTATTGCAGTACCACATACTTCTCCATCCCCCTGTGCTGCATGTGGATCACCTATTGAAAAAAGTGCTCCTTTTACGAAAACTGGGATAATTAGTTTAGAACCCTTTTTACTTAGAATCTTATTATCCATATTGCCACCAAAGTATTGAGGTGGTATCATACCGTAAATTCCATTTTTAGGAGCTACTCCTATAACACCTAAAAATGGATTAACAGGTATCCTAATATTTTTTAAGAAGTTATTATTAGTTTGTGCATAGCCATCTGAAATATGCCATATTATGAGTTTATCATCAAATTCATTTTTTAAAAGCCCAAAATCTTTTAATAATGCGGACCAACCCCAGTTCCCTATGTTTATATCTAAAATATTTATTTCCAATGCATCCCCTGGTTCCGCCCCGTTTACATAAATAGGACCAACTGCCCCGTCAAATTTCTTACTATCAATAAATTTAAGATCTTCCGTCTTAGAATTTTCTTTTATTTGAAAAATGGAAGAATCAGGCACAAAAATATCTAATATTTCACCAGAATCAATATATTCAATAGGTTTTAAATTTTTATCCCAATTAAAGTGAATATTCCTGGGTAATTTTCCATCTATGAATTTCATAAAAAAAGAGAAAAAAAATTATTTTCTCTCTTTTAAGGGTACAAATTTCCTTGGCTCTGGCCCTTTATAAACCGCCCTTGGCCTTATTAATCTGTGCTGTTCTTCCACATATTCAATGAAGTGAGCCTGCCAACCTGTAATCCTTGAAAGTGCGAACAAACCGGTATATATATTATTTTTTAGGGGGAATCCTATGGCCATATAGACTATGCCTGAATAATAATCTGTATTTGGATAAATACCCTTTGCACTATATTGTTTTAACCCGAGTTCCTCTAGCTTTGTTGCAATCTTGAATAACTTGTACGCTTCTTGATTGTTTTTTGCAAGTTTTTCTGCATATGATTTAAATATTTTTGCCCTAGGATCATATGTCTTATAAACTCTGTGCCCAAATCCCATCAATCTTTTGTTACCACCAAGGATGTTATTTTTGAACCAGTCTTCTACCTTGTTTTCATCACCAATTTCAGCGAACTGGGCAATTGCTGCCTCTGCTGCGCCACCATGTAAAGGTCCTTTTAGAGCAGCAAGTGCAGCTGTAACACCTGAATAAATATCTGACAATGTAGAAACTGCAACTAAACCAGCGGTTGTAGATGCTGGTACCTCATGGTCTGTATAAAGAATTAAAGCTGTATTCATTGCATCAACCATTTCCTTTGTGGGTTCCTTACCAAAAGCTGCTTTTAAGAAACTTTTTGCAAAACTATCGGAATGTTCAGGTATTGCTGGTGACATTCCCATGAAATGCCTAAAAACATTTGCTGTTATTGCAGACATTCTACCTATTGAAACTGCTGCAACTTCCCTGTTTGTGTCCTTGTTCCATTTGAATTTTGTTTCTGCCGATGCAAAAGCCGCAAAAGCAGCCATCTGCATAGCTACAGAGTCAGAATCCTTTGGCAATTTTCTTATTGTATCTATAATATATTCCGGTATATTATATCCTTTTTCTATGTTTTCCTTAAAATTTTTAAGTTCCTGCTCATTAGGAAGTTTTCCATATAGGAAAAGATATTGAATTTCCTCTACTTGAGCACCGCTGTTCACAATATCCTCTATGGAATAACCACCATATCTTAAAATTCCTTTTTCGCCATCTATTGTTGTTAATCTTGTCCACTTTATATTGACATCTTCTAAGCCTCTGCTTATTTCTTCACTTTCAGGCATAAAAAACACCTCGTAAAAAGATAAATACAAGATTGTATTTAAATATTATTAAATGCAATTTAATAAAATATAAACAAATATTATTTATCAAAATTATAAAATTTTTTACAAAAAATTCTAAAAAAATTAAAATTTTTCTAAAAATTTTTAATTTAATTGAAAAATAATAAAAAAGTTTTTTTCTAACATTATAATTTAAATTATTGAATAAATCAAAAATTTTCGAAAATTATCTTAAGTTATTCTTTAATAACAAAATTTGGTTTTATTGATATTATAATGAGATACTTATAAATATTATAAATTTTATAATTATATTTAAAATAAACAAAAGAATTCAAAAAGTAAATCATAATAATATTTAAATAAAGCATTTTCAATCTCTTTATGAATTAATATTTGGTGATTAAAATGGTTGGAATAAGTGAAATGAGTAGGGAAGTGGCTAGAAAGGCTAATGTAACACAAAAGGAAGCAAAAGAGATAATAGAACGTTTTCTTGAAGAAATTGTGAACGCTGTTGATAGGAATGAAAAAATAAATTTAGCAGGATTTGGTATTTTTGAAAGAAAAGTTCAGAAAGAAAGAACGGCTAGAAATCCTCAAACAAATAAGGAAATTAAAGTGCCTAGCAAAAGAAAATTTGTGTTTAGAGCTTCAAGTAAAATAAAATATAAATAAAATCAACCTTTTTCTTTTTTTGTTACTTCGATATTTTTAATAGATGTGATAGGATATTGACCATATTCATCCTTTTCTAAATATTTTACCATATCCCAAATTGTAAGAAGTGCCACTGATACACCTACTAGAGCTTCCATTTCCACACCTGTTTTATAATGAGCTTTTACTGTACATTCAACTATAATTCTGTTTTCATTAATTTTGTAATTCAATTCTGCATGTTCTAAAGGAATAGGATGAGTATGTGGAAGCAAATTGTGAGTGTTCTTAATCGCCAAGAGTGCCGCCGCCTTTGAGAATTCAAAAACATCCCCTTTTTTTATTTTTTTATTTTCTATTGCCTGTACTGTTGATATTTTAAGTACTATTTCACCAGTGGCGGTAGCAGATCTAGGAACTATATCCTTATTACTAATATCTATCATAAAAATAAATATGGAATTAACTACTTAAATATTTTATCATTTTTTGTCAAGAATGATCCTAGCATCTACTACCCTAATTCCATTTTCATACACAAGTGTGGGATTTGCATCAAGTTCTTTTATTATTGGGAAGTCCGTAACAAGTTGGGATATTCTGCTGATTGCATCACTCAATGATTCAATGTCCTTCGGTTTTTCTCCTCTTGCACCCTCTAAAATTGCTTTTCCATTGAGTTCTTTAATCATATCCAATGCTATGGACTTTGAAAAAGGTGCAATTCTGAAGCTGACATCCTTCATTACTTCAACAAAAATTCCTCCCAGGCCAAACATAATTGTCGGGCCAAATTGTACATCCTTTGTTGAACCAATTATGCTTTCTATTCCCTGAGGCACCATTTCTTGAACAGCAATACCAATAATTTCAGCATTTGGAACTTTACTTTTTACATTTGAGATTATCTTGTCATAAGCTGAAGCAAGTTCATCCTTGTTTTTAATATTTAAAATTACACCACCAACATCACTTTTGTGTATTATTTGAGGTGAAACTATTTTTGCAACTAAAGGAAAATTCATTTCATTTGCAATATTAATTGCATCCTCTTTCGATTTTGCTAGTTTTGTTTTAGCCACCGGAATTTTATAAGCTTCAAGTATTTCCTTTGCTTCAATCTCCGTTATGAAATTTCTATTTTCTTTTTCAATTTTTTCAAATATTTTTTTCACTTTTTCATGATCCACATCCTCAAATCTGTTAAATTCATCAAAACCCTTCTCAATATATCTACCAAATTCCCTTAAAGCTGAAATAGCGCTTATGGCCCTGTCTGGAGATCTATAAACAGGTATGCCTTTTTTTTGAAGCCATTCAATTGCCCTCTCAGTTACCTCCCCTCCAATATATGATACAGTTACAGGTTTGTTTGTCCTATTGCAATTGGTAGCTTCAAAAATTTCCATTGAAAGTTCTCTTGGGTCAGAGACGGATGTTTCACAGTACAATACGGTAACACCGTCTACCCAAGGATGCTGTAATGCTATTTTCAATGCTTTTCCGTACCATTCAGCTGAAGCCATACCTGTTATGTCAACTGGATTTTTTGCACTTCCAAAATCTGGCATGATTTCCTTTAATTTTTGTTTTAAATCTTCTGGAGGATCTTTTAATGGAATTCCGAATTTTTCAGCAGCATCCGTTGCTAGAACTCCAACACCGCCTCCATTTGTTATAATCAGTAAATTATCACCATGCATTGGTGGCTGTAATGATAAAGCAAGAGATCTATCAAAAAGATCATCCAATGTATATGCCTGAACAACACCTGCTTGTTTAAAAGCTGCTGAATATACCTTTCCAGAACCTGCCAATGATCCAGTATGTGATGCGGCTGCTAAAGATCCCCTTGCTGAAACACCAGATTTTAAAGCTACAATGGGCTTTTCCAAAATTTTTTTACTTACATCTATGAATTTCCTCCCATTTTTTATTCCTTCAACATAAAGTGAAATGCATTTTGTGTCATTATCATCTTTAAAATAATCAATAACATCAGCAAAATCAAGATCGCTCATATTTCCAATACTAATAAGATAAGACATCCCAACCCTATCAACCCAGGTTCTGCTGTCTAGAGCAATTAGTAGAGCTCCACTCTGTGAAATCATTGTTATTTTTCCTGGATAAGGTAAATAGGGCCCAAAGGATGCATTCATTTTCATGGGATTACTCATTATTCCAACAATATTTGGGCCTAGTATTCTCATTCCATATTTTTTAGCTATTTCTAAAATTTTTTCTTCAAGATCTTCCCTTCCAACTTCACTAAAACCTGATGCAATTACAGCCAAACCTTTTACACCCTTTTTACCACATTCCTCTACCACTGACGGTGTTATTGCTGCTGGAACAGTAATTACACCTAAATCGACATCATCTGGTATATCCAATACACTATGATAACATTTCAATTCCAAAATTTCATCGGCCTTTGGATTAACAGGATAAATTTTACCCTGATATTTAGAATCTATTAAATTCTTAACAACAGAAAATCCAATGGAATGAGGATCCCTAGAAGCACCTACTATTGCAATCGATTTTGGTTTAAACATAGAGTCTAAATTTTCCATAATTACACCTCAATATCTTTATTTTAAATTAAAAAGTGAAATACATAGTTACTTTTAAAATTTTTCCAAGACCTGTTTTTAGGTACCTTTTTAAATCTTATCCGTGAATTTTAAATATAAGCACATTATTCAGATACATTACCTTTAACCGAAATGCACCCAATGATCAATATGGTTATTGGGGAAGGGCCTAGATCTTTAAGATCAATGAAGCCAATCATATGTGCTCCGGTCAAATGGGTCAGTGCACCTATTTGTCTGCTCAAGCCAGCTGGTGGATGG
>JAGDXS010000037.1 GCA_023261755.1 Thermoplasmata archaeon | reverse complement strand
GGATGAGCTTGTTAGGTTAATAAAGAAAGTAATAGATCTACAGCAGAATGGTTCACTAGATAAACTTCTGGCCATAATAGAAACATTATCAAAGGATAAAACTGTTGATAAATTATATTACAAGGTAAATGACATTTCGAAGAAGGGAACACTTACAAAATTACTAGAAGGCAATACTCTAGATAAGCAGTTAGATGCCATAATTAAAATGCTTCAGGATGGTTCCTTAATGAAAATGCTTGATTTGCTTATGGATATTCAGAAAAAAGGTCTTATTGATGAATTGATGAACTACGTTCCGAAATTGATGATCCTTCTCGAGAAAATTATAGATCTTGAAAAGAAGGGAGTAATCAAATGGGAAGATATTAACAAACTTATTGACAAGATAGCGGATTTGATTTCTAGCGGCACACTGGATACATTAATGGACATGATAGATATAGTACCTGTGGCTCTAGGCGCTTTAAATTCTGAACCTGTTAGAAAACTTTTGACTTCAAATCTTCCAAAGTTACTTGAACTAGTTCAAAAATTAGCTGAAATGAATGAGAAAAGCATGCTTAATTTTGAAAAACTTGGTAATCTAATGGAGAAGCTATTCCAATTAATAAACGATGGAACGGTGGACAAGCTCTTAGAAGTACTTGTACTATTATCAGCATTGCTTGATGCATTGAATGATGAAATGATAAAAAGCGTTGCAGAAAAACTTGGAAAAGTTTTAGAGCTTATTGAACCAAGTAAATTATAAAAAATTTCAGGCCTCTGAGGCCTGATACATTTTAATTAATTTTTCAGGTTTTGTGTATTCAAAGAAAATATCAAAGACAAAATCCACATAACCTCTCAAAGTCCACCAATATATATCCGCCATAGATATTTTCATGAAATGTTTGAACTCGGTAGGTGGGTAAGGAACAACTGGATGGTTATAATCTGCAATTACAAATGTTCCTTTTCCGTAGGCCATATCAAAAGGGCAATTTATTCTTCCATCGAATTTTGAATCCTTGCCATCTATAATATCTGCTACAACTTTTGCCTGGAGATGAGCCGTAACACCGCTCTTAGAAGTTGGAAGATTGTTGCAATCTCCTATTGCAAAAGCATCGTCGTATCCTAATATTTTCATTGTGTACTTATCAGCTTTAATGAATCTATCATCATCTATTACATTTTCCTGCTTATAATTGATTTTTGCACCACGGCATGGAGGTATTATAATTGGTAAATCATAATTAATTGAATCCCCTTCCATGGAATTTATAACCTTATTTTTAGGATCTACGCTCTCCATGTTAAAGAATGTAATTAAATCTATTCCCCTCTCCTTCATTATTGGTTCCACGATCCTATTCATAGGCTCAGCAGGATATGGTCTAGGGTAGGGAGTTGCAAATACAAGTTTAGTTTTTTCCTTAAGACCGTTTTTATTCAAATATTCCTCTAGAAGGAGCATGCCTTCCACTGGGGAGGGTGGGCATTTACAGGTTGGTGATGCCTGAACTAAAACTGCAGTTCCGCTCTTAAAATCTTTTATTTTATTCCAGAGTTTATTTGCATTTTCCACAGAACTATGATAGTTACCATATTCATTATTTATTTCTTCAAGACCTGGAATGACAGATGGGTCAGGATTCGTACCTGTACCTATTATTAGATAATCATATGTATGATTATCCTTATTTGTTTTAACAGCTCTATTATCCAGATCTATTTCAGTTACTTCCTCATTCTTAAAGGTTATACCAGGTTTAATCAAACTATCTATTTTTCTCCAAATCTTCCTTTTTGATCCATTAAAGGCCATATATAGAAACCAAGGCTGATAATAATGATAAATATCCCTGTCTATCAAAGTAACATCATATTTATCTGTGTCCAATGAATTGGCCAATATTAAGCCTCCGCCACCTGCTCCAATAATCAACACCTTTTTCATGGATATCACTCCATTAGGTATAATGATTTCATTTATAAAAATATTTTTTGTTTTAATTTGTTCATATAATTACAAATAAATTTTTAATATTTTCATTTTCTGTCTCTGAATATTAAAAATATTGAAAAAATTTTTCGAATTTCGTTTTTTATAATCCAGCTTCCTCTAAAACCTTTTTGCATTTTTCAGCGTTCATATTTTCAATATCTTTCATTGATACTTTTAATAATTCTTTTACCTTGAATTCATTCTCTGACATTACTCTAACTACCTCATCTGCAGTAACAGGCTTTTCTGCCCAAACATCATAATCTGTAATTGTGGCAATTGTACTATAACACATACCCAATTCCCTTGCAAGATTTATTTCTGGAACTAAGGTCATTCCTATAATATCTGCAAAATTTCTGAACATTCTTGATTCAGCCCTTGTTGAAAACCTTGGCCCCTCAATACAAACATATGTAACATTTTTATGGATATGGTACTTTAATTCAGTAGCCTTTTTGTACAATATATTATTCATATCTTCTGAAAATGGGTCTGCCATTGAAATGTGAACCACTTTTGGCCCATCATAAAATGTGTATTGCCTAGTTTTTGTAAAGTCAATAAATTGATTTACTAAAGCAAGATCACCAGGTTTTATTTTTTCCTGAAGTGATCCAACAGCACTTACACTAATAATTTTTTTAACTCCTATTTCATGAAGAGCATATATGTTCGCTCTGTAGTTAACTTTATGCGGAGGTATCTTATGCCCTTTTCCATGCCTTTGGAGAAATGCTATTTTAACACCAGATATTTCACCCAGTGAAATTGAATCGGACGGGCTTCCATAGGGTGTGTGCAAATCTATTTTTTCCTTCTCATTGAAAATTGATACTATTCCAGAACCACCTATTACGGCTATTTCAGTTTCCATATATGTAAATGTAAATTAATATATATTATTTTTTTACATTTAAAAATTATTTTTTATTTAATGGAATGAACAGAATGATAATTGCAGACACAATTGAAACTATGCCCATAATGATGAAAGAAATATGTGTATTGATAACCTGGCCCATAAAACCTATTAAAAATGTTCCTAAAGCGCCTCCTATCCCACCACCCAGGCCAAAAATAATTGCAGAATTTTCGGCAAGATCAGAATCTTTAGAAATCCTACCCACCAAAGCCATCAGAAGAGGAAAATTTGAAAGACCAACAAAATATGAAAGGATATAGACTATAGAAACCGTTAAAATATTTTGAAGGAACATTAAAATTATTATTAATATACCGTATAGAGCTGATGTTAAAATTAGTATTAGGGTTCTGCTAAATTTATCAGAAAGATAACCTAAAAATGGTTGTCCGAAAATGGCTGATGTATAAGCCAAAACTACAATTATTCCAACAATAGTTGAATTAAAACCTAAAGTAATGTTCATGTAACTAGGAAGCATTGCACTTCCACCTGATATTGCCATTGTTCTTAAAATTGTGGCAATCAACAATATTGTAATTGGTAATGAAAATTTAAAAAGTGAATTTTTCTTTTTCTGTTCAACAAAGAATTCTTCCTTTCTTAAATCTAATGCAACATATAAACCTAGAATTGCCATAATTATTGTTAAGAAAATTAGTGAAATAGAAAAATCCTTAAAAATTCCATTAAATAATAGAAAAATTCCTGGAAATACTGCTCTTCCTATTCCTCCACCTATGCCATTTATGCCTAGAGCCGTACCAGCATTTTCCCTGTATTTTCTATTGAGTATCATTGAACCTATAGGATGGTATATTGTGGAAAAAATACTTATTACAAACATTCCTGCCATAAAGCAATAAATTGACAGACCCTTAGGATATGGGATTGCCAAAAGAATAAAGGATATGCTGAATAGGAATAATCCAATTCCCATCATAAAACCTTTTTTCTTTACATTATCAATATATCTACCCATTATGGGTGATATGACAGCTCCCCCCAAATAATAGACCATCAATATCAATGAATTTTGAAAAAAGGTTAATTTGTAACCCTCTTTAATTAAAACAATTAAATAATATGGTAAATAGGATAAACCATCATTAACGAAATGTGCTATTGTTGTATCTATAAGTACCCTGTCTATCTTTAATGATTTCATTATTTCAGGCAAAAGGTTAAAATGATTTGAATTAATAAATGTTTGTGCTTGAAGAATCTTTAAAAATATTGAGCGTGATTTCAGAAAAAAAAGAAAAATGGCTTAAAAAAAATAATGTAAAAAATTGGGATGATATTTTAAAAAGTGGAGAAAATTTTTTTAATAAAGATGAACTAAAAAAATTAAAAAGAGAAATAAAGCATGCAAAAAAGCATTTAAATAAAAAAAATTTAGAATTTTTTAAAAAGAAATTGGACCCTAAAGATTACTACATTCTTTATCAAGATTTTAAGGATAAGACCTGTTTTTTAGACATTGAAACAACTGGACTAGGAGACATGAATGAAATAACAATAGTAGGAATTGCAGATTTTTTAGGAAGATACAGAGTATATGTCAATGGTATAAATTTAAATGAAAAGAATTTGATTAAATTTTTAAAAAATTTTAGTATAGTTGTTACTTTTTATGGATCTAGATTTGATCTGCCATTTATTAAAAAGAAATTTCCACATCTTGAAAAGATATTTGATAAAATGGTACATATTGATCTATGCTTTCTTGGGCATAGGGTAGGATTTAAGGGTGGACTTAAATTCATAGAGAAACAGGTTGGAATAGAGAGGGAAAATCAAATAGCTGGACTAACAGGTTATGATGCAGTTAAACTATGGAATAGATATAAATATGGTGATATTAATTCTTTAATTACTCTTGTAAGGTATAATAGAAGTGATGTATTAAACCTTATAAAGCTAATAGAGATAGAAATAAAAATGATGAATGATTTCTATTCTTGAAATATGTTTTCTTTCATGCATCCTTCAGGCAATTTTTTTGAAATTATCTGATAATTCTTTGAATCTGATCTATAAAAATCAACGAGAGCATAACCTCTGCTAAAATAATGTTCGTAAATTTCAGCTGTATAATTTCTCCATAAAATGGCATCTTCAAGATTTTTACTTTTTATTCTTGTAACATCCGTGGGTATTTCAATTCTAAATGTATCTGAATCAATATTTTTTCTAATTTCTTTTACAATGTAATACTCATCCTTCTTTTCTGTAATTATGGCATCTTCAAGCTCTTTATAGTTATTATATATTCCATTCAATCTTTTAATTACATGATCAGATTTAATGCACCACTCTGCGACTACTCTATCTGACCTAAGACCAAAATTAATAGAATCTACCATTGTTCCATAATGGTTCCTATCATATGTTCTTGCTATTGCGCCTAACTTTCTAAGATTGAAATTAGAATTTAATCCCTGTAGGGGATCAAAAGTCCAGGAAATTAAATTGAAATTATGATCTATTGCCCATAATCTTTGTGCCTTTTTCAATTCTAAACCTAAACCTGTATACTTATATTTCTTTTTCACACCCGTCATATGTGAATATAGATATATTTGATTTTTTTTGTATCCTATGAAGGCAAATGATATGCCAATTATATCATCCCCCTCATATGCAAGAAGAACTAAACCACCATTTGATCTTAGACCTGTTAAAAAGTCCTTCATAATTGTTGTAAGATCATTTGCGCCCCATGCATCTTTTATAACTTCCACTCCTTTTTTTATATCATCTGGACTTTTTGCAGGTAATATTTCAGGCATATTTTATCAAGCCTCCATATATTTTAACAAATTTTTCAAGTCTTTCTAGAGTTATAAATTCATCTTTTCCATGGGCGTGATCATTAACAAAATCTCCAGGTCCCAAAACCAAAGTTTCAGTACCATTCAAAATCATATGTGATGCATCATTCGATCCTGTACCACCCATTATGCCTGGTGAATATCCTGCTACTTCATTAATAACCTTCTTGGCCTTTTTTATAATCTCAGATGTTAGTGAAATTTCTGCCGCTGGATTTTCTTCAATTTTTAGTATTTCAAAATCTATGGAATCATTAATGTTTTTCAATCTTTTTATTCTATTTTCTATTTCACTTAAAATTTCATTATTATCCATCCCTGTAATCGTTCTTATGTCAATAGTTGCCTCGGCATAATCAGGAATAACATTTATTTTTTCACCACCCCTTATTGTTGTTCCCAATGACATTGTTGGATCTGGTAGATATGGATGCTTTTTGTAATTTAATTTCATATTTTTTAATCCAATCAATATTTCAGCAAGATTCATAACTGCATTTATTCCAGATTCAGGATTGCTTGAATGTGCACTTTTACCATATGAAACTATTTTAAGCCACAATGAACCCCTCACACCAGGCCGTATGTATATTTTTTCATTTAATACTGATCCTTCCATTACAATACCATATTTACCTTTAATTTCATTTAAAATTGCTTTTGTTCCATATTTACTACCTGCTTCTTCATCCGCAACAAATGCAAATTTGCATTTTTTCAATAAATCCTTCTGGCCATTGTCAACAATATCTTCAATTGAAATTATTAAGGATGACAATGCACCCTTCATGTCTGAAGCGCCTCTACCATAAATTTTACCCTCAGTATATTCACCATATGGATTATGATTCCACCCATTTCCAATTGGAACTGTGTCCATATGACCATTGAAAACTAAATCTAAACCTTCACCAAAAATTAAATTTATTCTATCCTTGCCAGTTATAATTTCTTTAAAATTTAGATAATTTTTTAACCGACTCTTAATTATATCTGCGACTTCACTCTCGTTACCGGGTGGATTCTCGCTCTTCGCTTTTATTATTTCCAATGTAAGTTCCAAAAGACTTTCATTCATTTTTGGTCCTATAACCTTTGCTGAAATATTATTTTACCAACCTTTTTGATAAATTCCAAATCTGGCTCGACACCTATTCCATTTCCATTTGGCACTTCAATATAACCTTTATCCATTGTGAATGGCTTCTTAATTATATCTTTCTCAAAATACCTGTCGCTAGGACTTGTATCTCCAGGCATGTTAAATTCCATCCTAGATTGCAAAATTACATTAAATGCTCTCCCAATACCAGTTTCCAGCATACCTCCGCACCATAATGGTATTTTGTTATTTCCACAGAAATTTACAATTTCCAATGATTCTTTCAAACCGCCCACACGACCAATTTTCAAGTTTATTATTCTCCCAGCATCAAGTTCTAACATTGTTTTTGCATCTTTAACGCTATGGATAGATTCATCAAGACATATTGGTGTTGATAATTTTTTCTGAATCCTTGATAAACCTACCATATTATTTTCTGCAAGAGGCTGTTCTATCATCAATAATTCAAATTTGTCCAATTCCAATACTTTGTTTTCTTTTCCCTCATATGCTTGATTTGCATCTACTGTTAGAGGAATATCACCAAAATTCATTCTTATTTCTCTAAGAACTTCAATATCCCATCCAGGCTTTATTTTTAATTTGATTCTTTTATAACCCAAATCGATAGATTTTTTTACAGTATCAATTAATTTTTCCATTGGAAGAATGCCAATACTAATACCACTCTCTATTTTTTCTTTTTCACCTCCTATTAGATCCTTTAAAGATATTCCTTTTTTCTTTGATTCAAGATCCCATAACATGGTTTCAATAGCAGATTTTGCCATATTATGGCCCTTAATCTTCTTTGCCTTTTCAACAAATTCACTAGGATCTAATGTTTCCTTTAATATTTCAATAAGATAATCCTTAATCACATGTAAAGCTGTTATGTTATCTTCATAACTATAACCAGGAACATCATCTGTGACGCTTTCCCCATAAGCATTATATACATCAGAATATTCTATAATTAATGCATTTCTTGAATATTGTATGCCAAAACTCGTTTCAAATGGTACTTTAAGGGGTAAATTAACATTATAAACTTTTATTTCTTTCATTTATTTTTACCCTACAGAATGCATAAAGTGCATCATATACAGGAAATTGTAATTTCATGTTCTCATAATCATCTCTTGATATTATTCTAAATCCCTGAGCTATCGCTTTCAAACCGTAACTCTCAAATGGTGCATTATCAATTTTTGCATCTGCACCTCTTACAATTTTGGCTAATTCTAAGAGGGCAGGGTCCTTTAAGTTGTATTTTTTTATTAAAGCATCGAAGCTTACATACTCTTCGTTACCTTCGAAATAATGTGTAAGTTCAGCATTATCAACATCAAATGGTATTGCATTCAATTCCTTTGCCTTTTTAAGAACATCTTGCGCTGGAACAAAAATAAATTCAGCATTTGGGTCTATGAAATTTTTAATCAACCATGGGCAGGCAATTCTATCCACCATTGCCCTTTCTCTGGTAATCCATCTCATAATTTGATATAGAACTATATCTATTTATATTTTTTCAAAATAAAAAATATAGATAATGCAAATGTTATGATGAAATCAATAATGTATGGAATTCTAATGCCAATATCCTGTGATACATATCCAAAAATTAATGCAAACGCTGAAACGCTTATTCCAAATGAAAATTCATAAACTGCTATATTTCTGGAAATGTTCGCATCCTCATTATTTGAAATATATATTAAAGGTGCTGAAATACCTAATGATGAACTGAATCCTATGACCAGCATCATGACTAATAAAGCATAATAGTTCATTGTAAACGCTGGTATTATTATAATTAAAAGAAGAATAAATGAAATATCCATGAGAAACTTTAATTTTTGCAATTGCAATTTATTAATTAAATATAAAAAACCAATTAATCTAGCTAAAGACATCATCGCAGTTAAAACACCAAGACCTAAAACATTTATTCCGCTTTTAAGAACGTATCCAGGAAAAATGGAAGATAGTAATCCTATGGATAAACCTGTAACAAAACTAGGAAAAAAAGATTCAATTAAAATTTTGTTACCGTGTTTTTGTATTTGATTTACAACAGAATTAAATTTTTCATTTTTAATGGAACCAACAAACAATATGATAGAAATAAAAATAAAAATGAAAGATAATACAAAAATTATGGGATAACCAAAAAGAGGGATGAAATAACCTGCAAATATTGGTGAAATTAGATAGGATGCGCCCCATACAATGCTGTAAACATTTATTAAATTTGTTCCCCTGGATATACCTGTAAAAAATATTTCTGTTGTTATCCACCACATAAATTGGCCAATGCCTAAAACAAGTACTAAAAATAAATAAATGGAGAATGATCTTTCAAATGTAAAAAATATTATTGAAATGTCAACTATTATTGTAGAAAGTATGATCAATTTAGAAGTTAAGTTTAAATTTTTTAATTTTGAAAATATCAATGGAAGTACAACATTAGGAAGCATTAATAAAAATCCATACTCTCCAAGAAATAGTTGATCAGATCCTAGTGATGTAAAAAATGGAGGTAGTGCAAATACTGCGAAACTATAACCGAATGAGAAAAGAGCTACATGAGCTATTAAAAGCGATTTTTTTATCATGTTTACTATCAAATTTTGCAATATTTTAATTTAAAATTAAAAAAAATTAAAAATTTTATGTCATAAGTTTGTATTCAATTTTCTCTTTCTTCAAGAATTCTTCTATGGCTTTAATATTCTCTATGCCTATAGTTTGAACTGTAATGATAATCTTTGCCATGCCTGCTGGAATATCTTTTTCTATTCTTTCCACATCTATGTCCTGTACATTTATTTGCCTTTCTGATAGATAATTAAGAATCTTCTTCAATGAACCTGGTTTATCTGGAATTACTACAGATACCTTTACCATAAGCTTTTCATCCACGAGACCTTTCTGAGTAATCTGATTCAAAAGGTTATAATCAACGTTACCACCGCTTATTACCGCGCAAATTCTCTTATTTTTCATTTTTATTTTTCCTGAAAGGATAGCAGCCAGGGATACTGCACCTGCAGGCTCTGCAACAATTTTATTCCTTGTCAAGAGAAGGTACATGGCCTTTGCTATTTCATCATCTGTAACTGTTATAAGATCATCTACGTAAACTTTCACCATATCAAATGTTAATGGTCCTGGTATTTTAACAGCAATACCATCTGCAATTGTATCTAAATTTACCAATGGAACAATTTCACCCTTCTCCACAGATATTTTCATAGATTGGGCTCCTTCAGCCTCTACACCTATTATCTTGATATTATGGTTCAATGATTTAAGCGCAAATGCAATACCTGAAATCAATCCTCCTCCACCGATTGGAACTACCACTGCATCTATATCCTTAATTTGCTCAAAGATTTCAAGACCAATCGTTGCTTGGCCTGCAATAACATAAGGATCATTGAATGGATGAATAAAGACCATATTGTTCTTTTCAGTAAATTCAATGGCCTTTTTATATGCATCATCATATGTTTCACCATAAAGCTGTACCTCTGCACCATAGGATTTAGTAGCTATAATCTTTGATGGAGGCGTAAACACTGGCATAAAAATTGTTGCTTTAACACCAAGTAGTTTAGCTGCATATGCTACTCCTTGAGAATGATTTCCAGCACTTGATGCTACTACTCCCCTAGACCTTTCCTCTTCAGAGAGATGGTAAATCTTATTGTATGCTCCTCTTATTTTGAATGACCCAGTTGTTTGAAGGTTCTCTAACTTAAGGTAAACATCATTGCCTGACATTTCTGAAAACATTCTTGAATGCTCAACAGGTGTCCTTTTAACAATATTCCTTAATATTTTTTCAGCTTCCATGACTTCAGTCATTCCAATCATAAACTGTTCACTCATAAATATCACCTATTTTATCAAGAAATTCCCTTCCTGTTATTCCAGGTTCAATACCGAGCTCCTTAGCCTTTTCAGAAATTTCTATAACTTTCTTTTCAAGCATCTCCTGAAAATCATTTACTCCAGTTATTTTTCCTGCTATATCCCCTAATTTGTTTGCAGAATCCATGTTTAAATATCCGCACATTATGTATCCATTTTTTGCCCTGATCAGGATTAATGGTGCCTTGTCCAGCTGTATTTTAATGCCCAATGCAACCTCATTTTTTAAGGGAATTTGCTCGATTATCATCGAAATTGTAAAATACTTTCCTATATAAATAATATTTTGGATTTTTTACATAAAAATTAGATTTAAGGGAATTAACTCTTTTGAATATATTTTAAAAATAATCAATTTTTCTGTATCTTCTAATGAAATACAAAAGAAGGATTACAAATGCCATTGCTACTATGAATTCTATCAAAACCTGCCATATCGTAGTCTTAGAAATAGGTATATTTGTATACGTAATTATAAAATATGTTCTGTTGTTTGATTGATAATTAATTATATTTTCATTTAGCAATATCCCTGAATAGGAAGAATAATTCAAATAGATTGTTCTTTGACCAGTTAATGCAGAACTTTCTTCATATATTAGTTCGTATGACCTTACTTGTCCTAAAAATGTTGAGACATTAACGACTTTTAATTCTATTTTTTTGTATCCGGGTAAAAATACCTTGTTTATAAAGGATATATTTCCCTTAGAAAGAAAATTTAGATCTGTTATATTTAAAGCTGGAAAACCATTAGTATCATTTACTGTTCCATTTCCGTAGTAAAAAGTTACCTTATTTCCTATTTTGTTAATATATGTATAATTGAAATAACCATTTTCAGTAAAAGTGACCCTGTAGGAAAAATTCCAAATGTATGAGGGTGTGGTATTTTCTAAACCATGATAATTAAAGGCTGTAAAGTTTAAGGTTGCACCTGTAAAATACCAAGCTGGATATACATTCTCTGATGATGATAAAGGAACAAATGAAATTAGGATTATTACTGAAATGATAGCAAATAATTTCATCAAGGATTAAAATAATTGCTTATATTTAACCATAAGGGATAAGAAATATATCCAATGAAATTTTATCTTTAATCATGGTTTTGAAACTTTCTGAAAATATTGAATTAACAGATGATTTAATTTTCAGAATTTTAGACCATTTTAGAAGATTCAAAACAGATTATGCTAAATCTGTTGGCAGAGATATTGAGATGAATAAAAGGATTGTTTGCGAAATATTAAAAAAACTTTACAAAGAGGGATATTTAGAAAAAAGACCTTCAGGCATGTTAAAAAGAAAAGAGGCAAAATTAAAGAAAAGAGTAACTACAGAACCTCACCACACATATTATCAATTAAGTGAAAAAGGAAAAAAATATCTTGAAGCACTTTCAGAAAAATTAAAGAATAAATGATCTAATTTTTTATTTCATTTTCATATATTTCTGATACATATTCTGCTATAGCTGGTGCAGCGGTTAATCCTGGTGATTCTATGCCCACAAGATTTATATATCCAAATAGACCATTATTTTTTTCGTGCGTTATAACAAAGTCCTTAAAAATTTCGCTGGAACCTTTAATTTTTGGTCTTATGCCAGCAGAATCTTCATCTATTTGATATTTTTCTATGGAAGGAATGAATCTTTTAACTGAATCAATAAATTCTTTTTTATTAGATTCTACTTTGTAATCTATTTTTTCAACGGGGTATGCATTTGGTCCTATTCTAACAGATCCAGATAAATCAGGTGTTAAGTGTATTCCTAAACCTATGGAGTTAGGAACAGGATATATTAACATTTTAACAGGTGGTGGTCCAGAAATTCTAAAATAATCTCCTTTATAATATTGCAATCTATATCCGAGATTATCTATATCTAGGCCTACCATTGCCGCTATTTTGTCTGCAAAAAGACCAGCGGAATTAATTACAGTATTAGCTTGAATATTGAATTTTTCACCCACGCTTATGCCTTTCAATTCATAGCCATCGTCTAATCTTTTAATTCCGGTCACTTCAGTTTTATATGCTATCTGCACCTGGTTTTTTGTTGCTTTTGAATAAAAATATTCCATTAAATCTGTTGGTTCTATTATTCCTGTGGATGGTACATATATTGCCTTATCTACAACTACATTTGGTTCTAATCTCCTTACATCCTCCTGATCTAAAAATTTTAGACCTTCAATATTATTATCTATGCCATTTAACATTAATTTATCAAGATTTTTTATTTCGTCTTCCCCTTTTGCTACAATAAGTTTTCCTAATTTCCTTACAGGTATTTTGTAGTTTTTACATATATCATAAATTAGTTGATTACCCTTAATAGATAAAGTGGATTTTAAAGAATTTTTAGGATAATATATACCAGAATGTATAACCCCACTATTATGACTACTGGTTTCCAAACCAAAATTCCAATTTTTTTCAAGAATATATACCGATTCATTATTTTTAGAAATCTCTGCGGCAATGGATAGACCAACGATCCCTGCACCTATTATAACAATATTTGCCCTTTCCATTTATTGGATAATAGATTCTAAATATTTAAGTAAGTTGTTCATAAAAAATTTTAATTATAAAATTTATTGTTATAAATAAGAAAATAATTTTTCAAGACCTTTGAAATTTAATTTAATTAGGTTGTTAAAAATTAATAAAATGCATTAATTTTTTACTATGGGTATTATAATTTTAAAAATATCTTATATAATAATTTTATTTTAAGAAAATAAATGCATTTAATAAAAGTTCAATTTAAAATCTGTTGAAATCTTAATGAATTTAGAAATTTATGGAAATATTTATTATGTAATAAATGATTAATATATCAATAGTAAATTATAAAATTTATGGGAAACATATATTTAAATAATCTTTTTCATTTTTATTAATTAATGGCAATCGCTATAAAAAATGCTGTAGAAGAATTTTTTAAGGATTCACCATCAAGATTGAAAGTAGCCAAAAAAATGGTCATTTATGGACTCTCAGTAAAAAACGGAAAGATTTATTGCAATGATATAGAAATCCCTTACAAGTCATTGGCAACTGCTTGCAATGTAGATCAAAGAGTGGTAAAATTAACAGTTGATTCAATTTCATCAAATGAAAATTTGAAAAATATTTTTTCAAAATTCGAATCATCTGCTAATTTGAAAGATGTAGCAAAGGAGATAGGTTTTGGTGTTTTGATAATCTCAGCTTATGATCCAAAAGAACCTGGAATAATTGCAGCTGTGAGTAAAATAATTGCAGATTTTAAAATAAATATTAGGCAAGCGATAGTGGAAGATCCAGAATTCATAGAAGAACCCAAGTTGTATATCATCACTGAAGAACCTCTTCCTGGAGAAATAATACCAAAAATAAAAAATATAAAAAATATAAAAAGTATTACTATATTATGACCCTGAATATGGAACTTCATTATTTTCATACATTTTGCTATATGATCCCAGATCCAAAAGACCGTGACCTGAAAAGCTCATTAATATTCTCTTTTTCTTTTTCTCTTTTTTTGCAATATCTGCAATTTCCTTTATTATAGGTAAAGCATGTGATGTTTCTGGAGCCGGTATGTAACCCTCTAGCCTAGAATATAATTCAGCATATTTGAAAATGGTTTCCTGATCATAATCCCTTGCCTGTACTATACCTTTTTTCATTAAAAGACTAAGGGTAGGTGCAACTCCATGGTATCTTAAACCACCTGAATAAATAGGTGGTGGAATAAAATCATAACCTATCGTATACATTTTTAGCATAGGAAGAATTTTACCCGTATCTGGATAATCATATTTGTATATACCCTTTGTCATTTTAGGAACTTCAGAAGATCCTGCTGCAATAAATTGAATATTTTTATAATCTTTGTAAAATGGGAATGCAAGGCCAGAATAATTTGAGCCTCCACCCACTACACCTATTATGTAATCTGGCTCTATTCCATTTATTTCGAGTTGCTTTCTTGCCTCAAGACCAGCTATTGTTTTATATAAGATATCCGCATTTACAACGCTACCAACGTTATACCTACCATTATTTTCAAGCGCATATTCAACCGCTTCACTTATTGCTATTCCCAAGCTGCCATTCCTATTCTTTTCATTTCTCATTAATTTTCTTCCTATTTTCGTTAATGCACTTGGACTCGCATAAACATCGCTACCAAGCATTTTCATCATTGTTACTCTGTATGTTTTTTGATAATAAGATGCACCAACCATGAAAATTTTTGCTTTAAGATCATTTAGGGCTGAAGCCAATGCTACAGCTATACCCCATTGACCAGCACCTGTTTCAGTTGTAATTAGAGAAACATTTTCCTGCTTGGAATAGAATGCTTGTACGATTGCACTGTTAATTTTGTGCGATCCTGAAAATGTATATCCTTCCATTTTCATATATATTTCAATTGGTGAATCAAAATATTTTTCAAGCCTTCTTGCCCTTATAATTGGTGTAGGTCGCCCTACCTGAAAATACAATTCCCTGAGTTCATCAGGCATTTTTGGTCTTCTTTCACTTGTAAATTCATGTTCAAGGACTTTTCCAGGTATTACTTTTTTCATTATTTCCAGCGATTTTCCTGTATCGTCCTTTGGTGGAGGTAACTCCTCAGGTAGATCGGGCAATATGTTATACCAAAAATCTGGCATCTCATCCTGTGATAAATCAATTCTTGTGTTCATATTCACTTAAATTACAATAATGTATATAAAGTTTCTTCTATGTAATTTTTATAACATTTAAAATGAAGATAAAATTATATGTAAAAAAAACTATCATTGTTTGAGAATAATGACTGAATTAACATTAAAAGCAAAGAAAAAAATTATCGTTGATTATTTAAATGATGTTCCCCTTGAAAAAATAGCCATGGATTTAAAAATATCACTCGATGACATTAAAAATGTTTTGGATGAATGGAAAAATGGATATATATCTATATTTATGGGTGATTCAGAAATATCTGAGGAATTAAGAGAATTGGCTAGATTAATGAAATCAAAAGAATTAACTGTTGAAGATTTAATTACGGGATATATTTTAAGTCAAGTCTTTAAAAATTCCAATAGGGATAAAATCATAAAAATTTCTAAAGAAATTGAATCAATGGATGAAAATAAAAGGAAAGAATTTCTTGAGACCTCTGAGAAAATGTTAAAATTCTCAAAATATAAGAATATAAACTATGTGGATATACCTGATGCATTAGAATCAATGGTAAATAAAGGAAAAGAATTAAACAAAGATATAAAAGAAAAAGAAAATTTAATCAAGAATATGGAGCAAGAGATAAAAAATCTAGAAGAAAAAATTCAAGAATACAAGCAAAAGGAGAGGGAACTTAATGATAAAATTCAATTCGCTGAAAATTTAAGAGATTATTTAAAAAAATTTAATATAGAAGAAAAGAAATTAAATGATTTTTTAAAATTCATCTCAGAAACTAACTATGCTATAAATAGATGGGAAGAGATTTACAAAACCACAGAGTTATTAAAACAAAAAAATTTGGATGTGGAAAATTTTTTAAAACTAAGCAATTATTTAATTTCTCTACTTGATTTTGGTCTAGACACAGGTCTTTTAAAAAATCTCAAGCAAGAGCTTGAGAATGAATCAATAGATTTTAAAGAATTCATTGAAGAAGTCAATGATTACATTAAAGATAAAATTTCATATAAGAAGGAAATTGAAGAATTAAAAAAAGAACATAAAAGTCTTGAAAATCAGATAAGAGCTATGAGATCTGAAATTAAGGAATATTTTAAAAAAATAAAACCTAAAATGCAATAAAAACTATATATTTGTATTTTAATGTAAAAAATATGGAAGAAAAATTTTTGTTCCCTTCAGAGGGATGGGTAGTGGAATATTGCAAGAGACTCAAAGAATCACCTGATTATAACAAGGCTGGAAAGGGTTGGAAAGATCCAATACTTTTTAAAATGACAGATATAGAAAAACTCAAAGAAAAGCCTGAGTTTGATTCCTTCATTCTCTATTTAAAGGATGGGATCTGTGAAAATTGTGAAGTAGTAAAAAATAATGACAAAACTGCACCATTTAAATTGACTGCAACGTATGCTAACTGGAAAAAAATCATTGATGGAAAAATTAATCCTACACAGGCAATGCTTACAGGACAGATGAAGGTAGAGGGTAACATGGCACTATTGTTAAGATACGCTTCAGCTGCAATAGCTATGGTTAAGGTAGCTCAGAGCATACCAACAAGATTTTTGGAGTAAATTATGTCCCTATTTACTTTTCCTAGGCAGATATATTTTCAAAGAGATATTGTTGATTCCCTGGGAGAAATTCTTTCAGATTCTTTGAACATTTTAATAATTACTGATAAAAATATTCTAAATATCCATGGTGAAAGAATTAGGAAATCACTAGGTTCTAAAAATTATAGAGTTTATGATAATGTAGAACCGGAGCCCTCCATATTGAGCATTGAGAACGCATTTAATGAATTAAAAATAATGGAACCGGATACAATTGTTGCAATTGGTGGAGGCAGTGTAATGGATTTCGCAAAATCCATGGCAATAAAATTTTCTTATCCTGATATGGATTTAAGGGATATTAATCCTTTCAATAGATTATTAATAAATTTAAAATTAATATCTGTACCAACAACATCTGGAACTGGCAGTGATGTTTCATTTGGCATAGTTTTAACTGATGGACCTAGAAAATTGGCTTTAGGAAATTATGCCCTTGTTCCCATGCTTACAATATTAGATTCTTCTTTAACACCTTATTCTAAGGAAATAGTAAGGTCCACTGGTATAGATGCTTTTGTTCATTCTTTTGAGGCTTTATCTGCAAATACGAGTACAATACTTACGGATGCACTGGCAGAAAAATCAATAGAAATAATATTCAAAAATTTAAAAAAAGGAATGGAAAATGAAGAAAATGCAAAGGATCTTCTACATCTATCAGCGACCATGGCTGGTATGGCATTCTCAAACAGTGGAACTGCACTTGCACATGCATTAGGACATAGTTTTGGCGCTACTTTTCATATTACACATGGAACATCGGTGGGATTATTCTTACCATACGTAATTGATTTTAATTCTCAGGATATGACCACTAATGAAAAATACAAAAAAGTTGAAAGGATATTGGGCCTCGAAAATCTTATAGATGGAATTAAAAATTTTTATAGAGATGTGGGACAACCATGTTATGTAAAAGATTTAAACATTAGCAAAAAAGAATATATTTCAAAGATTGATGAATTGGTAAGCAAAGCATTAATGGACAGTGAACTTGCCTTTAATCCTGTGATCGCAGGTGAAGACGACCTAAAAAATATATATCTAAAAGCTTACGGTGATTAGCTTGCCAGGATTTTGGGATAAAATCCTTTTTATTAATTTATCAAGTAATGAAATTTGGACAGAAGGCATTGATGACGCTTGGGAAAATTATATAGGTGGTATAGGGATAGCTTCCTTTTTATTTGAAAAATACGGAATAAATGATCCGTTCGATGGAAAAAACCCTATAATAATAATGACTGGTCCATTTGTTGGAACTGCGTTCCCCAATTCTGGAAGGCATGAAATTGTTAGCAGATCACCACAGACAAATTTCTTAGGAGAAGCAAATTCTGGCGGACATTTTGGATATGAGCTTAAGAGGTCAGGGTATGACGGTATAGTGATAGTTGGTAAATCTGATATCCCGAGAATAATATACATAGATGATGGTAATATAAACATAGAAGATGCTTCAAATCTTTGGGGCCTAGATATTTATTCAACTCAGAAAAAAATAAATGAAAGGAAAAAATTTTCTGTAATGACTATTGGGCCAGCTGGTGAGAATCTTGTTTATTTCTCTTCTGTGATGAACGATGAAGGCCGTGCAGCAGGTCGAACAGGTCTTGGAGCTGTTTTTGGGTCAAAAAAATTAAAAGCTATAGCAGTAAGAGGAAAAAATATTATTCCACTTTACAATAAAAATGAATTTAACAAGCTAGCTGTTTCTATTGCAAAGCAGATTATTGAATCTCCTGTAGTTTCAGGTTTTAAAAATTATGGAAGTATGATATGGATTGATGGTGGTCAAGGTTTTGGCGATGTACCTGCTAATTATTACCATGATCATGATTTTCCATACGATTCTTTAAGTAGTATTAAATTCCATGAAACTTTTAATGTTACAAGTTATCATTGTTCTTCATGCGTAATAGGTTGTGGTAGAACTGTTTCTTATAAATCATTTAAAATTGATGGCCCTGAATATGAAACTGTAGCAGCCTTTGGTTCTCTTTTGGGGAATCAGGACATGGAAAAAATTATACTATGGAACCATTTGGTAAATTCTCTCGGCTTGGATTCAATAAGTACAGGTGTTCTTATTTCAGCTCTTAATTATTATATAAAGAATAATTTGTTGAATGATGAAAATTTGAAGAATTACCTTTCAAACAATTTTGATCATGTTACTGATCTCATAAAGGATATTGCCTATAAAAAAGGCATAGGAAATGACCTTTCCTTTGGACTTGAAAGGTTTGCTCTATCTAAGGGAATTGAAAGGGATTTAATAGCCACAGTCAAGAATCTTGAAGTTCCAATGCATGATCCAAGGGCATTTAAACTTCAAGGATTGGTATATGCAACATCTTCAAGGGGTGCAGACCATATGCAGGGTGATATGTACCAAGTGGATATCGGTGGATCCCATGAGGAATTGGGTATCACTATGGGTGATAGATGGATTGTCGATTCTGACGAAAGGGTAATGTCAGTAATAAAAACACAGGATTTCAGGCAGATATATAATTCTCTAATCATTTGCTATTATGCACAACCATCTCCAGAAGATATAAAAAATGCATACAATCTTGCAACAGGTTTTAATGTAACCCTAGAAGAATTGATGGAAATAGGATCTAAAATTATAAACAAAAAAAGAAAAATAAATGAATCTTTAGGTTTAAGCAAAGATGATGATTATCTTCCAAAAATTGTAAGATCAAAAATAGAGAATGAACCTGAGGAATCACAGATGACAGATAATGAATTAAAATCCCTTCTGGCCAGATATTACAAGCTAAGGGGATGGTGATTCATGGTACCATAATATTAATTTTTTTATCCATCTCTATTTTTAATGGTGTTTTTCCAACCACTTCTCCTTCCATTTCTACCAATTGATTCCCGTTAAGTATTTCAAAATATTTTCCTTCAAAATTGTGTGCATAATTCTTTTCTATGTAAGTGCCATTCATCAAGGATTTTAAATTAAGTGCAGATTTTATCTTTGAAAATGGCTTAAGAATATGTAAATCTAAGATTCCATCGTATATATTTGAATTTGGCGATGCTAGCATACCACCCCCGAAGTATTTACCATTGGCAAAAATTGCTTCAATTGTGGTAAATTCAAATATTTCGTCGTTCATTTTTATCGTTAAATTAAATTTATTCATTTTTGATAATGTTGCAAATACACCAAAAATAAAAGAATACCTGCCTAGAGATTTATGTTTATTAACATATTCCATCACTTCTGCACCAAAACCTATTTCCAATATATTAATAAAATATCTAATTTCATTTGTTGAAAAAGTAACTTTTACTGTATCAGATTCCATGATCCTCTTATTTTTAATTGCCCTAAGAAAATCTTCAACGGATCTTATACCTATTGTTTTTCCGAAGTCTGATCCTGTTCCGAGGGGGATAATTGAAATAGTTTTATCTGATCCAATAACGCCATTCAAAACTTCATTTAAAGTGCCATCGCCACCGCATGATACAATTAGATCAAAATCTTCAACCGATGCTTTCCTAGCTATTTCCTTTGCATGGCCTTTGTACTTGGTAAACTCAAATGGCTGTTCACCTACTTTATCGAAAATATATTTCTTTTTAATTTCCCAGCTTTTTAATGCTCTGCCTCTACCAGCTACTGGATTTATTATAAAAAAAAGTTTCATAGTTATATACTTATCAAAAATTTATATAAAAATTATTCGTTTTTAAATTTTACAAATATCAAAGCTTATATAACTCCATGTAATATTTAAATTAGGAGGGATGTTTAATTGGATTATTCTCAAAAAAATTCAATCCCAAATTATTTATTAACGATGCTTAGTGAAGAATATGGAAAATCAATGATAATAAAAGGTAAACCTGGAGCAGGAAAAACAACATTTGCCCTCCAAATATTGGAAAATTTTATGGGGAAAAGGAATCTTGTGTTATTAAGTACTAGAATTGGTGATGAAAGTTTATATGGACAATTCCCATGGTTAAAAAAATATGAAGAAAAGATTAAAATATTGATTTCATCAGAACTGTTTTTAGCTGAAATTTATAAAATTGACGAGGATTTAAAGAAATCAGCAGCTAAATTAATTATTTCAGAATTTATTAAAAAAAGGTACGTTTCAAGATTTTTTTATAAAAATATATTTAAAGAAAAAAATTCTCCAGAGTTGTTGAAAATTTATACTGAAATTGAATCAAATTTACCTAATAAATCACTCGTGGTAATTGATTCACTTGAAGGCCTATCAAATTATTTAAAAGTACCAGAAAATACTTTAGTTTACATGATTCAAAAGGATATTGTTGAAACTTCAGATTCTGATATAATATACGTTTCAGAAAAAATTGATCCTTCTCAGGAAGATTTCATAGTGGATGCTGTAATCTCAATGGATTCATCTACAGATGAAGAAAGGATTTTTAGAAAAATTATTTTGAATAAATTAAGGGGAAAGAACATATCCTTTCCCGTATATCCTTTTACGCTTTCCAATGGCCACCTACACATTTTTTCAAACATTGAACTTTTGAATGACTTTCACGATTTTAAAATAATTCCATTTAAGGAAGGCTATTTCAGTTCAGGGATCAAACAACTTGATGATCTTTTAGGAGGAGGTTTTAGTATAGGTTCTTTGGTAAATATAGAAGTTGATAAGGAAGTTCCTATTGACAAATTGAGAATAATAAGAAATCCATTATTTATAAATGCAATAATGCAGGGTAAGGGAATTAACCATACCCCTGCTCCAGGATTGTCTTTTTTAGATATAAAAAACATGCTTAAAAAATATACTGATGAAGAATCATTTCATAAATATTATATTAATATAGATTATACAACATCTAAATCACTGGATAAAAATCATATTGCACTCGGGAATATGGACACTGAAAAGGCCTATGAAATAGATAAAGAAGCAACCGAAGAATTTTCTAGAAAAAATACAATCACTATATCCTGGGTTCATTATGATATTTTAGAATATTTTTACGGTCCTGACAGAGTTTTAAAAATACTCTTTGATATGCTCTCCATGAAAAGGGATATAAATGCAAATACAATAGCATTAACAAAGCCAGGTCAAAAAATTTCCACTGAAATAACACATATATCGGATTACAAATTTAAATTAACAACGAAGGATAATGTAATTTTCATTTATGGAATTAAGCCATTTACAAAATACTATTCCATTGAAATAGATGACGAAAAAGGATATCCAAATATAAAATTGATACCGGTTACGTGATAAAATCCAAATCCCAAAATTGGCATAAAAAAGTTTTAAAACAAGTATATTTTAAATGTAGGATATGGTAAAAATAAAACTTTCACTTGGTTCCGCAATGTCTTTAAATTTAATAAAAGGTAAACTAAATATACCATTCACTACTCTTTATTTAATGGTAGGAAATGAATGCATATCAAATTGTTCTTTCTGTACTCAATCTAAAGATGCAAGAATGAGGGAAAAATTATCAAGAGTTACCTGGTATGAATATAATGAAAATGAAATAATTGATGCAATAGATGGAAAAAAATATTCTAGGATATGTTTTCAGACATTAGATTATCCTGAAGTTATGGAAGATCTCTTAAAGATTCTCCCAGAATTTTATAAATTGAATATACCGATTTCAGTTTCAATCGCACCACCATTGAATGGTAATTTAAAATCAATTTCAGAATATGTGGATACAATAAGTATAGCATTGGATGCCTCGAACGCTGATCTTTTTGATAAAGTAAAAGGAAAGGAAAGGGGTAATAGATTTACTTGGGAAGGTCATTGGAAAAATTTACTTGAAGCAAAAAATTATTTTAAAAACGTGAACACTCATTTAATAGTTGGTCTTGGGGAAAGTGATGAGGATATCATTAAAACAATGATTAATTTAAAAAATTTTGGCATTTCAACCGCTCTTTTTTCATATACGCCTGCCTTAGGTAAAGGATCTTATCCACCTATTGAAAGGTATAGAAAAATTCAAATTTCAAGGTGCCTTATATATGATTATAAAGCTGAATTTGAAGATTTCATTTTCAATGAAAAGCATGAATTGACAAAAATAAAATCTGAATATCTAAAAAATGTTATGGATGATGCCAAATGTTTTATGACTTCAGGTTGTCCAGGATGCAACAGACCTTTTTATAATGAAGAACCAAGAAAAATATATAACTATCCTTATTTACCTAATAGGGAAGAATTGAAAAAAATAAAGAATGAGGTAAAAATAAAATAACTGTTATCCATATTCATTTTGATGAAAATTTCCATTTACCAACCTGGAGAAAATCTTGGTTTAGAAGGGAACCTAAAAAGGATGCTATCATTTATTGAGGAGAATAATTCCCACCTGTACGTTTTTCCAGAGCTTTACCTTACAGGATATTTATTAAGAGATGATCTTTATAACATAGGCATAGAAAGAGATCATGAAATGTTCAATATTCTCAAAAATAAAATGAAGGAGAAAAAATCAAACATTATTTTTGGTTTTCCTGAAAAAGAAAATGGATTTCTTTATAATTCAGCAATGTTCATAGACGAAAATGGAGAAATGCATGTTTATAGGAAAATGCAACTTCCAAATTTCGGCCCTTTTGAGGAAATGATTTATTTCAAACCGGGTGAGGAAACATTAACTGTTCCCACTTCCCATGGTACAATTGGTGTTGAAATTTGTTATGATATATTTTTCCCTTTCATAACTGAAGATCTTGCTTTGAAGGGGAGTAAATACATAATTAACATTTCTGCGAGCCCAGTCACATCGAGGGCGATGTTCGAAATGCTTATTCCTGCTAGAGCTGTAGAAAATACTGTATTTTTCATTTATAATAATTGGGCAGGAACACAAAAGAACATAGTATTCTGGGGTGGGTCGACAATTGTTTCACCCAGAGGATTAATTATGAAAAAGGCACAGTATATAAAGGAAGAAAAAATTCATGAAGAACTTGATGAAAATGAAATAAGGGTAGCAAGATTTATAAGACCTGTTTTAAGGGATACAAAAAAATAAAAAAATTATTTTTTAGATTTTATCAAAATTTTTACTTTATATTCACCACTATTTTCTTCAATCCCAAGAAGTTCATTTCCAGTCCTTTCACACCATGCTTTAGAATCTCCTTTAATTCCTGGATCTGTGGCTAAAAGTTCTATTATATCACCATTATTTGCCTTTTTATAAGCTCTTACAAGGTCTGTAATAGGACCAGGGCATGCTGATCCCCTGCTGTCAACATTGATTACTGCCATTTTTACCACCTTTAAATGAATATTACCTGTCCTCCTGCTGACATCTGCATGAAAGATGCTGCACCAATAATATCATCAACAATTGGATCCATTTCAGCCTTTGATTTAATTTTTAATGCTTCAGACATTAAAGAGCAAGCATATACCTTTACATCACCTATTTCTTTTGCGCTCTGGATCATTTCATACCAGGATGGTGCCTTCATATCTTGAAGACCTTTCATTAGAACTGGTGCCATATCTTCAAATTCTTTAGATACCCTATTTGCATTTTTAGGTCCGTCTTTCTTAAATACTGTCATTGCCCAACCTGTTATAAAAATTCTCACAGGTACACCCATATTTGCAGCTGTTTGTGTCAAAACACCAAGTGGAATTAGCTTATCAGCTGTTCCAGAAAACATTATTATGTTTAATCCTCCATTTTCCATTTTTATCACCAATCATGATATTTAATTTAAGTATAATAATTTTTCCGAATTATTTCATATAATGATAAAATAATGAATTAAAATTACGAAAAATGTATATATATTTAAATAAAATGTAAATATACTTAACATTTATGAAAGAAAAAATAATTTTTGAATTTTAAACTAAAATAATGAAAAAATAAATACGTAAGATTGTATTTATGAATGAGGTTTGATAGGATGAGCGATAAATTTGATGTAATTGTAGTCGGTGGCGGTCCAGCCGGTTTGGCATCAGCCTTAGTAACTGCTAGAGCTGGGTTATCCACTCTAGTTCTGGAAAGAGGCGATTACAGTGGTTCAAAAAATGTTTTCGGTGGAGTAATTTATACTGATTCTCTAAAAAAACTAATACCAGATTTCTGGAAAGAAGCTCCTGTAGAAAGACCAATTACAAGAAGAAGAATAACATTCATGACGGATAAATCATTTTTATCTTTTGATTATAAAAACTATAATTTCAGAGGAGATTTTTACAACGGTTTTTCTGTGTTTAGATCGAAGTTTGATGAATGGTTCTCCAAGAAGGTAGAAGAAGCTGGAGGTATGATCGCCCCAGGGGTAAAGGTGGATTCTCTCCTCCATCAAGATGGAAAAGTATCTGGTGTAAAGTCAGGAAATGATGAACTTGAAGCAGATATGGTAATACTTGCTGATGGCGCAGTTTCTCTTTTAGCCCAGGCCGAAGGGCTCAAGGAAAGACCCGACCCGAATAATTTTGGTTTAGGTATGAAAGAGGTATTCACACTTTCAGAGGAAGAGGTAAACAAAAGATTTGGAATAACCAGCAAAGATGGCGTGGAAGAACTTATATTAGGTTATCCAACAAAATATCTCAGAGGTGGTGGATTCATATACACATTCAAGGACTCAATATCCATTGGTGTAATTGTATCTCTAGAAGCATTGAGAAAAAGTGAATATTATGCCATTGATTTCATGGAAGATCTTAAGGAACATCCTATGATTCAAGATTTAATTGAGGGTGCCCAATTAAAAGAATATTCAGCCCATGCAATACCTGAGGGCGGATATAGAATGATTTCAAAACTCTACAAAGATGGAGTAATGGTAGTTGGAGATGCGGCGGGCCTTGTTAGTTCATCCGGCATTTATTTAAATGGCGTGGATATTGCTGTTAAATCAGGAATTCTTGCTGCTGAAACAGCAATTGAAGCTAAAAAGGTAAAAGATTACTCAGCGAAAACGCTTTCTTTATACGAAAAGAAAATGGAAGAAAAGGTGCTAAGTGAATTTAGGAACTTTAGAGATGCACCATATTTCCTAGAAAATCCAAGGATGTATAGCGAATATCCAAAAATAGTTACAGATCTAATGGAAAAAATAATTATTTCTGATGGTGAGCCAAAACAAAAATTGCTTAATTTATTGAAGTATGAAATTAACCAATGGGACCTAATAAAGGATGCTGTAAAGGGGGTGAAATCATTATGAAATTGAGCATAGATGATAGACTTGCCTTATTAAAATACAAGGTAGACAGCAAACCGCATATAATACTTAAAGATGATAGAGTATGTGATAGCTGCCAGGGAAAATACTGCGTTCATGTTTGTCCGGCATCTTGCTATAAAATAGAAAATAACAAAATTGTCTTTCATTATGAAGATTGCGTGGAATGCGGTTCTTGTCTAATATCGTGCGATAAGCAAAACATTGACTGGAATTATCCTAGAGGAACTTTTGGCGTAAATTTCAGATGGGGATAATTCCAATCAAATTTTTTCTTTGTTTATTTCATAATATATGTGATTAGCTTCATTTAGGATTATTTTTTCCACTGCTAATTTACAAGCATTAGGTGAACCAGGAAGTAGGAAAATAATTTTATCGTTATAAATACCTGCCGTAGCCCTTGACATTATAGCACTTGTACCTATTTTCTGGTAACTTAAAAATCTGAAAATTTCACCAAAACCAGGTAGAATTTTTAAGTAGGGTATTATAGCTTCAGGTGTTTGGTCCAATTTACTGATTCCTGTTCCACCATTAAATATTATAACATCAGATTTATTACAAGAATAAAAAAAAGCCCTCCTTATTTGAACTATATCATCCTTAACAATTTCATAATGTGTCACTTTATATTTAGCATCCTGAATTAACTGAATTATAACTTTACCTGATTCGTCATTTTCTTTTGTTCTTGTTGTACTCACTGTTATTACTGAAAACGTTAAATTATATTTATGTAATTTATGATCTTCCATTTTACCAATTCTCCTTTAATTTTTTATATGTATCTTCTAAAGATTCACCTAATACTTTTACATCCGCTGTAACTGGCATAAAATTTGTGTCACCACACCATCTTGGAACTATATGAACATGAATATGATCCTTTACACCTGCACCTGCTACCATACCTAGATTGATCCCTATGTTAAAACCCTCTGGTTTCATAGTTTTTTCAAGAACATCCATACTTTTTTTAATAAATTCACCTATCGAAATATATTCTTCTTTAGTAAGTTTTTTAAAATCACCTACATGCCTAACGGGTGCTACCATAAGATGGCCTGGATTATATGGATATATATTCATAATTACCATTGCATATTTGTCCTTGTCAAGAACATATCTTTTTTCTGGTTCATCCAAAGCACTGCAAAATATGCAACTTTCACTCTTTTTAGGAGTTTCAATATATTTAATTCTCCAAGGTGCCCAAAGATTTTCCATAAAAAGAATAATGCCAGATTATTAATAAATTTTAGGAAAAGGATTCAAGTGTATCTTTTCTAGCTATCTCTTCAAGCCTTTTTATTCTCTCATGCGTTGGTGGGTGCGTAGAAAACAGGTTTAAAAATGATAATCCTCTGAATGGATTCACTATGAAAAGGCTGGCTGTGGATGGATTTCCGTTTTTTAATGGCCTTCTAGATATGTTCTCTTCCAATTTTCTTAATGCATTAGCAAGTGCTAATGGTTTTCCTGTTATCTTTGCACTTTGCATATCCGCTTTGAATTCTCTCTGCCTAGAAATAGCAAGTTGAATTAAAAATGCAGCAAAAGCGGCTAGTGCTAGAACTATAATCGTAATTATGCTATTGTTATTTCTATCTCTACCTGAAAACATTGCCTGAAATACTGACATCCTTGCTGCAAATGACAATGCACCTGCGATTGTTGCTGCTACGGTCATTACAAGTATGTCCCTATCCTTTATGTGCCCCATTTCATGGCCAATGACAGCTTCAAGTTCATCATCATTAAGTATATTTAAAATACCTGTGGTAACTGCTACAACAGCATTTTTCTTATTTCTTCCTGTAGCAAATGCATTCGGTACTTGCGTATCAATTATAGCAATTTTCGGCACGGGTATTTTTGCTTTCTGTGCTACTGTACTTACTATTCTAAAAATTCTAGGATTATCATTCTCTGAAATTATTTTCGCATGGTATGACCATAAAACTATCTTAGCACTGAAGAAATAGCTGAATAAATTAATTATAAATGCAATTATTAAAAAGAACAATATGGATGAAACTGTATCACCATAAAGATATCCTATAATATATCCTACAAATATAAAAAGCAATGTAAGCAGAGCAAACAACCCAATTGTTCTTAATGTTGGATTCATCAAACCACCTAAAATTTCATCCATTATTTTATTTTTACTATTAGAAACCTTTAAATAGAAGCACAAATTTACGCATAATAACGTTAATGAGGTGATATTAAAATGATGGCAGGTCAGGTACCAATTTTGGTTTTAAAAGAAGGAACTGAAAGGGAAACAGGGAAGAATGCACAAAAAAATAATATTCAAGCAGCAAAAGCAATTGCTGATGCCGTAAGGACAACACTAGGTCCAAAGGGCATGGATAAGATGCTTGTTGATTCGCTTGGTGATATTGTTATTACGAATGATGGTGCTACTATATTGAAAGAAATAGATGTGCAACATCCTGCTGCAAAGATGATTGTTGAAGTAGCCAAATCCCAGGATATGGCTGTAGGTGATGGAACAACAACATCTGTCGTCCTTGCAGGAGAATTACTAAAACAAGCTGAAGCTCTTCTTGATCAAAATATACATCCAACAGTAATTACAAATGGGTATAGAATGGCTAGCCAAAAGGCTCTTGAGATTTTACCAGAAATTGCTAAAAAGGTAACAAAAAATGACACAGAAACATTGAAGAAAATTGCCATGACAGCAATGACTGGCAAAAATATAGGTCCTGATAGAGATTACTTCGCTGATCTTGTGGTAAAGGCAGTATTAAGCGTTGCATCAGAAGTAAATGGTAAATTGAAAGTGGATGTTGATAACATTAAAATAGAGAAAAAAGCCGGTGGAGGAGTTAAGGATACACAGCTCATAGATGGTATTGTCCTGGACAAGGAAAAAGTACACCCAAGAATGCCAAAGATGGTGAAGGGAGCCAAAATAGCTCTTTTGAATGAAGGACTTGAAGTCAAAAAAACAGAAATAAGCGCAAAGATACAGATAGAGGATCCCACAAAGATTCATGAATTCCTTGAGGAAGAGGAAAATCAGCTCAAGGAAATGGTTGAAAAAATTAAAGCATCTGGCGCAAATGTTGTATTTGCACAGAAGGGCATTGATGATCTTGCACAGCATTATCTTGCAAAATACAACATATATGGGGCAAGAAGGATAAAGAAAAGTGACATGGAAAGCCTTGCTAAAGCCACAGGTGGTAAAATAGTAACAAACTTAGATGATCTTAAGGAACAGGATCTAGGTTATGCAGATACAGTCGAAGAAATAAAAATTGGAAATGACTATATGACATTTGTAAGAGGATGCAAAGATCCACATGCAGTTTCAATTTTAATAAGAGGCGGAACGGAGCATGTAATTGCAGAGGTGGAAAGAGCACTCCATGATGCTATAAAGGTTGTTGGTGTAACAGTTGAAGAAGGCTTAATAGTTTCTGGAGGAGGATCCACTGAAACAGAACTAGCACTCAGAATAAGGGATTTTGCCCATACTGTAGGCGGTAGGGAGCAGCTTGCAGTAGAGGCATTTGCAAATGCTCTTGAAATAATTCCAAGATCTCTTGCTGAGAATGCAGGAATGGATGCAATAAATATTCTTATGAAACTTAAGAGCATGCATGAACAAGGTAGAAAATCCCATGGTGTTGATGTTCTTGGAAATGGCATAGAGGACATGTACAAACTTGGCGTTGTAGAACCTGTGAAGGTAAAATCACAGGCAATAGAGAGTGCTATGGAAGTAGCAACTATGATCCTAAGAATTGATGATGTCATTGCTTCTAAGAAGAAGGAAGGACAACCTGGACAAGGTGGACAACAGGGCATGCCTCCCGGAATGGGTGGCATGGGTGGAATGGGCGGAATGCCCGAAATGTAAACTTTTTTTGATTTTTATGATACCCACTTTTTCTCTTGGAAAGGCTGAAGAGAAAAGGCTTAACGAAGAATATGAGCTTTTCATAGTAGGTGGAGGTCCAGCTGGCCTTTCTGCTGGTATATACGCAATTAGGGCAGGTCTAGATGCTGTTATAGTTGAAAAAACTTTAGCTGGAGGCCTTGTGTCAGAAGATCCACTCATAGAAAATTATCTTGGTTTTGAAAGCATAGAAGGGGAAAAGCTTTCAAAGAATTTTAGAAATCATGCTTTGAAATACATAAACATTATAAGTAATGTAGAAGTCCTTGATATAAAAAAAATTGATGATAGATTTTTCATATCTTTATCCACTGGACAAACAGTTAAATCTAAAGCTGTAATTATGGCCACGGGAACAACTCACAAAAAACTTGGAATTAAGGGAGAAGAAGAATATCTTGGTAAAGGTGTTTCTTATTGCGTTACATGTGATGCATACTTCTTCAAAAATAAAAAAGTGGCTGTTATTGGAGGGGGAAATTCAGGAGCAATAGCTGCATTATATTTAAAAAGCGTAAATGTTGAGCCGACAGTACTTGAATTCATGCCAAAATACATGTGTGAAAAGGCTTATCAAGATCAGTTGAAAAATAATAAAATAAATTACATTATGAATGCTCAAGTAATGGAAATCTATGGCAATGGAGAAAAAGTAATTGGTTTAAAATACAGAGATAGATCATCCAATAAGGAATATGATCTTAAGGTTGATGGCGTATTCATCTACGTTGGCTTGATTCCACAAACTCAAAGCATAAAATCATTGGGCATTAACTTGGATAGCAGAGGATACATAATAACAGATAAAAAATGCAGGACAAACGTGAAAAATTTTTATGGAGCAGGTGACGTTACAGGAGATTCAGGTCAAATAATAATTTCAGCAGGGCAGGGGGCTGTCGCAGCATTAAGTGCCTACGAGGACCTTAGGTTAAAATAAATTTTATTATTTTTTGATATATAATATTGCTGAAGTAATTATATTAGTTATAATAACTATCAGAGAAATATTCTGAATAAATGTAATAGATATTGTACTTATTGAAACCAATACGAAAATACCGAGTACTACCTGAGTTAAGCCTCTTGGGATCAGATAATTTGTAAATCTATCGGGTACTTTTTTAAAGATTAATAAATTGACAAATATTTGGACTATGTAAATAAGTGCAATATTTAAAATTAAATAATATAAAATTTCCCAATTGAATTTATGTATTATGAATATGGATCCTATTGCAACAAATATCACCGTTCTCATGAAAAAAACTACCTCTTTATTGAATTTAAAAATATTTTCATCAATAGCATAATTTTTAAGATTTAATAATTTTCTGAAAATTAAATTATTTCCCAAAACAATTCCAAAAACTATTGCTGTAATCATTCCATTCTTCCAAAGGAAATAGGATAAGGCATAAATTAAAAATAGGTAACCTAAGGTGAGCATATAACTCAGTTCTACTCTACCTATTTTTCTAAGAAGCTCCACCCAAAAAATTCCTGCTATTAATCCTAAAAATATTTGAGCAAAAATATTTGTCAAAAGAGATTCAGTAATTGGAATTACAGTTAATAATGAAACAGGATAATACTCAATAATTGAAACAGTAACAACTATGGATAAAAGATCCATAATTGTTGCATCCAATATATATAAATGCCTAATTCTTTCATCCAAACTTGATCTATTAATCATTGGAATTACTATAGCTACACTAGGTGCAGCCAATATTGAACCGTATAACATGGAAATAGATGTATTGATATTCAATAAATATGTTAATGATAAGGTAATAAGAATAAATAGGGTGAAATAATTAATTATTGACATTAAAACAGATTCTTTTATTACATTTTTTAAGGTCAAAATATCTAAACTAACACCTCCTTCAAATAAAATAATTATTAATGAAATTGTTGCTGCCACAGGCATATAATTGTATATTATACTTTGAACATTCAGTTTTAAAAAGAAAGAAATTAAAAATCCAATAAAAATTAGGACAAGAATATCTGGAAACCTAAATTTTAAAAATGCGTATTCCCCTAAATAACCAACTATTATGATGAAAGATACAAGGACTATTATCTCTAATGTATTCATAATGATAATAAAATTCTCATATTAAAAATACTTTTCTGAGACAGAATTAAATATTGTAAAACAATAAATGTTTTTGGTGATTAAATGAAAGTTGAAATAGATGGTCACATAAAGGATCTAAGAGCACTATGGTTTGAAGATGGTATAATAAAATTCCTTGATCAAAGGAAGATACCTGAAAAGGTTGAAATATTTAATGCCAAAGATTACAATGATGTAGCTTTTGCAATTAAGGATATGGTTGTAAGGGGTGCACCAGCAATTGGTGTTTCAGCGGCTTATGGTATTGCTCAGGCAGTTTTGCAGGGGAAGGATATAAAAAAAGTATCTGAAGTTTTAAAATTAACTAGACCAACAGCTCATGATCTTTTCTTTGCTGTGGATTACATGCTTAAAAAAATAGATGAGGGTGAGGATCCAATAAAGGCATCAGAGAACTATGCTGAAGACATAGTAGAAAGGGCAAGAAAAATAGGCGAATATGGAAATTCATTAATTAAAGATAATTCAAGAATAATGACACACTGTAATGCAGGAGCTTTGGCAGTCCTAGACTGGGGTACAGCTCTTGCGCCTATGAGATATGCAAAAAGAGAGGGAAAAAACATATTTGTTTGGGTGGATGAAACTCGACCTAGGCTACAGGGTGCTAGGCTAACATCATGGGAATTAAAACAGGAGGGAATAGATCATAAAATTATAGCTGATAACGCTTCAGGGTTCATAATGCAACAGGGTAAGGTTGATTTAATCATAGTAGGAGCAGACCGTATAGCTTTAAACGGCGATTTCGCAAATAAAATTGGTACTTATGAAAAGGCCGTATTAGCAAAAGAAAATGGTATTCCTTTTTATGTTGCTGCTCCTATGTCTACGATAGATAAATCCATAGAAAGTGGTAAAAAGATCCCAATAGAGGAAAGGTCCCAGGATGAGGTATTATACGCAGGTAGCTGCAGGATTGCTCCTGAAGGAGTGAAAGCATATAATCCAGCCTTTGATGTTACTCCAAGTAAATATGTTGAAGGTTTTATCACTGAATATGGCATTATCAAACCAAATAAAATTAAGGATTTATTATGGTAATAGCCCTTATACCCATAGGTGATTCAAAAAGACTAAAAAATAAACATTTTCTCAATATTGGGGGGAAAAAAATAATTGAAATAATAGTTGATAAAATTTCTAACATATCTTTTTTTGAAGATATAGTTATATATTCAACTGTTCCAGTAAAAATAAAAAATACGAATCTTATTATAGATCAAGAAAAGAAGGGCCCATTAAATGTTCTTTTAAAGGTTCTAAAAATTTATGAAAAAAATGTATTTCTTTTAGCTGGGGATATGCCCTTTATAAGTGCTGAATATATTGAAAAAATGTTAATTTACCCTGAACAACTCTCAGTCATTCCTAGATGGGAAAATGGATATTTAGAACCTATGCACGCCTTGTATTCAAAATCCTGTTTAAATTATAATGAGAAAGAATCATTTCATGAATTTATTAAATATATACCAAAAATATTTTTGAAAGCTGAAAATTTTCCAAGGTATCAATTTTTTAATATAAACACAGTTGATGATCTTGAAATAGCAAAAAAAATATATTATGAAAATTTAACTAATAATTATGAAATTTGAATACAAGGGAAAAGGGTCAAAGTTAATAAGGTTAGAAATAGAATGGAAAAATGATAAAATTAATAGAATTAACATCTATGGTGATTTCTTTTTACACCCTGAGGAATCTATTTTTGATCTTGAAAAAGAATTAATAAATAAGGATAAAAATGAAATTAAAGAAATACTAAATAATTTTTTTAAAAAAGTTGAATATGCAGGCATAGACCCAGATACACTTTATGATGCAATAATATCATCCTTGGTAAAATAGAGAGAAATATTTATATATGTCATATATCATAATGACATTTGTCATACCATAGGAGTGGATAAGTATGAAAATTCCAATTGAAATAAAAAACTGGATGAAAGAGCACAGCACGTATGATCTGGAGGAATATCTTTTAAACGAAGAAACAGCAGATAGGGCGGAGGAGATTCTTGAATTATTATCTGAAATGAATGAGGAGCAAGATCTTGAAGATTTAACCGCAGAAGAGGCATTGGCTTAAATTAATCTTTAACCGCACCAACATATTTTCCTTTAAATTGAAATATAAAAAATGTTTCCTTTCCCTTCAAATTTTTTTCTATGCTATTCTTAATTGAATAGTAATCATTTTCTATTCTATACCTAAGGAATACTTTCCCTGCGTTATTCTCATTCAATTTATTCTTCAGACTATTTATATCATTTGCTAAAAAAATTTTTCTATAGGTATTTTTAAATCTTTCATCTATGTAATTCAAACTGCTAGTTGAAAATACTTTCTTTCTATCTCTGTATATTAAACTCATGTTTTTAAATTCATGGAACAATTCAGGCAATAGATCTGCATACCATATAGCTGGGTCTATCTCATATATATAATCCTCAGGTAAGTCTATTTCTGGAACAATTCTTTCAATATTGGGATTTTTAACCATCCTTATTTCAGATGGTAGCATCAACGCACTTATTTCAAATTTTTTTAATTTTCCTGTATATAGAGAAAGCCTTTTTATTTCACCCTCTAATGATATGTATTCCTTTTCCCAATCATCATTTATTTTATCAACTTTTATCTGAACAGGTACATCAAAGGAAAAAGCATCCTTGTTTTTATACATTTTAATTATTTTTTCAGGTGAAGGTGAAAGAAAATCAAATGACCATTCTTCACCTTTTTTAGGCCTGGATGGATCAGAAAATATTATTTCAACATCTTTCAATTTTTCCATAATTTTATTATCCAGAGCATCACCTCTAATAATTTCTATATTTTTTAAGTGCATTTTTTCAAAATTCTTTTTTGCGATTTTATACCTATTTTCATCCAACTCAACTGATATTACCTTTTCAAAATATTTTGAAAAGTATATTGATTGTACTCCTATTCCACATCCTAAATCTGCTATTGAATAATTTTTTAATCTTCTTGATTTGTAATCAGCAATTTCAAAAGGTGTGGAAATTCTAAAACCCTCTTCATCCGCTTCAATCTTTTTAGGAAGCGTTTTTTCAATCTCTGTCATGATGCTCGTGCCCAAAATCTCCTTTTTCTTTCCATGATTGATCAATAACCAAAGAATTTTTAATGAACATTTCTAAAACATCTTTAATTTTGCCACTTGCACCTGTTATAACATCTATACCAAATGAATTAAACATTTCAATTGCTCTCTCTCCCATACCAAAAGCAATAACAATTTCCGCATTATTTTTTTTAACAAAATTTGGAAGATCTCCAATCCCATGTTCCTCGTATGGATTTTCTTTTATATTAACATCTTTAATTTCTCCATTTTCAATATTTACGAATGCAAAATATCTTGTCCTTCCAAAATGTTGTTCTATTTCACTCTCCAAACCAAAATTTCCTTTAACAGGTATTGCTACAATCATATGCAAAATAAATTTGAATTAGTTAATAAGTCTTTCCAATTTTTAAAATAGTTTCTATTATTAATTAATCATATTAGAAAACCTTATATATTTGAAAATAATATATATTTCCGGTGAATGTTATGGTAGAATTTGATGAAAAGGACGAAAAACTTGTTAAGGATTTAATGGCTGCCGGCTTGCAAAAAAATATTGCAAGGACACTTGTATATTTAAGGAAAGTTGATGAAGTTACTTCTGTAGAAGTAGAAAGGGCAGCTAGACTAAGACAACCAGAGGTTTCAATAGCAATGCAATGGCTTGAAAAAAAAGGTTGGGTAATGAAAAGGGATATTAAAAAAGAGGGAAAGGGTAGACCTGTATACAAATACAGGCTTGCAAAAAGTTTTGCAGAAATAATTTCTGAGATTGAAAATGATCTTAATAAAAAAATAGATGAAATAAATTCCATCATAAATGGATTAAAAAATTATTTATAATTATTTTTATAATTTTTATATAATTCTATAAATATATATATTAACACTATTATTCCAATTGCAATTATTAATGGATCTAAATTAGAAAATATGTTAAATATAATTATCCAATTATTTCCAAGCATATATCCACCTAAAGCAAGGATAATGGACCAAATAAATGTTCCCGTAAAAGTATAAAAAATAAATTCTTTAATTGGCATTTTACCTATTCCTGCTGGAAGAGAAATAAAAGTTCTAATAACTGGAACTAGTCTTGTCAAAAATACAGAAATTTTACCATATTTATAAAACCATTTTTCAGCATTAGTAAGATTTTTTTCAGAAATGAATAAATATTTTCCATACTTTAATATAAATGCTCTGCCTCCAAAATATCCTATGTAATAAGCAATTAAAGATCCAGCAAGACCCCCTAAAGAGGAAATTATGATAACGAGATAAATATTTAAAATACCCTTAAAAGCTAAATAAGCAGAAAATGGTATTACTATTTCGGATGGAATTGGTAACATTGTACTTTCTAGAGTCATTAAAATAAATATGGCATAATAATTATAATGTATTAAAAAACTTATAAGAAGTGTTATGAAATAACCTGTAATTGACATAAAAAATTAAAATAGAAATTTATAATTCCTCAGGTATATTTTCCAAGACAGGTCTAGATGATATTAATCCTTTCTTTCTAAGCTTAACGTGTTCAACCATAGTGCACTTGTCCATTACAACTGCAATACCGTGTTCCCTCGCCCTTTTTGCTGCCTCATTATTTATTATGCCTTCCTGCATCCAAAGGACTTTTACTTTTTTATTTATTATATCGTCAACTACTTCTATCACCTTTTCACTTGGAAGGAAGACATCTGCTAGGTCTATTTCATCTGGTATGTCTAAAATACTTTTGTAAGATTTCAAGCCACCAATGGTTTCTGCGGTAGGATTCACAGGGTAACATTTGTAGCCATGGCGCATAAGATATCTCATAATGCTTCTACTGGGCTTTGTCCTGTCTTTTGAAGCTCCTATAATAGCCACAGTGCGAGTATTTTTCAATATTTCCTCAATATTTTCCTCCATAATCATCCTTCTAAAAATGCTTTATATGCCTGATATGTACTCCATAAATCAAACTTACTCACAAGTTCAAAGGGTGAATGCATACTTATGAGCCCAGGTCCCATGTCAATAACTTGCATTCCATATTTTGCAAGGTACTTGGCTACTGTTCCTCCACCACCTTCGTCTACTTTACCTAACAATCCAAATTGGTATATCACTTTCTTTTTATCAAATAAATTCATAATTTCAGCGACCAGTTCCGCCTGAGCCTCACTTGAACTATATTTACCTCCGGAACCCGTGTATTTAGTTACAACAACACCAAAACCTGCCTTTGCAGCATTATTTAAATCATGTACCTGTTTAAAGAGAGGATTAACAACTGCATTTACATCAGCGCTTATCACCTTTGATTTATTCATAATTTCCAGAAATGTACCATAGCTATATTTTTGATTATCAATATCTAAAGTCCTTGCAATTACATATTCTATAAAATTGCTCTGCGCACCAACATTTCCGTCGCTTCCTATTTCTTCCTTATCAAAGAGTATAACTATGGTATTGCCCTTCTGCTGTGAATCTAACATTGCTTTAACAGATGTGAATGCACATATTCTATCATCCTGGCCATAAGCTCCTAACATGGATTTATCAAATCCAACATCCCTTGGTTGATGTGCAGGTACAACTTCAAGATCAGCAGAAAATAGATCCTCTTCCTCTATTCCATATTTTTCATTTAGTAATTTTAGAAGGCTATTTTTTAACGAACTCTTCTCATCCTTTGCATCTGGAATATGTGAAACTATTAATTGAAGATCCTCACCTTCAAATCCTTCCAAAAGCTTTTTCTCTCCTTGAACTTTCCTTGAAAGGTGCGGCAAGAGATCAGGTATTGAAAAAACTGGATCCTCTGGATCTTCACCAATATTTATGCTTATTTTTTCTCCAGATTTTTTCACAACAATACCATGAATAGCCAATGGCCTGCTTACCCATTGATATTTTTTTATACCACCATAATAATGTGTTTTAAAGAGAACTGTTTGAGAATCCTTATCCTCTATTATTGGGTTCGGTTTCAAATCAAGTCTTGGTGAATCTATGTGGGCTGCTATTATTCTGAATCCCTTTTCCAAATCTTCATTGATGCTTAAAAGAGCCATTGCTTTTCCATTTTTTATAACATAATATTTTCCCTTTCCTAATTTTTTAGCTCTTTCTAAGGGTTCAAAACCATTTTTCTTTGCAAGTTCTTCAAAAAAATTAACTGCTTCCCTCTCTGTTTTTACTTCCTTTAGAAATTTTTTGTACTCCTCTGCAAAGTTCATAACTTCCTTTTTCTTTTTTTCATCTATTCTTAACCATCCACTCTTATTTTCCATATTTTCACCTCTCTACTTTGAATGATGCATATCCAACAACTTCATCCATTGGGAATACATCCCCACTTGTAGAATATTTTAAAAGCTTAGGATGGGAATTTGTTGTCATAAGCATAGTGGCAATAGGGCCATAACCGCATATGCTTAAATCATATGTTGAAATGGCATTGTAAAAACCCTTAATATCATTTTTTAAAATTGCATTTATTGCATGGGCATCATTTTCGTACGCCATTCTCTTTGGTACATAATGTGAAAAATCTGAAGATGCTATTATTACTACATCCTTTCCTTTTATTGAATCCTTAATTATCTCAGAAAGTAATTTTGCGAATTCATAGTCCTGTGCCATCATCACTATAGGAACTATTTTAATTTCCTTCTTAAAGAATTGCAAAAATGGTAACTGAACTTCAATGGAATGTTCATATTTATGAGCAAGTGGATCTATGTCAACTATGTCTCTGTGTATTTTGTTTGCAATTTCCTTATCTACTTTTACAATGCCAAATGGTGTTTTATAATCTTCTAGAGAAACAGAAACAAGCGATCCATAACCTGTATGATTTGGGCCTATAATTATGAACGTTTCAGGAAAACCATCCAAAGCCATTTCATGATAAAAATGTGCTGCAACAGGTCCTGAATATATGTATCCAGCATGAGGGACTATTCCACCTAAAATTCTACCCATTCTTATTTCAGAAAGGGATGGAATTTTTCCAGGACCTATGGGATCTAGGAAACTTCTCTTTATTGCAATTTCAAGATCAGATTGGTTCAATGGGTAGAATTGACCTGCTACAGCAGGTTCCCTCATAATGGTGCCTCAAATTCCTCTACTTTGTATGGAAATTCTTCGTAAGATTTTATCAAACCCTTGTTCATCATAACTTCTCTTGCCATTAGATAATAAACAAGTGCAAGTGCTTTCCTTCCTTTATTATTTGTTGGTATCACCAGATCAACAAATGACGTCCTGTTGTTTGCATCGCAGAGCGCAATTATTGGTATGCCTATTTTTACGGCTTCATTCATTGCCTGTACATCTGTGATTGGATCATTCACAAGAAGAACATCTATTTCCATATATGTGGGTAGGCTAGGATTAGTTAAAGTCCCAGGAACAAATCTTCCTGCTATGTACTTAGCACCTGTTGCCTTGGCAAATATTTTAATGGGCTGCTGTGCATATTGCCTCTGTGCAACTAATAGTACCTTGTCCATATCAAATTTAGACATGAACCTTGCTGCCATCCTTAGCCTCTGGTCCGATTTAGAAATATCCAAGATATAAAGTCCATCTGACCTTACCTTGAATATAAATGGGACCATCTGTTTCGATTTCACCTGTGTTCCTA
>JAGDXS010000038.1 GCA_023261755.1 Thermoplasmata archaeon | reverse complement strand
TCCCATAATAAATGGCATTCTGAAGGGATGCCCATCATTTCAATGATGGGAGGAGGTCACTGAATATTAAAACTTCTCCATTGATCAATTCTAGAAGAGCAACCTGCGAGAATAAGAGTTCTAAAATTGGCAATAAAAAATATGATAATAATTATAAATAGCAAAGTGGATCTTTTGAATTAAAAGATCCTGAAATAAAAGATCTGGCTGGGCATCCGCCTTGGCAGGATCTTAAGTATTTACAACTTTTGCATTCATTTGGCATCCTTTCTTTAAACCTTCTAAATCCTTTTTCCCATATTGTTTTTAAATCATTTTCTAGAACATTACCTTCAAAAAATTCATTCTCCATTAATAACTCACATCCATAAACATTTCCGTTTGAATCTATGACAAACCTGTCAATACCAGCAGGACAGGATCTATAATTTTCTGGAATAAATTTCAAAGATTTTTCAAAAACTTTTTCGTCTAGATAAAATCTGAAGCCGTTGTATGTAATTTTAATTACACTTTTTAAATTTTTAATCTGTTCAATTGCCTTTTTTACCTTTTCTTTTTCAGGAATAATATCATATAACATAGCTCTACCGAAAGGTTCTGCAATGCTAATGTTCAAGACGTTAATTCCAATTTGGCTTGCAAAATTGACCATGGTTTCAACATCATAAAAATTTTTAGTGATAGTAAAACCAATTGATACTTTCATATTTACTTTTTTCAAGTTGTGTATTGCTTTAACTGCCTTTCCAAAAGATCCCTGACTCCTTATGTTGTCATTTATTTCCTCACTTGGAGAATCAATACTAATTTGAATTTGATCTAAACCTGCTTCCTTTAAAGATTTTGCATTTATACTATCTATGAAAAAACCATTACTGCTCATTGAGGTGTAAAGGTCATTTCCTTTAGCAATTTTAATTATATCAAGAATGTCTTTTCTTAGCATCGGCTCTCCACCGAGGAAATATACCATATCAAAATTAAGATCCTTAATTTCTGAGAAAATTTTTTCATAATTTTTTATGGATAGTTCATTTTTTAATGGTTCTCCAGCATTTAAATAACAGGTTTTGCATCTTAGATTGCAGGCATGAGTCAAATATATACTTACAGAATTTTTTATTTTAACATTGCCCAGTGCACTTACATGGAATGATGGGATAGCAGGGCAATCTGAAAAGAAAATATTTATTTCATCATCCATAGGATCATCATAGGCCCGAATTTATTTGCTCTTCTATATATTTCCATAGCTCCCTCTCTATCTCGAATATCCATAGAGATTCAGGTACTTCGATAAACAGGAGCAGAGGTGAAATTATGAATGATTCTATTGCAGCTATTCCAAGATCTTGTAGCCATTTTGCTACACCCATTCTTACAACAACATGGTTAGGTTCTCCAGATATTATTACAGTTATTGCTTGATCCGCTGCAAAAATTGTTCTTAGTATACCTTCTTTCTGTGCCTGAATCAAAATACCCTTTGGATGGCTTGCACGCTGTACTTTAAATTTTTGTTTATTAAAAAATTCCTGCACCTTGTCAGCAAGCCTGTTCAAATTCAAATTTTTTCCATCATACTCCCTTATGGCACTTTTCATATTTTGTGATACCTTTATTCAAATATAAAGTTTTACTAGATCGCTGATATTAACAAACCAAAAAGTATGAGAGAAATATCAAAAATTGTCAATGCATTTTTTCTTTCATTGAATATTAAGATGCCAAGGAATGAGGTTATCATTGGTGATGCTGATGAAAAAAGTCCTGTTATTACGACGCCTAAAAGTATGCCAAAGAATGAAATAAACGCAAAAATTAAAAGATCGTAAATGCTTATTTTCCAAATTGTGAAAAATTCTGGTATGAAAATTGCCATCATAATAAAAAATGTCATAATCACCTTTACCTGGTTAGCTATGACAGGATCGACATCCAATTTTATTACATACTTATAGAATAAAGGTGATAGACCAAAAGAAGCCATGGCAAGTATTGGGTAAAAATATTCAAACATTTCATTTAAAACAATTAAATTCAAAGAATTAACTTTTTCCTATTTTCTTTTCTAATTTTTCTGTGATCACTGGAGAACCTATTGCAAGAACTCTTTTATTTTGAACGTCTAGGACAGAAATAGATGCATTTGAAATAGAAATGCCGAAGCTTTCATTCTCATCAAGACTTAAAAAGTGTGATATTAAAACCCTAATTGTAAATGCATGTGAAACAAATAGAACATTTCCTGAATAATCATTTATGCATGCAAGCATTCTTTTTTCAATATTTTCCCAAGTTTCCATCTCTTTTGATTCATATGTGAATTTTGGAGTTATTTGAAAAGGACCATTGTTGAATTTACCGAATCCTATCTCTATCAATCTTTCATCAATTTTAAAAGGAATGTCAATAATTTTTGAAATTATTTCTGCTGTTTCCTTTGCCCTGAGGACCGGGCTGGTAACGATCTTTTCCAATTTTATCTTTTTAAGTTCATTTCCTGTAAATTTAACCTGATTTCTTCCTTTTTCGGTGAGAGGATATTTATCTATATCTCTTGATACAATATTCATAGTATTTGAAACACTTTCACCATGTCTGACCAATATTGCAAATTTTATCATCAATAGGATTAAAAGAAACATTTTAAAATGTTTTTCGTAAAAGTTAAAATATTATTTTAGCATGGAAATTCAATGAAATTCGTTTGCAATAGATGTGGAAAAGAAAGGGAGGGCAAGGAGCTTTTCTGCAGAAGTTGCGGTGGATATTTTGTTCCTGAAATAGATGAAAGATTTTCCATGAACCTAAAGGAGAATTTTCCTTACATAGAAGAATGGTTTTCACTTGGGGAGGGAAATACACCTATCATATATGATGATGCAATTTTCAAGCTAGAATTCTTATCACCTACCCTATCATACAAAGATCGCGGGTCTGTTACTTTAATTTCCTCTTTATTAAAATATTTAAAAGAAAAAAACATAAAAAGAATAAATGAGGATTCATCTGGAAATGCTGGGGCATCTATAGCTGCATACGGCGCAAGGGCAGGTCTAGAAGTGCATGTATACGTTCCTGAAAATGCTAATGAATTTAAAATAAAATTTATAGAATCTTATGGCGCAAAGGTCCATAAAATTAAAGGTAACAGGAATGATGTTACAAATGCGGCAAAAAATGGAGATGGCTTTTTTGCAAGCCATATTTTAAATCCTGAATTTAGAGATGGTATGAGAATGATATCCTATGAAATTTTTTTGGCTCTGAAGGATCCAATTCCAAGAATTTTTGTACCCGTTTCAGCGGGTACACTTCTTTTAGGCCTTATATACGGGTTCAGGCATCTACACAAATCTGGAATTATTGAAAAAATGCCAGAGATTGTAGCTGCCCAGACGGAACAGGTATCACCACTCTGCCACGCATTGAAGGGAGAGAATTACAATCCACCTGAAATGATCACTTCTGTAGCTGATGCCCTCGTAAGTACATCTCCAATACTTTTGGATGAGATGCTGAAGTATATGAAAGGCCAGGATTGCGTTATTGTGAATGAAAATGAAATTATAGAATCAAGAAGAATTCTTTTGAGAAAGGGCTTATCTGTTGAATATAGTTCTGCTGTTACTTATGCTGCATTCAGAAAAAAAGATTACACTGGAGATAATATAATCATTTTAACAGGCCATGGAATAAAAAGTATTTAGATTTTTAATGGTGCTCCATGACCAGGTAAAACTAGCACTGGAGAAAGTGATTTGATCCTTTCCAACGAATCCTTTGCTTTTTCCATATCCAATGTGTATTTTTCATTTATTTTAAGATCTCCATTGACATTTCCTGCTGCGTCGCCTATGAATACTGCCCTTTCACCCTCTACAAAAAATGACACACTTCCTGGGGTATGTCCAGGTGTTTCAATTACTTTCAAACCATCTATTTTTAATTCTTTAAGATCCTTAACACCTGTAACAGGTTCAGGCTTTACCAGTGAGAACATTAACCTTGCTCCCAAAGATTTTGGCCTTCCCATTGAAGATTTTCCCTCTATTACAGGTATTTCAAAACTGCTTGCGAAAATATCTGCATTAAAAGTATCCTTAATTATTTTCAGGCCACCTATGTGATCGAGATGGTAATGCGTTATTAAAACAATGTCTGGCTTGATTCCTTTCTCTTTATAATAATTTAAAACAAGTTTTGCACTTCCCTTCATACCAGCATCAATCTGTATTATTTTTCCTGAAACTTTTAAAACATAAACATTACACATTGTTTTATCAATCAAATCAATATTTTCTGTAATTTTCATATTGAGAAGAATCGTTTAGATATATTTAAAATTAATTTCATCCTCCAGGACCTGGTGCCATGACTATTATTTCATCATTTTCATCCAATTCTTTATTATTTGTTTTGAAATTGGCAGAGATTATTGGATTTGTATCCAATAATTCAGGATATTTTTTAAATAAAAATTCTTTGAAATCGTTAAGCGTTTTACCATCAAATTCAATTATTTCAGATTCTTTTTTAACAATCTTTGCATATATGCCATAATAATAGACCTTTATATGCATTGATTTAAAGAAATAGATCAATTATAAAAACTTAATCTAGGAGAGCCACCGGAGGGGTTTGAACCCCCGACCTGCTGATTACGAATCAGCCGCTCTACCTGCTGAGCTACGGTGGCATATAATATTGATATTTAAAAAACTAGATTTTCAGGAAGTTCATAAATTTTCCCTTTAATTAATTTGGAAATAAACATTTTTTATATAATAAAAACATATCACAATTCATGAACTATACAATTTTATCCTATATGGATGAAGAAATGCTTAAAAAGATAGGAAAACAGGGATCGGAAACAGATATTAGATATTACAATAGGAAAAGTGACAATGCTGTTTTTACATTTCTTCTGCCCTTCAAGTTTCCTGAAAGGATTGCACCACTTTTACTTTCTGCCTCAGTATCTGATGCAGCTATGGTACAGGTGAACCAATTTGATAAAGATCTTGGTGAAGTTTTACTTGCTCTGGACGCATTCAATATTGAAAAAGGAATATTTTTAATAGATCAGGATAAGGTTTCGCAACTAAAAGCGATCATTAAAAATACATCAATTTCCAATTATGAAATAGTTGAAAATACATACGAAAATCTCTTGAATTTTTTAACAAATTTTAAGGAAAGGCAGGCGGATGGTGAGGGTTACATTGTAGTAGATCAAGTTTTTCCTGTTAAGGGAGTTGGAACAGTTGCATTAGGATTCGTAAAAGGTGGAAGGATAAAAAAGCACGATGAAATGCGTGTTTACCCTGGGCCTAAAATGACGGAGATTAGGTCAATACAGGTTCAGGATGTTGATGTTGATTATGCAGAAATAGGAACTAGGGTCGGTGTAGCTCTTAAGGGCCTGAACCCCGATGATATTCCTAAAGGTGCCATTTTAGCTTCACATGAAAGATTCATGACAGCAACATCATTAAAAATTCAAGTAAAAAGAAACAATGCAATAAAAGATCTATTGTATAATAATCAGAAAATACAGATATATACAAACTTCGGAAAATATCCTGCAACAGTATCAGACGTTTCAGGTGACAAAATTTTGGTTGATTTTGAGCAGGATATTGCAATTACCCAGGACATGTATGTAATAAGTCACCAGGACAAGGTACCAAGAATATATGGAGGAGGAAAAGCCCTTTCATGAAGGAAGAGAGATGGCATGACTTAGAAAAAAGCTTGGAAAAATTACAGCCTTTCTATGATCTCATGAATAGAATAATGAGCCTTGACAATGAAAAAATAATTAGAGACCATTCTTTAAATTTTATAAACGATCCAGAAAAATACCTCGATGCAGGAACAGGTCCAGGGACAATGGCCAATTTGGTAATTAAAAAAAGTAATCCAAAAAAAACATTTTTAATGGACCCGAGCATTGAATTGCTCAAAATAAATAAAACTTATGGAGAAAAAATACAGGCAAAGTTTGAGAACATACCATTCGTCGATGGATATTTTAATCTTGTTACCTGCGGTTTTTCATTCAGGGATGCTATTTCTCATGTCAAGGCTGCAAAGGAATTATCAAGAATTATTTCAAAAGGTGGAAGATTAATAATTATAGATATTGGAAAACCCGATTCAAGGTTAATTCAATTTTTTTATTATTTATATATATTTTTACTTCCAATATTAGCAGCCTTAATAATCACAAGGGGAAGGCTTATACACGAATATTTTACATTATTTTATACATTTATAGAATATCCTGAGCATTCAAAAATAGTGAAAATGTTCGAATCCAATGGCTTAAAATTGATTGCACGTGAAAAGAAATTTGGTGGAGCCATATTTTTTGATGTTTATGAGAAAAAATAACGAAGGTATATATACCCTTTATTAATAATCTCCCAAGAAGGTGAATATAATGGAAGATGATAAGATCACCATAGAAAACATAGTAGCTTCAACTGCCATTGCAGATAAATTGGATTTGAGCAGGATTGCCATGGCGTTGGATGGTTCTGAATACGAACCTGATCAATTTCCAGGACTTATTTACAGGCTCCAGGAGCCAAAAACTGCTGTTCTCATATTCAGGAGTGGAAAGGTAAACTGCACTGGAGCTAAGGATCTAGATGCTGTAAATAGGACAATCAAGACAATTGTTTCACAGCTTAGAAAGGCAGGAATAGATGTGTATGACAACCCAGAGATCATTGTTCAGAACATAGTGGCTGTTTATGACCTGGGTGTGAGTTTAAACCTTACGGATATTGCCATGAGTTTGGGTCTAGAGAATGTTGAATACGAACCTGAACAGTTTCCTGGCCTCGTTTACAGGGTTGAAGAACCAAAGGTAGTCCTTCTTTTATTCGGTTCTGGAAAGGTTGTTTGCACCGGTGCTAAAAAGGATGATGAAATCCTTGAGGCAGTAAACAAGTTGAAGGAAGAGCTTAAGAAAATAGGGTACCTGTAATCATGGACTTTACAATAATTCTAGAAATACTTATAATCATTTTTATTTGGATTATTTTTGTTTATTATATAGGAACTAAAAAATATGAAAAATTAAAGCCATACGGCCCTGCCCTGATGATGTCCACTGAAAGGGGCAGAAAAACAATAGAAAGAATTTCAAAGAAAAAATTTTGGGATTACTACGGTGTTTCAGGTATCTATATTACATTGATTGCCATGGTATTTACATTCGCTCTCCTTATTTGGGAGGCGATTCTTGTAATAGGATTGCCCAAATCCGCTGCACCAAATCCACTTGCAATTATAGGTCTTCCAGGAATAAATCCATACATACCTGTGAGCTATGGCATAATTGGATTAATTATTGCTGTTGTAATCCATGAGTTTTCTCACGGAATACAGAGCGCTAGGAACAGCATTAAAATAAAATCCCTTGGTATTCTATGGTTTATAATTCCAGTTGGTGCATTTGTGGAACCTGATGAAGAGCAAATTGAGAAATCTGACAAAAAAATAAGAATGAAAATATTTGCAGCTGGTCCTACAACAAATTTAATAGCCATGATAATTGCATTGCTAATTTTTCTTCTTCTCATGTCAAATGTTTCTGTAGCTCAGGAAGGAGTTCTTGTTGTAAATTCCTACAATAAAAATATTCAACCCGGAGATCTTATAACAGGGATAGGAAATATAACATTGAAAAATATTTCTGGGATTAATAATATAAATTTAAATCCGGGAGAGAATGTTCAAGTAAAATTAATAAGAAATTCACACCCAGTTAAAATAAATACAATTTCGGGTGTCTGGGTAACTGAAGTTTTAAAAAATACTCCAGCTTATAATTCAGGCATTAAGCCAGGTTTTATTTTTCTGAAAGTTAATAACATGGTAATAAAAAACATAACATTCTTTTATAATTTTATGGATAATGCAACAGCGAACGAAAGGCTAAATTTTATCTTCCTTTACAATGGAAATACTATTGAAAAGAATGTCACATTAATAGACAAATATGCATTCTATCAAAGTTATGCACCCGGTTATAATAGCCCCAGCTTCAAGGGAAAAGGTTTTCTTGGTGTTACAGTTATGTACATGAACATTTCATATTCTGATCCGAAGAACATTATTTCATTGGTTTCAAATCCTTTTTCTTCTGGGCCTGTAACTGGAATGATAGATTTAATTGCACTTCCTTTTATGGGTTTAGCTCCATTTCCAGCATATTTCCAGAGCGTATATTCCACACCATTTTCATCCTGGCTTTTCTGGCCGGTTGTAAACATATTTTATTGGATCTTCTGGCTAAATTTAATGCTCGGTCTTACGAATGTTCTTCCATTGATACCATTGGATGGTGGCTATGTTTTCAAAGATTACATATCAAGAATATTATCAAAAATTAGGATTAAAGACCCAGATAAAACAGCATATTTCATTTCAATAGCACTATCCCTTGCTGTTGTATTTTTAATACTCTGGCAATTCATATATCTTGATTTCCTATAGGTTATTCAATTTCAAATATTGTTTGGACTTCATCACCGCTGCTTGGGAATAGAGTCTTGAAAGACTTATCCAGCTTCACAATATCATAAAGTGTTACAAGTGCCTTATTTATTCCATATTTTCTTTTTATTGAAGAATCTGAAGTGACAAAATTGAAGCATAAATTGCATTTTGTAGGATATGATACAACGAAATAGCACTTTCCTTCCCTGTAAAAAATGCATTTTGATGCAATTGGTACATCCATATTATGAAGATATAATTCAAGGATAAAAAATGTTTCCACAAATTTTTATTGTGGTATTGAATTAAAGTTTTAATGATAAGATACGGAACAATAAATGATTTCAAAATAATCAAGAAGATTGAAAAGTCAGCTTTTTACAAGTTTGCATATGGTGATGATGAAATAATGTACATGCTCTTAACTGCTCAAACATTAATATATGAGAATGATGAACCTGAAGGATATTTAAGCTATTACCAGGATGCTGATGAATGCCATATAGAATCAATAGCTGTGATTCCAAAATTTAAAAGGAAGGGGATAGGATCAATATTAATGAAGGAATTAGAGAAATTGTGCGTTTCAGGAAATATGAAAAGGATTGTCTTGGAAGTAAGGGAAAAAAATACAAGAGCAATAAAATTTTATAAAAAACTTGGCTATGAAGAAATAAAAATTTTAAATGATTATTATACAATGAGCTACAGAGGCTCAAAAAACGCCATTTTCATGGCAAAAAATCTATGCCCTGAACCAGGAAAATGAAAAATAGTTAATTTTACCATTAATTACTGCAATCAACAACTTTTTTCTAACACCGTTTGCAACCCTTGCAAGACCTGCCATTTCTATCCATTGCATACCTGGCCTTAAAATTTTTACCATATATTTTGAATGCTCATCATTGTTGTTTTCATATGCGATGAATTCAGTACCGAATTTTAGACCAGAATTCATTTTGAATTTCCTTTCAACAAGATCTTCATAGAGTATTCTTTTTTTATCATCAATAAAAATTATCTTTTTATTTTCATTCGCATTCCCTATGGGATCTTCGTGGCTATAAATAAAATATGTAAGATCGAGATCATCATCAACTATTGCTATGAATCCCCTTTCTCTGTAAAAGTTTGCCTCATTCATAGGATAATATAAAAAAAATGGAATCTTTTCGCCATTTTTTAAAATTATGCTTTCTTCCTTCATTGAAAAATTGTATCCTCTTTTTTTAAGATCTTTGTAGGCATAGTATTTTTTTATATTTATATTAAGTAATTTTATTATTTCTTCTTTACCAAGTTCATTGCCACCTGAAAATATTTTCGCATTTTTTTCTTCAATCAAAAAAAGGGCTTCAATTGGGTCTATAATACCAAGCTTACCATGTACATAATAGCCCTGTGATTGTAATTTCTTTATTTCATTACTATCCAAGACTACAATATTTCCATTTTTTATTAAAAATTTCATACACTCAATTTTATTATTTTATGGCACATAAAGGAAAATCCTTCTTTTACATTCTCTCCAGTTTTTGCACTTACAACTCCGTACACAATGCCATTATATTTTTCTGCAATGCACTTTACCTCATCTACCCAGTACTGGGCCATGTATTTCAAATCTGACTTGTTAGCTATGAAAATAAGTTTTGTCTTAGGATTTATTTCCTGTATCCTTTCTCCCAACTTTTCCATTGAATCTATTGTGTCAATATTTGTTACATCACCTATAATTATCATGGCCTTTGTGCCTATGATCTTTCTAGGTGAAAGATTTTTAGGATCTATTTCCATTAAAAGAGTTTCAACACATTTTTCACCGCAATCCACTTTTTTCTTTATAAATTGGGATGTAAATTCGCCCGATGAACTGTTTGTAAAGCTGTCGTACACAAACCTGTTAATCAAGGATGTTTTGCCTACGCCTCTTTCACCGATAACACCAATCTTCCATAGAGTTTCTCCGTCTTCCATCAATCATTGTATAGTATCCATTATTTAAACATTTTTTAATATACTATATTTTTATATTATTTGCCTCATTTACAATGGATTTAGCCAACTTTTCCCCTATGCCAGGTATCATGGACAATTTTTTAGGATCTGCGTTTGCAATATCTTTTAAAGATCTATAACCCAAGTTGTAAAGCCTCCTTGCCCTCATTCTACCAATGTTTTTCAGCCTTACCAATTCTAAAAGTTCAGGTCTCACTCCATGCCTCACCCTTCTCCACAGATTTTCAATATCCCTTGAATGTGAATATTTTTCAAGCATTGAAAGCTTTGTATATGAATACAATAGCCAGTCTGCGAGTTCTACGCGCATGTGAACATCACCCGGCCCTATGTTAAATTCTGTTAAAATATCATTCATATCTGTTTCATTCATCCAAGCTTGAAGCATAAGAGCTGTTTTAAATGCATTTTTATCAAATCTTTCAAAACCCGGATGATCAGGAATTTCATATTCCTCGTCTTTTGAAATCAAAGGCACCATTTCCCCAACACTTGAAATAACATAAAGCGCATAGAGGTCAGAGTAAGGATATTCAAGAGAATTTCTGAATGCTATACCTGTTACAGGATCAAGGTAAAGGTCAGATATCATTTTGCCGAAAGGGGTTGCTCTCAATTTTCTTACATTAGTTACAAGTTCTTCATTTTCAAGGAAGTTGAGAGTGTCTGAAATAAAATATTCAAGATCTTCCGCACCCCTGTATGCTAGAAAAGTTTTATTAAAAAAGTTGATTACATCCTCCTCACTTTCAACTATTCCGGATGCAATTAAACCCAATACATGCATTCTCAATGATTGTTTATTTTCAAGCTGAGATTCAATATCATCTATTTCCTTAAATTCCTTCAGTTCCTTATTGGCCTTCTTAGACACTATTATGCCCTCGCCGTAGGAATCGTATTTCGGCCTGCCTGCCCTACCTAACATTTGCTTTATCTCAAATGCAGGAATTTCGACCATTCCATCCTCTGTAAATCTGGAAATATCTCTAACTATGACTGTCCTAGCAGGAAGATTTACACCAGCAGCTAGAGTTGGCGTTGCCACCAAACATTTTATTTTGCCTTCCTTAAAATTCTTCTCAACAAATTTTCTTTGCACATTGGATAAACCTGCGTGGTGAAAACACGCACCAAATTTCATTACACTCTTTATTTTTTCATCATATATGTTTGAATCCTCATCTATTACCTGTGGTAACTCAATTTTTTCAGCATATTCATTAATTATATTACCAATTTTGTATGCCAAATTTTCAGCCCTTGTCCTTGTATTAACAAACACTAAAACCTGACCATGATTCTCTAGCGATCTCTTAACAAGGTTGCCTATTGTAATATTATCCTCCTTAATTCTAATACTTAATCCATCCTCAAATTTTAAAACACCATTGGAATATATGCCTAATCTTAATGGAACAGGCCTGAATTCACTATAAACAATATCAGCATTAAGCCAATCCGCTATTTCATAATAATTTTTAATTGTGGCAGATAGTGCCACGAGCTGAACTTGATTATTAACATACTTTAACCTTGTGAGTATCATTTCAAGAGTTGGGCCCCTTCCAGGATCTTGAAGTATGTGCACTTCATCCGCTACTATAACACCAATATTGTAAATATACTCTGGATCGTGCCTCAATACTGAATCTATTTTTTCGAACACTGCTACTACAACATCTGCAGATTTAAGCTCATCAGAGCTTGTATCAAAATCACCCATTGAAAGAATTATTTTGTATTCTTTACCAATAGTACTGTTCAATTCCTCAAATTTTTCCATTGCCAAAGCTCTTAAAGGAACCATGTAAAGTGCCTTCATGCCTAATTTCAGAGCTCTCATTATTGCAGCATAAGCAATAATTGTCTTTCCACTTGCTGTAGGCATAGATATGACAACGTTCTTACCCCCCATTATTTTTTTAATAGCCTCTTCCTGTGGTTCATAGAATTCCTTTATGCCGAATTTTTCCTTTAATTTTTCAATAAATGAATTTTCCATTGCTCATACAATATAAGAAAAGGTTTATGAACTTTCATATCTTCACAAACACAATGAAGGATCCGTTGGATTTGGATGTTTTCCATGAAAAAGGATTTGTCAGGAAAACGTGTAAAATTTGTGGCGCAAAATTCTGGACACTAGATAAAAGTAGAGAAACATGTGGTGAATTTCCGTGTGATCCGTATCTGTTCCTTGAAAAGCCAATAATGAACAAGAAACTGGATTTTTTTGAAATGATGGATGAATTTCTGCATTTCTTCGAAAGGCATGGGCATAAAATAATTGAACGCTATCCTGTTGTGGCCCGCTGGAGAAAAGATGTTTTTCTTGTCAATGCTTCAATATACGATTTCCAGCCCCATGTAACATCTGGACAGGTTCCACCACCTGCAAACCCCCTCGTTGTTCCACAACCGTGCATAAGGATGGTTGACATAGATGATGTTGGAAGAACAGGGAGGCATTTAACAAGCTTCATCATGCTGGGACATCATGCTTTTAATTACCCTGATAAATTTATTTACTGGAAGGATGAGACCGTTTCCTACGCTTTAGGATTTCTATCATCTTTAGGCGTTGATCCAAAACTTGTTACTTTTAAAGAGAAGCCTTGGGTAGGTGGTGGGAATGGAGGCTATGCCATGGAGGTGATTGTTGCAGGTTTAGAACTTGCAACATTGGTATTTATGGACATGAAAGAAGATCCTGAAGGTGATATTGAAATTGAAGGTTTAAAATTCAAACCAATGCCAATGAAGGTTGTCGATACGGGTTATGGCCTTGAAAGGTTTGTATGGGCATCTAAGGTTTCACCCTCTGTTTTTGATGCAATTTACTCGGACCTAATGGATTTCATTTTCAATAAAATTAATTTGCAGAAACCTGAGAAGTATGATGAAATAGTGAAATCATTTGTTTCAATAAAGAAAAAGGATGATGAATCACTGATGATTGAGCTTGGCCAGAAGCTAAAGGAAAAAAATATAGATTTTGATTACAGACCTTTCATTGAAAAACTTAGGAAAGTTCATATGGTTGTTGATCACAGCAGAACAGTTCTATTTATGCTCAATGATGGAATTGTACCGTCCAACACCAAGGCAGGCTATCTTGCAAGGTTGATGATAAGAAGATTATTCAAAGTGTTGGAGGATTTGGGTCTAGAAAATTCCCTTCAGGAAATTATGGAATTCCAAAGAAAAAGGTTTTCAAGAATGTTGGATGATTCAATGTTTTCTGTTGTGATGGACATACTTTCAGTTGAATGGGAAAGATACAGTGAAACAAAAGTAAAGGGTCTTGCAATCATTGATAAAATTTTGAAGAAGGGAAATATTGACCTTAATTCATTAGTAGATCTTTACGATACATATGGAATACAGCCTGAACTTGTAGCCGAAAGAGCAAAATCACTTGGCATTGAAATAAAAGTACCTGAAAATTTCAGATCACTGGTTGCTTCCAAACATGAGAGAAATGTTGAAGAAAAGAAGGAGATTGAAAAAACCTTTAATTTACCGCCTACTGAAATGCTCTATGAAAATGCATATCTGAAAGAATTTGATGCAAATGTTATTTATGTTGAAAATAACATGGCTGTTCTGGATAGGACAGCGTTCTATCCAGAAGGAGGAGGCCAGCCTGCAGATCATGGCTATTTGGAGCAAGATGGAAAAAAGGTAAATGTTCTTGATGTCCAAAAATTTGGAAATGTTATTGTCCATTATATTGATGGAACATTGGATAAAGGAAAAGTAAGAGGATACATTGACTGGGACAGAAGATCAAGGCTTATGAAAAATCACACAGCAACACATATAATACTTTACAGCTGCAGGAAAGTACTTGGTAAACACATATGGCAAGCAGGGGCTCAAAAGGATGTTTATGCTTCAAGGCTGGATATCACACATTATAGAAAAATAACAAGAGACGAAATAAAGAAAATTGAAAAGGTGGCGATGGATCTTATAATGGAAAATATAGACGTTACAGTTCAATGGATGGATAGGAATGAGGCCGAAAAACTTTACGGTTTCAAGCTCTATGAAGGTGGAATACCCCCCGGAGAAAAGATAAGGGTGGTAAAAATAGGTGATTATGATGTTGAAGGATGTGGAGGAACACATGTGAAAAAAACAGGCGAAATAGGATTCGTAAAAATACTAAAGGAGGAGAGGATTCAAGACGGTGTGTCTAGAATAATGTTCACATCTGGATTTGGTGCATTGGAACATGTACAGTATATGGAAGACATTCTCAACGATGCTAGTGATATCCTTAAGGTAGAAACTGAAAAATTGCCTAATACTGTTCAAAGATTCTTCAACGAATGGAAAGATCTTAAAAAATTCAAGGAAAAGGCAGAACAGGAAATGATAAAATATTATGTTGAAAAGATTAAGGAAAATCCCATTGTTGAAAAAAATATAAAAATATACTTGGGAATAGTACCAAAAGACTATGCCATGAGGGTAGCAAAACAGATAAATGAAAAGAATTCAATTGCTATTATCAATAGTGATTCCATGACAATTGTAGCTGATAATTCAGGTATGGACATTATCAAAAAACTAAAAACTAATGGAAAAATATCTAATAATATATTGATGTTAAATTCAAATGTGAATTTAGTAGAAAATATAAGAGGTCTTATATGAAAGAATTGTCCATTCAGGAGATAGAAAGCGAAGTAAGAAAATATTTTTATGTTTATGAGACAAAAATTGCTCCTGAAATAATAGAATTCAAGGTTGTGCTTCCTGATGATAAGAAACTTGTTGAAAAGAATTTCAGAGAACTCTGGCTTTCTTTGAAAAAGGATGGTTATATACCTTCTCTTGGATCAACAAAAAATGAATACATGATTCAAGTAATAAGAATTCCACCTCAAAGGTTCAGGTCAATTTATGTTAACCTGGCATTTTTAATTGCCACGTTAATATCAACAATACTTGCAGGATCAATGGATTATGCGGGTTATTTTAATCTAAATTGGTTATCATTAAATTCAATTTTGGGTGGAGCTCTATTTTTTGCATTACCACTCCTTTCAATACTTGGTTTGCATGAATTGGGTCATTATTTCGCGGCCAAAAAGAACAATGTAAAGGCTTCGCTTCCTTTCTTTATACCAGCTCCAACAATAATAGGTACTTTGGGTGCATTCATTTCCATAAGGGAGCCTATACCAGATAGAAAGGCACTTCTTGAAATAGGTGCTTCAGGCCCTATTGTGGGTTTCCTCGTTGCAATACCTGTTGCGATAATAGGGAATTATTTAGGGACAATAATGCATCCTGTAATTGTCGATTCACTGACTGTTACAATGATCTATCCTCCATTTATTTATTATTTAATTAATTTATTCATTCCTACAAGTGGATATATGTTTCCAACAGCATTCGCAGCTTGGGTAGGTTTTGTCGTTACTGCAATAAACCTTCTACCCATAGGGCAGCTGGATGGTGGCCATATAGCCAGAGCTTTGCTTGGATCTAGATCAAAATATTTGAGCTGGGCTTTCATAGCATTTTTATTCGCCATAGGCCTCCTTTATCTTGGATGGCTAATTTTTGCAATATTTGTAATATTTTTAGGATTGGGTCATCCTCCTTCTCTGAATGATATAAGCAAAGTTTCAAAGAAGGGTTATTTCGTTGGTGTTGTTGCAATTCTTTTAATAGCTTTAACTTTCGTGCCTATACCACTCTCGCAGACAACACTAACAGAAAATTTCACAGTTTCAGGTCATTATAAGAATACCTTGATAATAAATGAAATGAACTATTCCTCAGGTCTTGTTGATATTAAAAATACTGGAGATAAGATGATAAACATTACAACAAAAGTGATTGCAACTGACGGTCTTATTGTGAAAATACCTTCATTGATAGGTAATGTTTCTATAGGTGAAAATAGGTCTGTTCCTTTCTACTTGTACGTTTCGAATAATACGTTACCTGGCCAGTCAAAGGTAAGTATTAAATTCCAAACTGAACTTGCAAAGACTACAAGATTTTTCAACATGAGTGTTGAAGTTTTCAACAGAACCGATTATCTTTTCTGGTCCTCTTCAAATGAAACAATCTATTCACCTTATTTGAATGTTACTTTATACTATTCTGGAAATATAACGCAGAATGTGAAAATAATAGTTCCTGAAAATGCCACAATAATATTCAATGGAACAGTTGTATTGAACGGTTCACAATCCAATGAAATGATCCTTATGCATCCTGGTGAAAGTGTCCAGGTTGAATTTTATTTCACAAGCGAAGGAAATTATAACATAATTGCCTACTACGATGAAAACGCCACGCTATTAAGGGTCAACTATGTCTGAAATATTTGAATTAATATCAAGAAACGGTAAAGCTAGGTACGGAATACTTAAGACACCGCATGGAAATGTGGAAACACCTGTTTTTATGCCGGTCGCAACAAAAGGTACAATAAAAACAGTGCCAAAAAGGGATTTTGATGATCTTGGGATTAAAATGATAATATCAAATTCACTTCACCTTTTCTTGAGACCAGGTCTAGAAATAATAAAAAAGCATGGCGATATACATGGATTCATAGGTTTCAACGGGCCAATTTTCACCGACAGCGGTGGATTTCAGGTCACAAATGAAGATTTTTTGCACAGCATAAAGGAAGATGGAATTGTCTTCAAGGCACCTAATGATGGTAAGAAGATCCTACTAACACCTAAAATGAGCGCCCAAATACAGAATTCCTTAGGCACGGATATAGCAATGGCGCTTGACTATTGCATACCATATGGAAGAAGCAAGAGAAAAGTGGAAAAGGCAGTAGATTTAACATTTAAATGGTCCAAGGAATTTTTTTCAGAAAGAAATGGAATAGGTTTTGGTATTGTTCAAGGTGGAGTTTTCAAAGATTTGAGGGAAAAGAGCGCGAGCCAAATCACATCATTGGATTTTCCAGGCTTTGCGGTGGGAGGCCTTTCCATAGGCGAGCCTAAGGAAACAATGTTTGATGTTCTTGATTTTACCTTGGATTTACTTCCTGATAATAAGCCAAGGTATTTCATGGGTCTTGGATCTCCATTAGATGTCCTGAAGGGTGTTATGATGGGCATTGACATATTCGATTCAGTTTTTCCAACAAGAAATGCGAGACATGGCCTGGCCTTCACGAGCGAAGGTCCATTGGATTTAAGGAAAAGTGCATTCAGTGACGATTTAAAACCAATAGATAAAAAGTGCGATTGTTATACCTGCAAAAATTATTCGAGATCATATGTACACCATCTTTTGAGGGAAAAGGAAATACTCGGTTTGTATCTATTATCTATTCATAATATAAGGTTCATGATAAAATTTATGGAAGATATAAGATCAGCAATAAAAAATAACAATATTGAAAATTTTTACCATGATGTGGAGGAAAAATATGGAAAAGGAAATTCTTAATAAGAAAAATTCAATTATGGTAATATGATAATATATAAGAAAGAGGATTTATTGCAATTACTTTCTTCAATTGAAGATAAATCTGTTATAGCAATTTCTGGATTCAATAACTCAACTACTCCACTTTATTTAATATATTCTCTGTGGGATGCGTATAAAAAATATGGTCATCCTAAAAATTTATTCATTGAGATGGACGCTTTTCCTGGTGTTCCGGGAACAGGCCTAGATATAATTGGAAAAAATATATATGAAAATGATGACAGGGAGTTCATTTCAGGCATGCTAATTCCTTATCTATATAGATCTGAATATTTGCAAAAGCTCACAAAAATGGAATATTTTGAAACATATTCATTTAGCATAGGAATAACTACAAACCTTTTCAGGGAAATGGCAGCTGGAAGACCTGGGCTTCTTTCAAAAATAGGTTTGGGGACTTTCCATGATCCAAGGCTTGATGATTCAGCAATGAACGAAAAGGCAAGGAATGCAAAGAGATGCTATGCTAAAATAATTGATCTGGAAGAACCACATTTACTTTACAGGGCACCTAAACCAAAATATTCTTTCATAAGGGCCACGTCATCAGATCCGAAGGGAAATCTTTCTGTTGAGCATGAGGGTATATACGGTACCATTCTTCCAATTGCCATGAGCTCTAAAGCACAGCCAGACTCTGGTAAGGTTTTTGCACAGGTAAAATACATTGTAAAAGAAAATAGCAGAAATCCAAAGAATATCCACGTTCCCGGCCCTTTGGTGGATTATGTAATACCATCAGAAGAGGAATTCAATATACAGGGATCCACAATAAAATATGATCCAGCAATTTCAGGTGAATTAATACCAAATGAAATAAAGATTTCAAAGTTAAATGAAAAACTTGATGACAGAATGGTAATAAAAAGAAGGCTCGTTCTAGAAATAATAAAGATGTTAAATTCTTTAAAAAGGCCTGCCATTATGAATTTTGGCACTGGCATTCCATCCGAATCAACATCTATAATTGCAGAGGAGGGATATTCAGACTCGGTTTATACCACAGTGGAATCAGGTCCATGGGGAGGCATCGCACTTTCTGGAAATGATTTTGGTCTTTCATATGGGCCATTTGCAATAATACCACAGGCGGATCAATTTTACATATATGAAGGTGGAATAGCGGATGCCGCTTCTCTTGGCTTTCTTCAAGTGGATGAGTACGGGAATGTTAACCCATCTTTCATTGATAACAAGCTTCCAGGCCCTGGTGGTTTCCCAGACATTTCAAATGGCGTACCAAGAATATTCTTCGCCGGTGGCTTTACCGGAGGAAAGAGATTAATTTATGTGGACAATAAAAAATTAAAAATTGAGAAAGATGGAAATGTAATAAAATTTGTTAAAAATGTGGAAAAAATTTTCTTTTCGGGATCATTCGCTATAAAAAATAAAAAAGAGGTTGTTTACATAACTGAAAGGGCGGTTTTTAGATTATCAGAAAAAGGTTTAATCCTTGAAGAAATAGCTCCTGGGATCGATATAGATAATGATATTTTAGAAAAGATGGATTTTAAGCCAATAATAAATGATTTGAAGATAATGGATGAAAGAATATTCATGAAAAATCTCATGAAATTGTAAGAGCCACCGGAGGGAATTGGACCCCCGACCTGCTGATTACAAGTCAGCCGCTCTACCGACTGAGCTACGGTGGCAATTATTATGGAGAAAGAAAATGGATTTAAAAACTTTGCTTATTTTTTTATTATGTAATGATACGATAAGGTTAAGTAATTTTTCATATTCCTTATGCTGATATATATGACTATAGATCCATCTAAATTAAAACCCATACTCCAGCAGAATACGAAACTTGAACAAAGAATGAAGAATATAAAGTACAAGATATTGGTGATGAGCGGTAAGGGTGGTGTAGGCAAAACAACGGTTTCGGTGAACCTTGCTGTTGCACTTTCACTTAAAGGTTATAAGGTAGGTCTTTTAGATTCTGATCTCCATGGACCCGATGTGCCAATGATGCTTGGCTTAAACAAGGAACAGCTTGTAGGTGATGATCAGGGTATATTGCCTATTGAATATTCACCAACATTGAAGGTAATTTCAATTGGAAACATGCTTCCAGAGGAGGATGCACCTGTAATATGGAGAGGCTCCTTGAAGCATAAGGCATTGCAGCAATTTCTTGAAGAGGTGCAGTGGGGTGAGCTTGATTTCCTTATTGTGGATCTTCCTCCTGGAACAGGGGATGAACCTTTAAGCATTGTTCAGCTAATTAAGGATGTTACTGGCATTGTTATAGTAATAACGCCACAGGAGGTTGCCCTCCTGGATGCTAAAAAAGCAATAAATTTCTCAAAGCATCTGAATGTTAAGATTCTTGGTATAATAGAAAACATGGCAGGTTATGTTTTCGGAACCGGTGGTGGAGAAAAGGCCGCTAACAAGTATCAGGTTCCATTCCTGGGCAGAATACCAATGGATCCAAGCATTGTAAAAGCTGGGGATGACGGAGAGCCATTCATACTGAAGGAATCTGAAGCATCAAGGTCATTCAGCGAAATTGTAGAAAAGATCATTTCCCAGTTGCCTAAGAAAGAGTGATAAAATATCTTGTAAGTGATCTATGAACTTTCATTTCATTTATTTCAACAATTTTAAAATATTCCTCTGCAATTTTTTTATATTCTAAGGATGGCAGAATTGTGGATACATAACCATTTTTCTTAAGAACTTCCCTGAATATTTTGAACATGCGCTCGTACAATTTTTTTACATTTTCCTTGTTTGTTGTTGAACCCCTCCCATAGGGAGGATCAGTTACTATTGCATCTATACCTTGGAAATTTTTTATTATTGAAAAATCACCCAGGTAGATGTTTGCATCTATGCCATAATGATCCAAATTAATTTTGCATCCATTTACCATTTTTTCACTTGAATCTATTCCTATGGACCTTATGCCCATTAGACCTGCCTCTATTAGTATTGAACCTCCACCGCAGAATGGATCCGCTATTAAATCGTTCTTTTTTACCCTTGCAAGATTGACTAGCATCCTTGCCATTTTCGGTTGAAGCGCTAAATTAGTTTTGAATGGCCTGACCTGGTTTATTCTTTCCTTGAATAGAGGATCTTTTCTTTCAAGAATTTCTGTAATGTATATTTTATCTATTTTTACAAGGCCAATCCTTATTTCAGGATTTTTTAAATTTACTTTACCTTTCGCCTTTGAACCTGCATACCTTTCAATGTACATTCTATCTTCATTTGAATCTGAAAAATTTATGAACCTTATAGAAAATGTTTTTCCATTTAAGTCTAAATGAAAATCTTCAAGATTATCAATTTCACCTATAACCTTTGCTCCAAATTTAACAAGAGCTGCCCTTTCCAGGACTGGGGAAATAGATTCTGCATCTAAGATAAGAGGATTATATCTAAATATCCTATAACCAACGCCCTCGCCTTCAAGTATTCCCTTTACCTCTGAAACAGGTAACCTTTCATGCTCACCTGAAAGACCTAAAATGAACATCTAGTCCCATGGCAAAGCGCATACTATATATTTATCTTCTAATCTAATAAAATTCTTGCATTTTTTGCATTCTTTTATAGGTATAATATCCTTTGCAAGTGGGCAGAATACTTCATTATCCTTAATTTCCCTGTATTTTGGTGCAAGTACTTCTGGAGCTTTGTTATCATTCATTTAATCATCACCCGATTTAATATTTAAACCATTATTAATAAATCTTTCCTAATCATTTAATCAAAGCTTTTGCATTTTTTAATGTCTGTTCAACTATCAATATTGTTGTAACACTGCCTACTCCTCCAGGTACAGGCGTTATCATTGATACTTTATTGGCTATATTTTCAAAATCTGCATCTCCAACAATTTTTCCATTCAATGAATTTATGCCAACATCAACAACGATTGACTTCTCTGATACCATATTCTCCTTGAGGAAAAGGGGTTTGCCTATTGCTATGACAATAATATCAGATTCTTTTGTAATATTCTCAAGATTCTTTGTTTTGCTGTGGCATATTCTTACAGTCGCATCCCTGTTGAGCATCAGCATTGTTAACGGTTTCCCAACAACTGGCGTTCTATTAATTATACAAACATTCTTTCCAGATATTTGAACATTGTATTCTTCTAGAATCCTTACTACTGCCCTTGGTGTGGATGGAACATGATCTTCATTTCCTAGCATTAAATATCCTAAATTCAATGGATTTTGACCATCAACATCTTTAAGAGGGTCTATGCTAGATAAAATTGCATTCCTGTCAAGACTTTTAGGTATTGGCATTTCTACCATGATACCATGGACATCCTTTCTTGATGAAAGGCTCTTTATTAGAGAAATTACATCCTCCTGTGATGTGTTCGCGCTCAACTGATGAATTTCACCATCCATGTTTAGGTTCTTCAAAGTTTTTATTTTTGATCTTGCATAAATTTTCGATGCTTCATCATCACCTATGAGGATTGTATGAAGTGATGCTTTCATTCCATATGTTTTGTAAAATTCCTGGGCATCCTGATTAATCTTTGATTCAATCTTTTTTGCCAGGGCTTTGCCATCAAGAATCATATTTATTGATAATATAAACAAATATAATAAAATTTCATGATAATGTTTATCTAATGAAATAAAATAATGAAATGATGATACTTTCAGACAGGGATATAAAATTCATGATGAAAGAAAAAAAGCTCGTCATAGAAAATTTTAATGAAGAAAATTTAACTCCAAATGGTTATGATATTAGTATAGATGAAATAAAAATTTTAGGAGCCAATTCTGAAGTAATTCAAGCAAAATCTTATTTTGTAGTATCTTCAATTGAGTACTTTAAATTTCCATCAAATATAGCCGGCCAGATTTGGATTAAAACTTCATGGGCAAGAAAAGGAATAATTTTGAGTGCAGGAATGATTGATGCTGGTTTTAATGGAAAACTAAATTTATTTGCTTACAATTCGTTAAATGAAATAAAGATAGAAAGGGGATCAAAATTCGCACAGGTTATTTTTATTGCACTCACATCCGATGTGGAAAAATCTTATGCAGAAAGATCAGGACATTATCAAGGTCAGAATGGCATCTGGATTTAAGAAAAATTGTTCCAAAACAATTATATAATGTTAATTCTTTTAACCCGAAGAATGAGGCATATTATAGGCACGTTAGCTGTGATAGGCATTTCAATTCTTTTATTGTCGCTAGTAAATAGTAACATTTCAGCTGGATCGAGCATCAGCAATGTTACTTTTCCATCCATTGAGATCCATTTCTTAAATGGGACCAATACGACAATAACTGATCAGATGTGGAAAGACATGGTATTTCCAACTTTCCTATCAAAATCAATTACCACATATAATTGGTCAAATAATTCGAATTTAAAATATGTGTTTTTCGATTATAGCCTTACAGGTCTGAATCCGTACGGTGCACAGTTTATACTGGCCTTAGAGCAATATGGTAGTGTTTCAAATGCAACAATAGAAAAGGCTCTCATTTACATTAATGGAGAGCAATCACTTTACCATCCTGGGTATACGAACGGCCAGCTTCTCAATATGGGTGTTCTTCCAGGTTTCTCCAATGCAACTATTCCTTCGCAGAATTCAACACCATTTTATATGTCCATACCATTTATTGTTCTTATAATCCTCATAGCGAGTGTTTTTATAATGTATTTCGTTTTCAATAAATACACATGATAAAATTATTTGTAATTTACCTTGCTGATGATGATCCTAAAAAGTGTACAGCAAAAAAAATGGAAAGATTTGGTTTGGCTAAACTCATAAAAAGAAAAACGCATACGGGTGGCATAATACTTTCACCTCTCTCCGATATTGTTATATCAAAGGAGGATTACAATGAAGCTATCATGCACGGGCTTTATGCTGTAGATGGATCCTGGAAAAATATAGATAGCATTTTTTCAAATATAAAGGGTGAATTTAGGCGCCTTCCATTTTTAATTCCTGGAAATCCTGTTAATTTTGGGCATCCAAACAAACTTTCAACTGCAGAGGCTTTATCTGCAGCTCTTTATATTTTAGGTGAAGTGGATCAAGCTAACATGATCATTGGAAAATTTTCATGGGGGCATACATTCATTGAAACAAACATGGAACTATTAAATTCTTATAAAAATGCTGATAGAAAAGAAATAGAAAAAATTGAGAAGGAATTTCAACAATTTTAAATATCCTTTTCATAATACTCATACAAGATGGAAAGGGTAACTCTGAGAACAAAGATTCTGATTTATCTTTCTGAATATTGGAAATATAAGGATAAGTACCAGCTTCCAGTTGAGATTTCCCAGGAGGGCATTGCAAGGGCAATGGGTATTACCGTCTCCCATGTGCCAAGGGAGCTGGATTTTCTGATTAGAAATAAGCTAATTGAAGAAGTCAAAGGTAGGGTCATAGGTAAAGAGAAGAAGGTGAATGTGTATTTTCTTACACCTGAAGGAATGCTCGAGGTAGATAAAATTAAAAAAAGTTATGCAAATTTAAATGTACATTTCAACGGCAGAAAATACAAGGTTATAGATCTAATAGAAAATATGAGGGAAATGTCCTGGCTAGAGGCTCTTAATTACATACAAAATGAAATGAATAAGGAAAGTAAGCAACCTGCAAAGAAAAAGATTTATGTTGAAGCCACATTTGATGGAAATATTCTTGACAGGAAAGATGAAATAAAGATCATGGAAAACTGGCTTAAAGATAAATCACCATTTCTTGTTGTAATAGGCCAGGAAGGTATGGGCAAAACATCCCTGATAGGAAAATTTTTGACCACAGTAAGAAACATGGATATTATAATGATACAGCTGAATATGCAAATTAATATAGATTCCCTAAAAAATAAAATAGAAAGCATTTATAATGGAAGCTTTGATCATATTATCAAAAATAAAAATGCTCTAATAATTTTTGATAATTATTATTTGGTAGATGATTCAATAGTAGAATTCATGCAAAATTTAGTAAGGGATAAGAATTCTGGTAAAATGATAATATCCATGAGAGAGGACACACCATCATATAACAGATTCTATAGCCAGGACGATGTTTCAACTGGAAAGGTAACTGAATTAAGGATTAAGGGACTTCCAATGAAGGTGATCAAAGACCTTTTTCCTGGATTGAGTCAGGAAAGAGTAGAGGTAATTTATCAATTGACTGGTGGTAAACCAATGCTCCTTAAGGGCCTTGTGGAAGGAAATGAGGAAATAATAATAAAAAATTCAAACATCACACCTGAGCAGGCCAAATTCATGATCGATCTTGTAAGAATTAAAGAACAGGAAGAAGGTTTTTAATTTCCCAAGCTGTTACCTCCGCCCTGTAAGATTCAACCTCCTTTTTCTTTACAATATAGAAATGGTTGAAAATATGGTCTCCTAAAGTTTCTCTCATCAATTCACTTTTTCTGAATATTTCTAAAGCATCCCCTAAACTTCCAGGTAAGCTCTCTATGCCCAGACTTTCCCTCTCTTCTTGGGATAAATGATATATATCCTTTTCAACAGGCTCTGGAGGTTCTATTTTATTCCTTATACCATCGAGGCCTGCAGCAAGCATGACTGCGAACTGAAGATATGGATTTCCTGCAGGGTCAGGATTCCTCTGTTCCAATCTTGTTTTCAAGCCACGGCCCTGTGGTATCCTTACCAAAGCGCTCCTGTTCATGTTTGCCCAGGATATGTATACCGGTGCCTCATAGCCGGGTACAAGCCTTTTATAGGAATTCACTGATGAATTCAAAATTGCAGCTGTTTCCCTTGCATGTTTCAATACGCCACCAATATAATGCATTGCTATATCACTCAGCTGGTATTTTCCATTTGGATCGTAAAAGAAATTTTTTTTCTGGTCCATGGTCATTAAACTCTGGTGCACGTGCATTCCAGATCCATTTACACCATAAATTGGCTTTGGCATGAAGCTTGCAAAAAGGCCATGCTTAAGTGCAACAGTTTTGATAAGGGCTTTCAACGTCATGATCCTATCTGCCATTGTGAGAGCATCTGAAAATCTTAGATCTATTTCATGCTGGCCTGGTGAAACTTCATGGTGTGATGCCTCCGGATCGTAACCCATCATGTCAAGAAATAGCAAAATTTCTTTCTTGATCGCTTCTGCCCTGTCCACAGGTGTATAGTCAAAATAACTTCCCTTATCACTTGGTACAGGTTCAGGTTCGCCCTGATCATTTATCTTGAAAAGAAAAAACTCAAATTCGGGTCCAGTAAAAAATTGGTAACCCATTTCATTTGCTTTCCTAAGCATATTTTTTAAAACAAGCCTTGGATCACCCGGAAACTGTTCACCTGATGGTGTGTGAACATCGCATATTATCCTTGCGGTCTTAATATTCCCATCATACCATGGAAGGATCTGAAATGTGGAAAGATCCGGAATACCTCTCATGTCAGATTCTTCTATTGTTGCATAGCCAACTATGCTGGAACCATCAAAAAGAACACCATCATCCATGGACTTATCAAACTTTGAAGATGGAACAATTACAGTTTTTACTGTGCCTAAAATATCCATAAACTGCATCTGGATGAATTTAACATTCTCTCTATCCAGTATTTTTTTAATCTCTTCCCTTTCCATAAAATTTGTATTACATGAATGATATTAAAAACTATCGCCCTAAATTTTAAAAAAATGTCATTATTATGGAGAAAATGATGAAATGTTCCCTAAGTATTCTTCATAATATTTATTAAGTATTCTTTTCAATATTTCTTCTCTTTTTTCAAAATATTCATTTTTCAATTCACCAAAAATGTACCAGTCATAATATTTGCCTGTTACAAACAATGCTTTTCTCAATTTACCTTCGAGTGCCATGCCATTATCTATAAGTACCCTATGCGCCCTTTTATTATATTCTGCACTCCAGGCCTCCACCCTATCATAATTTGAAAAATAGAAGAGCATTTCTAAAAGTGCCAGGGTTGCAATCTTGCCTATGCCTGAATTCCAATATTCCTTTTTAAGAAAAAGACCTATGCCAGCCCTCTTCATAGGTCCGGGATTTTCATAAATAGATGCTATTCCAGTACTCTTTCCATCCTTTGTTTCAACGACAAACCTTTTTCTAAGACCCTTTTTTAAATCTTCCTCGTATTCCAGAATAATTTCATCCATCGTTTTAAAATTTAATGGCAACCCCCTTGCGTAGAACGTACCATGCTCATCATTTTCCAGTTCATGAACCAATGATAGGTCGTTCCTTTCAAGTGGTCTTAACCTTATATTTCCTATGCTGAACATAAGGGTCATTAATTGCCTTGACCCTGTTCACCGTAAGCTTTAGCAAACTCATTCTGTATATCCTTGTACTTGTCTTCAAGCATCTTCTGCTGCTTTTCCAGAGTTTTTAGCCTTACCTCAAGTGTTTCCTTCTCTTCCTCAAGATCCTTCTTTAAATTTTCTATGTCCTTCACGGAAATTAATATAGAGCCTACACTTTTAAATACTACAGTATCGGATCCAGCCTTATTTAATTCTTCCAATGTTTTTGCAATCTCTTTCACTTTCATATCTATCTGGTATCTTTGAGTAACAACACTTTCAAGCTGTTGCTGCAATGTCTGAGCCTGCTTTAATTTCTCCTGAAGATAAGGAGTAAGATTCAAATCTACCATTTATACCATCTCCAGCAATTTCATTGATAGGTTAATCCATCTCATATATGAGTTTATTGCTGCCCTCATCGCATTGACATCTGAAGCATTAATAAAAATTTTTAGTTTATTTTCCATATTTTCAATTTTTATTGAAGTCCTTGGAATATTCCTCTCCCCCTCCACCCTCAATGCTTTGTATAGAATCTCCGCGTTTTTTGAATCTATTATTATTTCTGCACTGTTTGTCATTTTTTCATTGCTTCTATGAGCTTGGGTATGACTGCATAAAGATCTCCCACGATGCCATAATCGCATTCATTGAATATTGGTGCGTTCTTGTCCTTATTTATAGCAATCACCATTCTTGAACCTCTCATGCCTGCTATGTGCTGTACCTGTCCAGAAATTCCACATGCTACATATACCTTGGGCTTTACCCTTTTTCCTGAAAGTCCTACCTGCCTTTCCTCGCTCAGCCAGTGATAATCCAGGCAAACAGGCCTAGATCCTCCTACCTCACCATGGAGAACATCTGCCAGCTGCTGAATCACAGCAAGACCTTCTTTCTTTCCTATGCCCCTGCCAGCTGAAACTATTATATCGGCCTTTTCAAGGTTTACACTGCTCTTTGGTTTTTCAATCTGGTCAACAACCTTTATTGCAGAATCCTTATCAATACTTATATTATTTTCAGTAGATGATGAATTTACCGGCTGTGGATCTACCAATCCTGGTAGAACTGTAAATATTTTTGCCTCTGATTCTTCCCTTATCACTGTTTTTCCACCGTAGAAGAACCTTTCAGTTGCTATAATTCCATCCTTTGGCTCTATTTTCATTACCTCTGTGATTGCCTCCAAATGCAAAATTTCAGAGAGTAATGATGAAATTTCCCTGCCCATTGCAGAAGATCCTATTATAATAATATCATAACCATTGTTTTTATACATTTCAGCAAGCTTTTCAGAAATGTTGTCAACATAAAGGTTATTCCCAGTTAACTTAAAAACATTCTTTGCGCCAAAATTAAGTAAATTTTCATTGCTTGTTGTATAAAGATCCATTTCAAACGTGTTTCTGAAAAGTGTGAGCATCTGAGATGAAAGATCAGCCTTTTCAGAAAATACCATCGCTTTCATTTTACCTCACCCTTTAAAACTTTAGATATTTCAGCCACACCCTTGTCCACATCCTCAAACACTATTCTCTTCCTTTCACTCTTTGGTGCCCTGTTCCATATTACCTTTTTTGTGGATTTTACATTTACTTGTATTTCTTCAATTTTCATGGGCTTCCTACCTGCGGCCATGATCTGTATTAGTGGTGGTAGCCTTGGTTCATTTATTTCCTGCTCAACTGTTACTAAAGCTGGAAGGTTTGATTCAAGAACAAGGTTCTTTTCTTCACCTGTCCTCGTTATTCTTACTCTTCTATCTGCCATTTCGAGTTTTATTGCATTTCCTACAAGAGGAATAGACAATTTTCTTGCTACTTTGCCTGGAACTAGACCAGTGTAACTATCCGCAGACTGGTTACCCATTATTATTATATCATACTGCATTCCTGAAATCTTTTTGGCAAGAACATCAGATGTTATTTCAGGATTGTTTTCCTTATAACCTTTAAGAATGATGCCCTCATCAACACCCATTGCAAGAGCTTCCTTCATTGCCAGTGTGGCCTGATCTCCACCATATGTTATTCCTATTACTTTTCCTCCATATTTTTCCTTGATCCTTACTGCTTCCTCAATTGCATTCTTGCTAAGATCTTCAAGCCTATAGGGTAAGTTTTTCAAAATTGGTTCCTGAGTGCTCTCGTCTACTTTCATTTGATCTATGTCCAGAATTTGCTTAAAACACACTATTATGTTATACATAATTAATCACCCAATTCTTTTTAAATTATTCTTATATCTTTCCGTAAATGAGACATAAATTTTCTTAAATTCTATCCATTGTTTTTTGTATTCTTCAGTCACCTTTGTCTTTGGCTGTGCCGGTACACCAGCTACTACTGTTTCAGGATCCACAACCTGCCTAATTTTTACAACACTTCCTTCCGCAAGAACTGCCCAGGTACCAACAACAGCATAATCGGTGATCACGGATCCCATGCCTATTACAACGTAATCGTTCACGGTAGCTGTATGTACAATAGATCCATGGCCAATGGTTACCCAATTCCCTATTTTTGTTCTTTCGCCCGGTCTGGCATGAATAACAACATTGTCCTCCACAGCAGAATTCTCGCCTATCTCTATAGTTCCATAGTCACCCCTTATTGTAGCGTTGGGGCCCACCCAGACACCGTCAGATATTGTTACATTGCCAATTACAACAGCTGTCTCATGAACATAGGCCTTTTCTGATATTTTTGGTACGCGGCCCTCAAATTCATAAATCATATATTCGGAAAAAGGAAAAAAATATTTAAAATATTTTTTATTCTTTCGCTAAAATATTTCAAATTTGTTTTAATTTAGAAAAAGATTTAAGAAAAAATTTATAATTAGAAATTCACATACAATTTTTATGGCAGCTTATAAGTATCAAATGAATATAAGGAATATTTTACCTGCAACACTGAGAAATTTTCCAGACCAGGAAATAGTTTACCAGGACCAGAAAAGATTTACTTTTAAAGAATTCTACGATAGGGTAGGAAGAATAGGCAATGCTTTGGTGAATTTAGGTGTTAAGCCAGGAGATAAGGTTGCTGTTCTTGATTGGGACACTAACCATTACATGGAAAGTTATTATGCAGTACCAATGATAGGTGCAGTTCTTCATACTGTGAATATTAGATATCCGCCGGAATTAATTTTCTATACCATGCAGCATGCAGAGGATAAGTATGTTATAATCAGGGATGAGTTTGTCCCAATTATTGAAAAGGCTGCACAGTTATTTGATTTTATTAAAGGATGGATTATATATTCAGATAAAAATGAAGAGGTAAAAACTATCCTTACGCCAAATTACAACTACGAGGATCTATTATCTTCATCTGAGCCCATAGATTTTCCTGATCTTGATGAAAATACGCAGGCAACAATTTTCTATACTTCTGGAACTACAGGATTGCCAAAGGGAGTTACTTTTTCGCACAGGAACTTGGTATTACATGCCACAGCGCTAGCAATGGCGGTGCATAAGGAACCTCTGTATGTTACAGATAAGGATGTATTTATGAGCCTTGTTCCAATGTTCCACGTGCATTCCTGGGGTCTTCCATATGTAACAATGATCACTGGAAACAAATATGTTTTGCCAGGGAGATATGATGTAAAGAAGATTCTTGAGCTAATAAAAAATGAGCATGTTTCATTATCCCTGATGGTTCCATCTATTCTCTATATGATTTTAACACATCCTGATGTAGAGAATTATGGAAAATACCTAGAGGGATGGAAAGTTGTAATTGGCGGAGCAGCACTTCCAAAGGGACTTGCTAAAATGGCCGAGAAATATGGAATAAATACAATAGGAGGATACGGCCTTTCAGAAACATGCCCGGTTCTTACAATTGCATTATTCACTGATAAAATTAAAAAGATGAGGGATGAAGAGAGATTTGAATACAAGATAAGCACAGGAATACCAATACCTTTTGTAAACATTAGGGTGGTTGATTCACTGGACAAAGATGTACCATGGGATAACAACACAATAGGTGAGATAGTTGTGAGGGCGCCATGGCTAACCGGAGAATACTATAAAGATCCAGAAAAAACTGAACAGCTATGGAAAAATGGCTGGCTCCATACAGGGGATCTTGCAGTTGTAGATTCATTGGGTTATATACATATAGTTGACAGGGAAAAGGATGCGGTTAAAAGTGGGGGAGAATTCATTCCATCACTCCTCCTAGAGAACATTGTATCAGAAATACCTGAAGTGGGTGAAGTTGCACTCGTAGGAAAACCTGATCCTAAATGGGGTGAAAGGCCAATTCTTTTTGTCACAACAAAGAAACCTATTACAAAGGAAAAAATTTACGAGCATTTGAACAGGTACATAGAAACAGGCAGGGTACAGAAATGGTGGCTTCCAGATGATGTTATATTCATTGATTCCATGCCTAAAACAAGTACTGGTAAAATAGATAAAAAGGAACTCAGGAAAAACCTTTGAATTTTTTTATGTAAAATATTTTACCACCATAATTTTCTTTTTTTATTAAACCCTTATTTATTAGGGATTCGAGATCATTTAGACCCATGCCCTTATCACTTAATATTTTTAGAAGAACATCTTCTCTCATTGGATGCACTGAAATTATGTCTAATATATCATTAAGTGTATTTTCAAGTGTTACAAAATTTTCGCCTTCAAAATCTGTAAGGGTTTGAACATTATCTATGAATCTTTTAAATGTCTCGTATGCCTCTATTATTTTATATTCATCCGGAATTTTTACGAAATCGAAGGCTGGCGGTCTCGTTGGAACAGAAATGTATGATGTATGAGGCCTTATTTCACCTATGAATTTTGCAGTTTCATCAAAATTGTTATCATTGATACCCTTTATTAACATTGTTTCTGTTGCTAATGTTCCATGATAATTTTTAGAAAATTCTCTTATGCCTGAGAGTATTTTATCAAGATTTAAATCCCTATGTGGAACATTTATTTTTTTCCAAATATCATTTTTTACCGTATCTACCTTTAAGGAAACAAAATTTGCTAGATAAAGGGCATTGCGAACATCTTCGTCATATATGAGTGAAGAATTTGTTATTACTGCAATTTTTATTCCCAATTCCTTCAACATCCTTATTTCATTTTCTAAGTTTATATCTAGGGTAGGTTCACCGTCTGGGACAAATGTTAGATAATCAATTATTATACCATTTTTTTCTAATTCATTTACTCTTTTCCTTACAGAAGAAACGAGCTCATCAGGATCGTAAAATTTTTTCCTTGTGGATGTGAAATTAATAGTTTTGCCAAGCTGACAATATATGCAAGAATAAGAGCAAGTTTTAGGAATTATATTATTTATGCCAAGGCTCCTGCCAAGTCTCCTTGATGGAACTGGACCAAATGAAAATTCCATGGGGAGTGAATTACTTAAACCTTAGTAAATTTTGCCGCCATCATGCCAAAGTATGACGGGCAAGAATATTTAATCTCTTGCACTAGGAAATTTTTTCTTTTCAAAATGCCCACCAAAACAAGTATTTGCCAGAAACTGTCAGGCTTTGCTTCTTCTACTATTTTTTCATCTAATTTTGCAATAGCTTCTATTTTATTGTTCTTGAAAGAATTTATGATAAAATCATCGTAAATTTTAGCATATTTACTGAAACCGTAAGGGCCATCTTCTTTATGTGAATGAGCATTGTCAGCGCTCACTATTATGCCAATATCATTTTCATAATTGTCTGTTACCTGGGCGAGAATTTCACCGAATTTTATTAAATGGTTTATATCGATTATCCTCGCAGGTGATATTATTACAAGATTCTTTACATTTTTAAAAAATTCCAGTGGAATTGACGTACCCCAGTCCAATGGTATCTTAGATTCTTTACCTTCTAAAGCGCCATAGTTGACTTCAACCACAGGCAAATTATTCCTCTTTGATTCAGTGAAAATTATGTGTGCTAGTTTTCTATCAACAGGAAAATCCTTTCCGTTTGACACATGTTCTGAGAATATGATTGAAATATGGTCCATTATTCTGATGCTATGTGGCGAAAGAACAATAAACTCAGCGATATCATTAGCACTTTCACCAATTTCTTGCATTAGCATTTTAAGAGATTTAGTTTCATCGTCCTTAGGATTGAGAACTTCCTCTCCATGGGGCATTAATGTAATAAACTTTAACATCATGAAAATTTAATAAGCCAGGAATATATTTAATTTATCATGGACCTTCAAGTTTTGAATGTACCCATACCAGAATTTATTAAAAGAGAAATTTTACTAGGGAATATTAAAAATGCAGAATTAATGATAAATAATTATATGAAAAACTCCAATGATGATATGATAAAAGAAAGGCTTAACATAGAGCTTGAAAGATTGAAAAGGATTGATCATGCATTTCCATTGAAAAGGAAGGATGTTTTGAAATCCTTAAAAAGTAATATAAAAAATTTTGAAAACATTGAGCTGGAAGATTTAATAAAGAAGGGTGTTGTTGAAAGATTTTTCATAAATGGTGAAGAACGTTTTCCTGAAAAAACCCTCGACAACATTTTTTTCCTAGACAATGAAATGAAAAAAAGAAAATTGATGGAAAAAAAAGAAAATAATGAATTGCTAGAAAATAGAATAAAAAAAATCATTGAGGGCGATGTTAAAAGATATAGAATTACAGCGGGTATTGAAATAAAACTGGAAAAGGAAGCACCTTACAGGGTTTGGTTGCCTGTACCAATCGAAAATGATTCTATAACAAATGTAAAAATTCTAAAAACATACCCTGAAAAATTCAAATTATCCGAAAATTCAAGGCAAAGGACAATTAATTTTTTTGATACTGAGAAAAAATTTATGGTCGAATTCTCATATGAAATTTCAGAAACAAGGCTTTCAAAGAAAGGATCATCAATAAAAGGAGATTATTTGGATGAAAAATTACCCCACGTTGTTTTTACAGATCATTTGAAATACCTCACTGAAAGGATCATTTCAGGCGAGAAAAATGATTATAAAAAGGCATGGAAGATATACAAATGGATTACAGAAAATATATATTATTCCTATGTACCACCTTACATATATTTTGACAATATTAGTGAATATACAGTGACTAATTTAAGAGGTGATTGCGGTTTTATGGCGATTCTTTTTATCACTATGTGCAGGATAGCGGGATTACCTGCTAAATGGCAGAGTGGATGGTACATTACTCCAGATAAAGCTACACCTCACGATTGGGCACAGGTATATTTAGATGACTATGGATTCATACCTATAGATGCATCTTTTGGTAATGTGCTCAAGGGGAACAGCAAGTACAGGGATTTTTATTTCGGTAATTTAGATGGTTTCAGAATGATAGCAAATGAGGATTTTCAGGTACCTTTTGATCCTGATAAAAAATATTTGAGATCAGATCCTATTGATAATCAGATAGGGGAAGTAGAAACTGAATCAGGAAATGTGATTAATTTTAAGAGCAATATATATGTAAAAAGTTTTGAGGCAATTCATTGAATTAAATAATTTATATTCTTATTTTTTAAATATTCAAGAAGTTCATTCAGTGCCATATTCATTCTCTCGTTGGCAACATTTTGATCCTCTGACCTCAATGCCAACGTAATTACCATTTTTCTTTCTCCATTTAAAATTCCTGATCTAGATTTAACATATATGCCATGATCACGGGAAATCTTTTCCAATGTTTCAGTAATAGTTGATTCATCCCTGTGATCCAAAAAAATATTTTTTTCCAAGTATGTCCATTGACCGAATTCATCAATTAAAATTTTTTTAATCTCCTCATTGAACATGGATTTCATTTCTGATGGCACTCCTGGCAAAGCAAAAATTAAGGTATTGCCAATCTTTAGCATTACACCTGGTGCAGCTCCTGTATTATTTCTTATTGGAATAGATCCATCGGGTAGAATTGCCATTTTTTCCCTATTTTTGTTAAGTTCCTTGTCTTTTATTATTCCCTTGTTGTATAATGAATCATACCTCATTTTAACCATTTTCAATGCTTCTTCATTCAACTTAAGATCTTTACCCAGGGCAATAGAAACTGCCCTTAGAGTTTTATCGTCATATGTTGGGCCTAAGCCTCCAGTAATTATAATAACATCAATATTCATTGATAAAGCCCTCTTAATGTGCGATGAAATATTTTCAAGATTGTCCCTTATGTAAACTATTTCCTTTGTGAAAAAACCTAAAGAATTCATTTCTGAACATAACCAGAATCCATTCTCATCCTTTACGGAGCAATTCAATATTTCATCTCCAGTAATTATGGCAATAAATTCTCTCATCTGTAACAAAGAATTTTACCTTGTATATTATTCTTCCCTCTCAAAAAAAGATAAATTTAATTTATTGTTATGCTTTTACCTGAAATAGGTGAATTCCATGGCTGTTGCCATTATGAATATTAATGTATTCCTGGAAACAATACTTGTGTTTGCCGTGCTCGTGCTTTTCGCAGGAGGTATTGCTTTTTATATCCTTGGTACAGATAGCATGAAGAAAAAATCACTTTATATGGGAATTGCAGGCCTTGTGTTATTAATTGCACTCGCCCTTGTGGGCGCATACCTTGACGGCCTCAAATTCTTTGCGGAGAATATTTTGGTGCCGGTGCTTTTCTATTTAATTGCCATTGTTGTTGGTGCATTGATAGGGGCTATAGGATACATCCTAATGATCTTTAAATAAATCCTTTATTTTTTCAATTATTCTTGCTGTCATGCCCCAAATTATTTCATTTTTATAAATAAAACATTTTTCAGGTGATGTTTTTCCATCCATATTTATATTTGTAACGCCTTCTTTTAATTCTATTATATTTGGAATGAAAAAATATTGAATTTCATCCTTCTGAGGAATTAATTTATCAAATTTTTCTTTGTAACATAAAAATGGATAAACATTTAAGGATGGCATGTTCTTTGGATGCTGTATTTCCAAACCTCCTAGAATCTTTATATTATTAATTCCAGTTTCCTCTTTTAATTCCCTCAGTGCAGTATTGATTATATAAATATCATTCTTTTCAAAATGTCCTCCTGGAAATGAGACCTGCCCTGACCACGGATCTTTCTCATTCTGTACTCTTTTTTCAAGTATTATATTATAGTTATCATCAATTACTGCACATACTGCAGCATCTTTTCCATACTTACCTTTTACATTTGTGTAATCTAAAAGTTTTCCTGAAACTTTTTCCCAGTCTAGCATTATTTAGATAATAATTCTACTATGATTTTTATTTTTCCATATACCAGGTGCGCATAAATTAAAATATTTAATTCAGATACAAGTGCTAATGAAAATGAGCATTCCTAGAAGAGTTCTTACGTTTATATTATCATTGAGTGTTCTCGCCATATTTTTGCTAAATTTTGCTGCAATGATCATCATAACATTATCTGGTGCAATGTCAGGAACAACTGTTCCTTTCTATGTCATTGCAATTCCTTTTGTTTTTGTCGACATGCTTTCACCACATTTTGAAATATATTGGTTGGCTCTTCTTGTTATTGTCATTTCCATTGTTTTAATTTTCATTCTTAAGGATTTCATTTTCTGGACCAAGGACATGGCAAAGAAAGAATTGCCAAAAAATAGCGAGAGATTTGCTGTATTTACAGAATTGATCGTGCTATTAATTTCATTCACCTATTTGTCGTACTTTATTTCCATGGCAGTTACAAATTCAAGCCAGCCATTTGGAAACCCAACTAGCGGTGTTCCAACAAACTATTTGCTACTTACTCTTTTACATGCACCTGTCTGGGAAGAATTTGTATATAGAGGTATTTTGTTGGGAATACCTCTTTATTTAATTTCTTACAGAAAAAAGTTGCCATGGTACAGGGCAATAGTAGGTGGAAAATTTGGAATAAATGGTGTGAGCATTACAATTCTCATTATTTCTGCATTTTTCTTTGGATCTGCGCATCTTATATCTTGGGAACCTGCTAAATTTCCAAGCGCATTTGTTGCGGGTCTTGTTCTTGGATACCTTTTCCTCAGGTATGGAATATACATGAGCATAGCTGGGCATTTCATTATTGATTTCATGGGAAGTTATTCTTACATAAATTCGCCATTCTGGGGTGCAATGGTTGTTATTTCATCCCTTATAATGATAGTATGGTTTGCAGCCGGTTTTCCTTATTATTGGTATTACTTAAGAGACATGTTCTACATTGGAGGGAGAAAAACTGATTATTATGCACAACCTTTTTTCAATAATCCACAGTACCAGAATTACTATCAGCAACAATATCAGAATCAACAAAACTATGTTCTGGGCTATAAAATAATTTGCCCTAATTGCGGTTATGACCAGCATAGGGTTCTTCCCGACGGTAGATTTCAATGTTTAAGGTGCGGAACAATATTCTATTATAAAAAATAATTTAGGAATCCCAGATTTTCATTATTTCCTGGGATTTCATCACTGTCATCATTTTTCTAAGGTTAGTTAATGATCTTTCATGTGCTTCTTTATCTCCTGAAGATACTGCGTCCTCGACAATTACAGGTAAAAATCCAATGTTCATTGCATGCCTTGCTGATGTTTCAATTCCTATTTCAGTTGCAATACCAGTGAAAAATATTGTCTGGATTGATGCGTTTCTTATCATGTATTCAAAATTTGTTCCCACGAAAATGCTCGCTGTATTCTTGTTTAAAATAAAATCCCCTTGCTGTGGCTTTATTTCGGGAATAATGTCCCCTGGGTTAAAACCTCCGCGATAGAAGATCTTCCTCGCCTGAGATTCAAACCTTTCTGGAAGGGGTGTGATCTTTGTATAAAACACTGGAATATTTCTTGATCTAGCTTTTTCAATTAAAGGTTTCAGGTTTCTCAAAAATTCTTCCTTGTTGAATATTGCATTAACTAGTGCTTCCTGAACATCCCAAACAACAAGTACACTTTTTTCAGGTTTTAAAAAATCTTTTAGATCTAGCATGATTATAACTAAACAATTTAATGATAAATAATTTTTCTTCACTGGAAACTTTAAACCGTTCTGTAAATGTTAAAAATTAATTTAATAAATCAAATGCTCGATTTAAATATTCTTATGAAAAAAATAATAATATGGATTTTTTTAATAAAACATTATGGTGAAATTTATTACATTTGATTTGTATGGAACACTAGTCGATTGGAGGACATCTATTAAAAATGCTTTGGATTTCATCAAACCTGGAATGGTTGATGATTTTTTTAAAATAGAGTATGAATACATTAAAAATTTAAATAATTTCGAGCCTTATTCTAATATACTTAAAAATGTTTTAAGAGATTTGCTTAAAAAGTATAAAATAAATTTTGATGATGATTATGAGTATCTCCTTTTAAGAATGTTTGCAAAATCACAGTTCTTTCCAGATTCTTTATACGGTTTATTAAAATTGAAAAATAAATTCAAGCTTGGTATAATATCAAATACTGAAAATTCTATAATAAAAGTAACTTTATATGGATTGGAAGACCTATTTAATTTCATAGTTACGGCCGAAGATACGGGATATTATAAACCAAAAATAGATGCTTTTAAAAAAGCTTTTGAATTGAGAAATATACCAATTGATGAAGTTCTTCATGTTTCTTCTTACCCGAAGTATGATCTTGAACCTGCCGAAAAACTTGGGATCAAAAATATTATGCTTGACAGGTATGGTTATTCATGGCCAAGAAAAATAAAAAAACTTGATGAAATTTTAAGCATTTTTTCCTGATTTTTTTGTTTCGAGGGCACGGAAAAATATTAAACTCAATAGAACAAATACTCCAGCAAGCATAAAATCTGACCAGTACCCAATGTAGAATGAAATGTATCCAGATGTTAACGCTCCCACTAATGTCCCTATCTGGATCATTGATGTGTAAAAACCAAGTGCCCTACCCCTTCCTTTTTCACCTATGGATTCAAAAACGAGAACATTTGAAACTGTGTAAAATATTGCAAATGCTATACCAGCGGCCAATGGATAAATAATCAAATTTGAGTATAGAACTAACGTGGCAGTAAAGAGAAAAGTTAAACCTATAACAAGATATGAAGATCCCCTTAAAATGAGTGATCTGTACAAGTTGTAATTTGTTGCAATCATTCTTTTATTTATTCCAATGTAAAAGTACATGGATGTCTGAACAACCATACCAATGAATATTACTAGGAAAACAAGGGATTCATTTAAACCAGCTACCTTCAAACCCGCAGGGTATACAGTGTTAAATAACCCCGAACCAATGTAAAAAAGAAAAATGGCCATATATAGCTTGAATATCTTCGTTTTCCTAAATTCTTTAAAATTGAAGTTTTTAATCATATGGATTATGCTTTCATTTGTTAACCTTACCCATAGGAAAGGGGTGATGAACAACCTTGAAATGAATGCATTCAGGTTCAGGACGAATAATTTTCTCTCCCTTCTTTCCTTTGATTCTGGTATCATGATATATGATAGATTGATTGATATCAAAGATATGAAAAATAATAATATAATTAGTAGTTTAACAGGAATAGCAAAAGTAGTCAGGAATGAGATACCTAAACCAATGGTACCTCCAAGGCTAGATGCTAATTGCAAGTTTGAAAAGGCCCTTTTCCAGTAACTTTCTTGAATTGTTTCCATGATGATTAAATTCAATGGTGTTGCATTAGCAGTGATCATGAACGAATAAAATATGTATATTAAAATAATTTCAAGTGGAGTTTTTGCTAAATATAATATGAAAAGTGAGAGAGATAAACCAATGTAAGAGATCATGATCTGGATTTTTCTTCTCTGATATATATCTGAAAATTTACCCCATACATAGGATGCAATTATTGATATTAAAGTTCCACCTGTTATTGCAAATGATGCCTCAATTACAGATCCACCTTTTTCTAATATATATAAAACAACTATTGTAGATAATGGCCCCTGAGCTATATTAGCAAAGAGCGAAGAATAGACCCAGCGCATGTTTTGCTTTTTTTCCATTTTTTTACTCCAAATTTTTTCTTAAAATACAAATATGTTAATATCTCTTACCATGAAAATATAAAAAATTTTAAAATTTTAAAATAAAAAATTTAATTTTATGTCCAAACTGTTTGAACCTGTATAGGAGAATATAAACTGTAACCCTGAAC
>JAGDXS010000025.1 GCA_023261755.1 Thermoplasmata archaeon | reverse complement strand
TGGTAGATCGTTTGCTTCGCAAGCAAAAGGCCTCGGGTTCAAATCCCGACCGGTCCATCTAAAAATTTTTTATTTGAAAATTGATCTATGAAAAGATTAAGGATTTTTGGAAGCTTGAACTACCACATTCCAGGATGAGATGCATGGACTTCTACCAAAGGGAAGATTTATTAATTCATTTTGTAATCTATTAAATAATACTCAGGACTATTAAGCTAAAGCTTCCTCAGGAAAAGAAATCTCTCGAAACATCAATGCAGTTCAATGAAACTTTCCTCACAGGCCAGGCAGTAGGAAAGGTACAAGATCCATAGCTTTAGCAAGGAGTAGCTGAAAAAAATATGATTCCAAAAGACTTAATTATAAAAAATTCAAATTCCTATGCGGAACTTTATGGAATAGATGTTAAAAAAGATCCATTTCCATGGTTTCTTTTTTCAATTTTGTTAAGTGCAAAGATTTCAGAAAAAATTGCATTAAAAACTTTTGAATTGTTCAGTAAGAATGAAATAACTTCACCAGAAAAAATTATAGAATACGGTTGGGATTATATAGTCAGCATTCTTGATAAAGGTGGCTACACAAGGTATGATTTTAAAACTGCAACAAAATTACTTTATATCAGTAAATCCATAATAAAAATTGGAAGTTTGAAAAAGATTCTTGATATTTCAAAAAATAATGAAGAGTTAATATTTAATTTAAAATCATTGGGTAAGGGTATAGGCTCAGTTACAATAAGCATTTTTTTAAGGGAACTTGTTGGTAAATACAATTTTAATCCTTCACCAGATATAAGGGTTTTAATCTCTTCAAGGAATTTGAATATAGATCCTTTACAATATTCAAAAGAAAATGGACTTGATTATGCATTGGTTGAGAATTTTCTATCTAAAATAGGTAAAAATTGTATGAAAAATAGATGTGAAAATTGTTTAGTAAAAGAATTTTGTAATTATATTAATAAATAAGGATAAATTTAAGGTAGTTTGCGAAATAATCATATATATGATGTGTATTGAGTTTTAAGTAAAAATTGATGAATTAGGTTGATTGATATGGCTACCGTTTATGATGTTGATCCGGACGTGCTTTTACATGAATTAGCCGAAAGGCTGAAAAATGAAAATGTTACAGTTCCAGAGTGGGCTAAATGGGTAAAGACAGGAGTCCATAGGGAAAAGGCTCCATTTCAGGATGATTGGTGGTACTTAAGGTTAGCGAGCGTTTTCAGAAAAATATACATAATGGGTCCAATAGGTACATCCAGGCTTTCTGCTGAATATGGAGGTAAAAGGGACAAGGGTACAAAACCATACCATGCAAGGAAGGGAAGTAGATCAATAGTAAGGAAATGCTTACAGCAATTGGAACAGCTAGGTTATGTTGAACATCATAAAAATGGAAGGGTAGTTACACCAAAGGGAAGATCATATTTGGATAAGCTTTCAGATGAAATTTTAAATAAAAAGTGAGGTGTTATTATGGCTGAGGAGGATAAAGAGCTGGAAGAAATTCGAAAAAGGAAGATGGCTCAGCTCCTTGCTCAGCAATCAGCGGCAGAACAAGAAGAGGAAAAAGAAAAAGAATATCAGGAGGAAAGAGCTAGAATATTGAGAAAATATCTTTCATCCGAGGCTAGGGTAAGGCTTACAAATGTAAAGCTAGTTAAGCCTGATCTTGCTGAAGCAGTTGAAAATCAAATAATATATCTTGCTCAGACAGGAAGGCTTAATAGAATTATTTCAGACGAAGAATTAAAGGCCTTACTAGCCAGGTTGAATCAAGGTAGACATGAAATTAAGATAGAGAGGAGATAAACATGGCAAGAAATAAACATATAGCAAGAAAATTGCGCTTATTAAAAAGAGTAAAATCCAACAGAAGGGTACCTGCTTGGGTGATGATGAGAACTGATAGGAAATTCACAAATCATCCACACAGGAGAAATTGGAGAAGGTCACATTTAAAGGTGTAGGTGGTTAAAGATGGCAGATAATGAAATTATTGTAAATATACCTCTGAGGCGATTAAAATTAATATCAAGAAGGAGAAGAGCAGATGCGGCTTTAAGATTCATTGAAATACATATTTCAAAAAAATTTAAAGTTCCACTTGAAAACGTATGGATAGATCCAAAACTAAATGAGCATATCTGGAAAAGAGGAATTGAAAAACCACCATCAAAGGTATCTGTAAAAGTGGTAAAATTCCCAGAGGAAAACACAGTTGAAGTTTATAATCCTTAGGTATAAAAAATGCTATTAAAGGGAAGAATACATAACAGTCCGTATATAGGGGTATTTTCAGCCTCGAATGAGGAGATAGCCATAGTTCCGAATGATATTTCTAAGGAAGAGGAAGAGTCAATTAGAAGATCAATGGACGTGGAAATTCACAAGACATTACTAGGTGGATCTCCATTAATAGGTAGCCTGATGGTAATAAATTCCCATGGTGCTGTAATAACGGATTTTGCGGATCTAGAGGATGTACCATTTTTAAAAAGTGATTACAACATATTATTTGTTAATGACAAAATAAATGCTGTAGGTAATGATATTTTAGCAGGTGATAAAGCAGCTATAGTTCATCCAGATTTTGATAATGAAACTGTAAAATTAATTGGCGAGGTCTTAGATGTAGAAGCATTAAAAATGGAAATAGGTGGAATTTCAACTGTTGGTTCAGCAGCACTTGTAACTAAAAAGGCTTTATTGGTTAATCCTCAGGTGAGTGATGAGGAGGTTGAAAAATTGAAATCCATTTTCAATTTACCTGTTTATATTGTCACAGCAAATTTCGGATCTTTGTACATAGGCGCATCTATGATTGCTAATTCAAAAGGTGCATATTTGGGAGATACAAGTACAGCTGTAGAGGTTCTTCAGATAGAGGAAGCATTGGGTATTTAAACAGAAAATACCCATATTTCAGTATTATTTTTCAAATCATCTTTACTGAATTCTTTTATTTTTCCCACTTCTTTTATTTGATTTTTATCAAAATGTGATATAAATTTATCAATTTTTTCCAATTTTAGTTCGCTTCCAGGAATGTAGAAATGCATGGGTACGGCTACCCTCGGCCTAGTAATTTTTACAATTTCTGCAGCTTGGTTTCCATCTATCGTATAAATAGAACCAACGGGTAGGAATAGAAAGTCACTACCTTTTATTAAATCTAGAGCCTTTTCATCGGGAATATGGCCAAGATCACCAACATGGGTGAATGATAAACCATCTAAAAATACCTTATATATTTTCACTTCTCCTCTTTTTTTGCCCTTTAAATCATCGTGGTACTGAGTTACTGCATCATATTTAATACCATTAACAATACCTGAATTTGCTTCTCTTACTATTGAAAATTTTCCTTTTACCACATTTATCGCATTATGATCAAAATGTTCATGCGTTATAAAAACTGCATCAGCAATTGGATCAGGTTTTGGAAGCCCTATGCTTGTTCCATCATGAGGATCAAAAACTATTTTCTTATTATTTCCAATCTCAAAACATGCATGGCCATGGTATTTGATATACATACCTCATCACAAAATATAAATAAGATTCAACCTTATTTAAATTTTATGATATATAAACCTGATGAAGACACATTTTTCCTATTGGATAATATTATTCCAAAAGGAAAAATATTGGAGATGGGAGCAGGTTCTGGATACATATCATACCAGTTGAAAAAAATGGGTTTTGAAGTAGTAGCTGTTGATATTGACAAGGAATCAATTGAAAAAATTTCAAGCTTGGATATAAAGGCTGTTTTATCAAATCTTTTTGAAAATGTTTCAGGAAAATATGATACAATAATTTTCAATCCACCATATCTTCCTGGAAATATTGAGGAAGATATTACCATTTTCGGAGGGGATAAGGGGCAAGAAGTGATTGAAAAGTTCCTTGAGCAGGTGGATGATCATTTAGAAAAAAATGGAAATATATATATCATATTTAGTTCATACAATGATATAGAACATTTAAAAACCAGATTCTATTATTTTTGTTTTAAAAGGCTTAATGAAAAAAAGTTTGCATTTCATAGTATTTTTGTATATAAATTATGGAGGTGCGAAGATGAAAAGTCTTGAGGATTTGGTAAATTATTTGCAAAGTGAAAAATATATAAAATCAGAACGTGTAAAGAGTGCCTTTCTAAATATCGACAGAAAAAAATTTGTTCCTTACGTTTATAAAGATGAAGCATACTTTGACGAACCTTTACCCATTGGTGAAAATCAAACAATTTCCGCGCCTCACATGGTAGCTATAATGCTAGAATTGGCCAATATTGATCGTGGCATGAAAATTTTGGAAATTGGTTCTGGTTCAGGTTATAACGCCTGTTTGATGGAATACTTAGCCTATCCAGGTAAGGTATTCACAATAGAAAGGCACAGATCTTTATATTTAATTGCAAGGGGAAATATAAAAAGTTGTCCACATTCAGAAAATATACAAATTATTGAAGGAGATGGTTCATTAGGATATTCAGATGAAGCACCATATGATAGAATTATTGTAACATGTGGTGCCCCTGATGTTCCCTCACCTCTTTTAGATCAATTAAAATTGAATGGGTTAATGATAATTCCAATTGGCGGGTCATATATTCAAGAGCTTTATTTAATTAAAAAGACAGGAAATGGAATTGAAAAATTTGATGAGGGTCCAGTAGCATTTGTACCATTGAGGGGAAAATATGGTTTTAGCAAAGATTTTTATTGATCAAAATATCAATTTTCATAAAATTTATGAAAATTAGGCTTAAAATAATAACAAAAATTTATTTATATTGCTTTGCGATAAAGTAATTGCTGGTAATTTAATCAGCTTAGATGATACCTTTTGGTCTCCCATGTAAATGGTAGGCTTAAAAGGTAAATAATAAAAAATTTCTTATTAAGGAGAGTGTAAAAATGGTAGTGAGGGTAGCAATAAACGGTTTTGGAAGAATAGGCAGGTTGACATTTAGGATAGCTCTTGAACATAAGAACATTGATCTTGTTGCTATTAATGATCTTGTTGATGCAAAAACGTTGGCGCACCTTTTAAAATATGATAGCAATTATGGAACATTAAATGCAGAAGTTAAAGCGGGAGAAAATTTCATTGAAGTAAATAATAAAAAAATTTTAACATTCAATGAAAAGGACCCTTCAAAGCTTCCCTGGAAAGATCTTAATATAGATATTGTTGTTGAATCGACCGGTGTTTTTACAGATGGTCAGAAAGCCATAGCCCATATAAATGCTGGAGCTAAAAAAGTGATAATTTCTGCACCAGCAAAAAATGAGGATTTTACAGTTGTTTTAGGTGTAAATGAAGAAAAATATGACCCTATTAAACATAAAATAATTTCAAATGGTTCATGTACAACGAATTGCATCACACCCATAGTAAAGGTCATAAACGATGAATTCGGTATAGAAAAATCATTTATGAATACAGTTCATTCTGTAACAATGGATCAAAGGCTTCAGGATGCTCCTCACAAAGATTTAAGGAGGGCAAGGGCAGCGGGCCAATCGATTATACCTACATCAACAGGAGCGGCCAAATCTGTTGCTGTTGTAATTCCAGAAATGAAAGGAAAATTTGAAGCCCTTTCAATGAGGGTTCCAACTTCAACCGTAAGCGTTGTTGATTTTGTGGCTCTTGTTAAAAAACAAACAAGTAAGGAAGAGGTAAACAAAGCATTTGAAAAATATGCAAATGGTAGAATGAAGGGTATTCTTGGAATATCCTACGAGCCATTGGTATCTATGGATTTTAAGGGAACAACATTTTCCAGTGTAGTTGATGCTGAACTTACCCAGGTACAAGGAGAAAATTTAATAAAAGTGATAGCATGGTATGATAACGAGTATGGATATGCATGCAGGGTCGTTGACCTGATTGAATATATCTACTCAAAAGGAATTTAATGGTGTTTGAAATTGGCAAAAGATAAAAAAGTAGATAGTCTTGAGGACATACCTGGTGTAGGTCCTGCAATAGCAGAAAAGTTGAGAGAGGCAGGTTTTACTGACCTTATTACAATAGCTGTAACGCCTCCTGCAGATATAGCGGTGGCTGCAGAAATAAGTGAGGCACAAGCAAAAAAAATCGTTGAAGGTGCAAGGAAATTTGCAGATGTTGGCAATTTTGTTACTGGGGACATAGTAATGGAAAGGAGGCAGCATATTTCTAAATTAACTACAGGTTCTCCTGCTTTTGATAATTTATTAGGTGGAGGCTTAGAAACACAGGCAATTACAGAATTCTTTGGTCCTTTTGGATCTGGAAAAACACAAATAATTCACCAACTAATGGTAAACGTTACCCTTCCGGAGGACAAAAAGGGCCTTAATGGTGAAGCACTCCTGATAGATACTGAGAATACATTTAGGCCTGAAAGAATAGTACAAATGGCTACTGCACTTGATCTTGACCCACAAGAGGTTCTAAAAAAGATTCATGTTGCAAGGGCGTATAACTCAAGTCACCAGATGCTTCTTGTGGAAAAAGCATTCGATACAGCAAAGGAACATCCTATAAGGCTTATAGCTGTAGATTCATTAACTGCACATTTCAGGGTGGAATATACTGGAAGGGGTGCTCTAGCAGAAAGACAGCAGATGCTAAACAGGCATATGCACGATCTTTTAAGATTTGCAGACATATACAATGCGGTTGTTGCTGTGACAAACCAAGTTTCATCAAGGCC
>JAGDXS010000017.1 GCA_023261755.1 Thermoplasmata archaeon | reverse complement strand
AAATGCCAGGGCCGGGATTTGAACCCGAATCTGGGGATCCACAGTCCCCCACGCTTGCCAAATTACGCCACCCTGGCAATTAGATAATTTATATCCTGTATAAATAAACTTCTGATTTTTCATTAATATAGAATCCTTATTCCATTTTTTTCAAGTGACACGATTATTTCATTTTTTTCCATCAATTTCTTAATTGAATTTATGTCCCTGTAAAAAGGCCTATCATTCTCAAGAGGAGTTACATATTCCCTAATCTTTCTGTACGCAATTTCTGTACCTTTTCCCATCTTATATTTTCTGAATTCAAGAGCTTGGGATGCAACGAGGTATTCAATTGCAATAACAGATTTAACATTCTGAATTATCTGACTTGCTTTTATGCTAGCTGCCATTCCCATGCTTACATGATCTTCCTGGTTCGCGCTCGTTGGTATTGAATCGACACTTGCTGGATGTGCAAGAACCTTATTTTCTGAAACAAGGCTTGCAGCTGTGTACTGTGGTATCATCATCCCAGAATTTAGACCTGGATTCTTTGATAAAAATGGCGGCAACCCTGAAAGTTTTGAATCAACCAATCTTGCAATCCTCCTTTCAGAAATATTCGCTATTTCAGATATTGCTATTGAGAGAAAATCCATTGCAAATGCCAAGTACTCACCATGGAAATTTCCTCCAGAATATGATCTATCTATAACAATTGGATTGTCCGTAACTGAATTTATTTCCTTCTCAACTATATTTTTAACGAATTCAATGGTATCATAAGCAGGGCCTAAAACTTGAGGTGTGCATCTTAAAGAATATGCATCCTGCACCTTTGTTTTTCTTGCTTTTTCAATTATTTCACTACCTTCAATCATTTTCATGATTTCCTGACCCATTAATATCTGACCATTTTGGGGCCTTAATTCCAATATCTCTTTCCTGTATGCATCATCGGTCCCATTCAAAGCCTCAAGGGATAAGGAAAATGATACAACTGCATTTCTTAATAAATTGATTGAATCATGAACATTCAATGATGCAATACCTGCCATAAAAGACGTCCCATTTATCAAAGCGACACCTTCTTTTTCAACAAGTTCTAGAGGATCTAGTCCTGACCTTTTCAATGCTTCCTTTGCATTGTAAATTTTACCATCAATATTTATTTCTCCTTCACCCATCATTGCAAGAACCATATGTGCTAGGGGTGCGAGATCGCCGCTTGCTCCTACGCTTCCCCTACTTGGAACAACTGGAACAATATTCTTATTTAACATGTTAATAAGATATTCAATAACTATGGGCCTCACACCAGAATAACCATTTATTAAAGCATTTGCCCTGATGAGCATTGCAGCCCTAACCACCTCATCTGGGAATGGATCTCCTGTTCCAGATGAATGTGATCTAATCAAATTTCTTTGCAATTCAGCTACTTCATTTTTATTAATTTTAACGTTCAAAAGATCCCCAAAACCTGTATTTACACCATAAATTATGTTGCCTGAATTTAATAGGTCTTCAAGTTTCTTTCTGTTCTCATAAACTTTTTTCATTTGTTCTTCTGATGCTTCTACCTTTTCATTGTACCTTGCTACATTAACTACATCATCAATTGTGAGATTTTTACCATCGATTTTTACCATGCTTAGAACAATGTAAAAAATTATTTAAAGTTTTTAAAAAATGTTTTATAATTAAATATATTCATAATAATTATGAAATATCTAAAATATGGAAATACAGGAACTTTTGTTTCAGTACTCGGTTTTGGCTCAATGACTTTTGGTGAAAAAAATTTGTGGAAATTGAGCGGTGTTAATCAAGAATTATCAGATAAAATGGTAAAATTGTGCATAGACAGGGGAATAAACCTTTTTGATACAGCTGATGTATACGAGGCAGGTGATTCAGAAATAATGCTAGGTAAGTCATTAAATGGATATAGGGATCAGGTAATGATTGCAACAAAGGTAAGGGGAAGAACTGGAAATGGTGTAAATGAGTTGGGTCTTTCAAGGCACCATATGACCATAGCATTGAGAAAAAGTTTGGAAAGGCTTGGCACAACTTGGGTGGATATTTATCAATACCACGGATGGGACATAGAGGGAAATGTTGAGGAAATGATAAACACAATGCAATCATTCGTTGATCAGGGCAAGGTTTTGTATCCTGCCGTTTCCAATTTTGCTGCCTGGCAAATAGCCTATATTCAGGGACTTGTTGAGGCGAAGGGATATGCAAGGTATGAAAGCGCTCAGATGAATTATAATATTATAAATAGGGATGTTGAGTACGAAGTCCTTCCTTTTTTAAAATATAATAAAATGACTCTTCTCTCATGGAGCCCTCTTCACGGTGGCCTTTTAACTGGTAAATACAAAAAAGGAGAAAAGCCACCGAAGGGTACAAGAATGGGTGACCGCGGGTTCTTTTTCCCTTACTTTGATGAAGATCATGGCTGGATGATAGTGGAAGAAATAGAAAAAATAGCTGATGAACAGGGATGCAAACCATCGCAGGTAGCATTGGCCTGGCTAATAGAGAAGGATGTAGTTGTTTTATTAGGTGCAAGATCTATGGAACAATTGGAGGAGAATCTTAATTCATTGGATGTTAAACTCAAAAAGGAGCAGATTGAAAGATTGAACAAAATATCTGAGCCTAGATCCATGTACCCTAACTGGATGATAGATAGACAAAATCAGGATAGGAGACCTTAAAAATTTTTACTTTTTTTATTATAATATTTCTCATAGTATGCTTTTGAAATAAAATTGTTCTCAAGATCATAATGAATTTTTTCACTATTTCTTTTTTCAGTATCACCGTAACCTCCGCCTCCTGCTGTTCTAATCTCAACAAAGTCATTCTTATTTAATTCCACAGTCATTTTCACAGACATTTTTTTAACAAAATTTCCCTTCTTAACTATGATTTCAGTGGCCTTTCCTGGAAGACCACCAAAGAGACCCCATGGCCTATGCCTTCCTCTTTCTGAAAGAATTGTAAAAATTATGTTATTTTCAAGAATTTCATATGATCTAATTAAACCTGAACCTCCTCTGAATTCACCAGCACCCGAACTATCTTTCCTGAATTCATATCTCTTTATAAGTATAGGGTATTTTCTTTCAATTTCTTCAATTGGCGTATTCATTGTGTTTGTCATGTTAGCTTGGATTCCGTCTACACCATCTTTGCCCTTCTTTGCACCTAAACCCACACCCACAGTTTCATAAAAAGACCAAACTTTGTTGTAATTTCCACCTATCATAACATTGTTCATTGAACCGCCAGAAGCTGCAGGTACAATTTCAGGCATGCTCTTGCTCATTGCAAGAAAAAGAACATCAGCATTTCTTTGGCTTGTTTCAACATTCCCGCCTGCAACAGGCGCAGGGAACCTTGGATTTAGTATTGTTCCTTCAGGTACATAAATTTCTATTAGTTTAAATGATCCTTCATTCAATGGTATATTTTCACCCAAGAGAGTCCTGAATACGTAATAAACTCCAGAAATAGTAACACCTATAACAGCGTTCAAAGGAATTTCTAATTGGCCATCTGTGCCTGTATAATCCACAATAATTTTATTTTCCATTATTGAAATTTTAACCTTAATTTTTATATCACTTCCATCAAAATTTTCAAGGTAATCTTCTGCGCAAAAATTTCCTTTTTCGATTCTTTCCAATTTCTTTTTGAACATAATTTCAGCATAATCTATGGAATCCTGATTAGCTTGATAAAAAGATTCTATACCATATTTTTTTATAATATCAAGAATGCGTTTTTCACCTGTAAGGTTCGCTGCTACCTGGGCTTTTAAATCACCAATTCTTTCATATTTGTCCCTGGAATTCGATGAGAAAATTTTTATTATATCCGTCTGGAATTCATTTTTTTTCATGATAAAAACTGGATCAATTATCAGACCTTCTTCATATATTGTTTTTGCATCTATTGAAATGCTGCCCGGTACTTTGCCTCCCACATCTGAATGGTGTGCTTTGTTTGTGGAATAGGCCACAATTTTATTATTGTAAAATACAGGCCTAATGAGCGTAACATCGTTAAGATGTGTCCCTGCTATGTATGGATTATTAACAATAATCATACTATTTTCTTCTATCTCTATATTCTCTTTTTCAAAATATGAAAGTGTATTTTTTAGCCCAAGGGGCAAAGAACCTAAATGTACAGGAATATGTTCAGCCTGTGCAATTAATTCTCCCTTTGAATCAAATATGGCTGTTGAATGATCCATCCTTTCTTTAATGTTAGGTGAATACGCTGAATTTCTTAATGCTATGCCCATTTCTTCACTTGCATAAAATAGAGAGTTTCTTATAATCTGACTTGTAAACCTATCCATGTTTTACCTCCTTAATACTAAATTTTTATACTCATCTACTTCAAAATTCCACTGATCCTTTACAAAAACTGTTGAATCGTATCCCTCTACAATAGCTGGCCCATTTCCCTTAAATCCAGGGGATAGGGTTTCTCTTTCATAGACTGGGATTTTCTCAAATGAATTTTTTATATATACGAGCCTTTCTGTTTTTTTAATTTCATTGTACCCAATTTCCTTTTTCATTAACTCAATTTTTGGAACTTGAACTTTTACCAAAAGTTTAGCATTCACAATTTCAATAGGATCATTTGAACTGTAACCGTACATACTTTTGTGCTCATTCTGAAATATATCTTTAATTTTGGTATAATCATCTGCCGAGATAGTAATTTCATATGATTGACCAACATATCTGACATCCACATATTTTTCAATGGAAAAATTTGTCAAATTTTCTTCTTTCATTTCTAAAGATGCCTTCTTAATAAGTTCTTCAAATACACTGGAAATATTATTTTCATTTACGCTTGATGAATATATTCTTGTAATATCTACAGTCAATAAGCCATAGGCAGAAAATAGTCCTGGGTATTCTGGCACTATAATTTCCCTTATCCCCATCTCATCTGCAAGATCGCAGGCATGAAGAGGCCCTGCACCTCCAAAAGATATCATTGAATAATCCCTTGGATCCCTACCTCTTTCTATACTTACTATTGAAATTGCTCTACCCATTGCATTATTAATTATTTTAATAATTCCTTCTGAAACATTGACTTCATCCATTTCAAGTTTTGCGCTAATTTTCTTCATTGCATGTATTGACAAATCTTTGTAAATTCTCATCTCACCTGATAATAAATATTCTGGATTCAATCTACCTAGTATTATGTTTGCATCTGTCACTGTAGGATCCTTTCCTCCCATATTGTACGCAGCAGGTCCAGGATTGGATCCTGCGCTCAACGGACCTACTTGCAGTGACCTACCATCATCAACCCAGGCAATTGTACCACCACCTGCACTTACCTCAGCAAGATCTATAAATGGATATCTTACAACATATCCGCTTCCTTTTATGGATCTTCCACTGTGTGTTTTCCCAGCCGCTTCAAATTCATTTGAAATTTCTGGTTTTCCATCCGTAATCAATCCTGCCTTTGCAGTTGTCCCTCCCATATCAAATGTAATTATATTTTCAAAATTCATATTTTTTGATAAAAACAATGAAGCTATTACTCCAGCAGCAGGACCTGATTCTATAATTGAAATAGGAAATCTTATGGCATAATTTTTTGTATTCAAACCACCATTTGAATTCATTACATAAAAAGGTGATGATATGCCCATTTCATGAAATTTGTTACTCATTCTCTTAATGTATTCTGAAACTATGGGAGACAGAACCGCATTCACAACTGTTGTGCTCGTTCTTTCATATTCCCTATAGTTAGGATCTATTTCAGATGATATAAAAACATGATTAAAAAATTTTGAAAGATATTCTTTCACTTCTTTTTCATGTATTGGATTTATATATGAATTTAAGAAAGATATTGCAATTGATTCTATGTTTTCCTTTTTTAATTTTTTCTTTAATCCATATAATTCTTTTCTATTAATCTCTTTTATTATATTCCCATTACCATCTATTCTAGCATTGATACCGTATCTATATTTTCTTTGAATAAGTGGAACAGGTCTAGAAAATTCCAAATTATAGATTTCGGGCCTTCTCTGCCTGCCTATTTCAAGAATATCTATAAAACCTTTATTTGTTATCAATGCTGTTTTTGGCAGTCCTGAATGTGTTAATAATGCATTTGTTGCCACAGTGCTTGCATGGTTAATAATATTAATTGATGAAAAATCTATATTTAGCGATTTTAATGCATTTGAAATTAACAATTCGGGATGTTCTGAATCACTTGCAATTTTTAATATGCTTATGTCTTTGTTGTCTGTATCATATATAACTATGTCTGTGAATGTTCCACCTATATCAATACCAATATGTTTAGGCATCAAATTATTATTTTTTCGGCATATTTAAAATTATTCTGAAAATAAATAAAAAAAATTAAAATAGTATTCAGTATTAAGGAAAAACGGGGAGCTTCGTTAAGAGGCTGAGAGGATCCGTGAGGATCGACCCATTGAACCTGATCCGGGTAATGCCGGCGGAGGGATCAATTATGAAAATTAAAAAGACGAAATACCAGTTGGGAATGATAGTTTCATCTTCGTTGGGAATGTTTTTATGGGGAGTTATTGCATCTATTGCGCCGTTGGCAACATCATGGCCATTCGTATCTTCTTTGCCAAAGGTCTACCTGAGCATATTTCTGTTTTTGCCAACAACATTTATGATCATAGGAAACCTTACATTAGGTATTCTTGCAGATAGGATAGGAAGAAAATTCATTTATATTCTTTCGACAATTCTTTACGGTCTAGGATTCTTAGTAATTTTTCTCTCATACAATGTTTATTCACTTGTATTGGGAATTGCTTTATCTGAATTTGGTGTTGGTGGAGAGGAAGTTGCCACATTAACTATAATATCTGAAAATATTCCCTTAGAGGAAAGAGGCCTTTACTTGGTATTTATACCAAATATGAACAACATTGGTAGCGCTGTCATAGCATTTATTTTTATGTATTTTTATTCATCATCCATTTATGTACAAAAGCTATATTTCATTTTCATAGCTCTTGCTGCAGTTGCAATTGCTTTCTTAACAAGATACAGTGTTCCTGAATCTTACAGATGGCTCAGGGACAAGGGAAAAATTTCAGAAGCCCAGGAGGAAAAAAAGAAAATTGCGCTTACACCCGAACCTGTCAGAATAAAAGCACCTAATTTTTATTATGCATTGGCATTCCTCGCTGTATTGGGCATTTCTCAATACCTAACATTCGGCCTGATGGCATACATCATAGGACCATACTATTTTTCAGGATCAACTGTGAGCTTAATAATATTTATAGCTAGTCTTGGAGCATCTGTTGCTGGCTTTATTGCTATGTTTATGGTAAACTGGGGAAGAAAGAAACTTGCTTTATTCTCTTTTATTGGTGGAACTTTAACAATATTTATTATTCTTCTTCTATTAAAGGAAATAGTTAACATGTTAGTGTTCATGCCATTACTTTTCATAAACATGATGTTTTCTGAATTTGCATGGGCAACAAGAACAACAATTGAACCTGAAATATTTCCAACACTTAAAAGATCTTCTGCAATTGCTCTAGTAAGGCTATTCCCCGGTATAAGTTATATTGTTTCTATTTATGCAACTGCCTCATTTACCTTGATGGATTACATAATTTTCAATGCTATATTATGGGGCCTAGGAGCTGCAGCATCAATAATATGGTACATAAAAGGTATAGAGACAAAACATATAAGCATGGACTTTATACAAACTTAATTTTTTTTAATAACAAAGTTTATTATTGAAAATTTCATTATTCCTCAAGCAAATAGCCCCGTGGTGTAGCGGTCAAGCATGCGGGACTTTGGATCCTGCGACGGCAGTTCGAATCTGCCCGGGGCTGCTAAA
>JAGDXS010000006.1 GCA_023261755.1 Thermoplasmata archaeon | reverse complement strand
ATAAAATTAATTCAAGAAAAGAAGAAATAATGAAATTTCTAGTATATAATATCACGAATGGTAAGAATAATCAAAAATTATAAAAAATTAATTTTTCTAAGAGGATTTTTACTAAGCTAAAAAAGGAAAAAATTTATGAATTTTCTTTTAAATTTTTATAGTAAATTTTTATTGAAGGATAGAGCATTAAAAGCATAGAAAATGCAATGATTGCCAGACCAATCGCTTCAACATACCAGGATAATGTAATTAGATAGATTAGGACTCCCTCTGCTCCTAAAGCCGTTCCAAGTAAGAAAAGATATGCATTGAAATTTACAAAGTTCGAATTTTCTTTTGTAAAAATCAAAAAAGCAAGTAATAAGGCTGCTAATACAGGCATAAAGAAGAATGCAAACATTAGATGTCCATTGGTATATGCCATATCATAGAGGTATCCTGGGCCTCCGTTGGGTGGTGTTCCAGCTGTAGCAAATCCATAATAGGATTCATTGAATTCTATTATATATCCAATTCCAACCATTACAAACATGGTAGCTATCCAGGTTATCAGTTCTGAAATTTGCAATAATCTAACAGTCTTTTTATTAGATAATGTGAAATATATACCTATAGAGGAAATCAGTGCACCTATTCCTATTAGGCCTGTTTGAGAATCATCTAATGCAAGGCCATTCATGCCATATGGACCTGAAGTAAATATGGCAGGTATAGAATATGTCCCAAATGAAGAGATTATGTATAGATATGTCATGCTTATTGTACCAAAGATCGATATTACCATTCCCACATTTATAATATTTCTTTTCCAACCATTTAAATTTCCGTATCCAAATGATAATGCTGCCAAGGCAACAATACCACCCATTACTGCAGGAAGCATTTCATGTGAATGAGAAGTTACCAAGTTACCAAGGAATGTCTGTAAACCACCCCAAGAGTTTACCATTGAATTAAATATAGGAATTGAACTATATCCATAAAGACTTCCATATTCATATATCATGCCCATTATAGCTGCAATTCCTGCGGATATTGTAGCTAACAATATGAGGAAATATGCTCCCCAAATTTTTTTAAAACTATCTCTGAATTTAAATGGAAACAATAAAAGACCAATAAAAAAGAGTAGAGTTAAAAGAAGCATCCATACATCTCTCATGCCCTGTAATATATAGTCAATTAATTGCGTATTAGATGGATAGAAAAATATTAGCCCAAGTATATTTAAAATTATCAAGGGAATTGTGCTTGCGTTAATTGCGGTTAAAATTTTCTGATTGAGTTTCATTATGTAAGTAGCATATAATATTAAAAGAAGAGCAAGTGGTATCATCAAAGTGTGATAATAATTAACAACATCCAGAGTAAAATCACCCAACTGGAACCATGTAACACCTGGAATTAAAGGGCTGATTGCGAGCATTATTGCAATATATGCAAGAATAAGTATGATGTTAAATTCTGTATTTTTGAAAATGTTTATGTTTTTCATTAATATCACCATTAATGATAATAGAAATTTTGTATATAAACTTTTTTTAACGAATTACGATATTAAATGATTAAAGATAGAAGTAATAAAAATGGAATAGGTATATCAAATTTGAATAAATCGTCAATTGATAATTTATAAATATATGGTAATCTTAAAAACAGTAAAATTATTATTAAAAGTGAAACAATTAATTTAAAAATTGAATTTATTGAAAATATTATAAGGAATATGGTAGATACTAAATAAAATACTGCAGTCGGCCAAAGTATATTTCCATCCAAAATTACGGGTATTGATTTAATTCCTACACTTTTATCAAAATCTGTATCCTGATTCTGATAAATTATGTCAAAACCAGCTATCCAAAAAGATACAAAGATCATTAAATAATACGTTTCTGGTGAAGTAGGGAACATGCCTTTCGCCCCTATGTATCCACCCAAAACTATAATTCCTATTGAAAAACCTAGAAATATATGTGATATAGCATAAAATTTTTTTGTCTTTGGATAAACATAGAAAAGCAAGAGAATTACTGGAACAAATAAACCTGCCAATAAATTCAATAATATGGAGGAAATTTCAAATATAATAGAAGAAATGAAAAATATAATATAAGCTTCCTTAAGTGAAATTTTGCCTGTTACCAATTCTCTTTCTTTAGTTCTAGGATTTTTTTTGTCTAAAGGTAGGTCTTCAATTCTGTTAATTATCATACCTGCTATTCTAGCAGATATTGCTGAAATTGTTATTAACAAGAAAATTTTTAATGTAATGACATTTGCTAACAACATTCCTGCATATCCAAACGGCAGATCAAAAAGTGTATGTTCTATTTTAATGAATTTCAAAAAATCCTTTATTTTTGTTGAAGAAATCATAAAAATCCATATTTTTTCAATTTATCATTTAATTTTTCAAGTTCTGTTTCCACTATTTTTTCAGGCCATGGTCTATTAAAACCTTCTTCAATTGACTTTTTTGTTGCATCTATTATCATTTTACCTCCAGCATTTGGATATAATGATGCGTGGTCCAATGAATCTGCAACTGAAAGATTTATCAACTCTATATCCCTTGCAGGATCAGTTCTTGTTGCAATAGCCCAAAGCACTTCCTTTCTATCCCTTATATTTATATCTTTATCTAAAATTATTACGTATTTTGTAAACATCATTTGACCCATAGATAATATTGACATTCCTACCTTCCTTCCCTGGCCAGGATATTTCTTATCTATGGAAACAATGGCTAGATCATTAAAAATTCCTTCTTCAGGTAGAAACAGATCAACTATCTCAGGATTTTGTAATTTAATTATAGGCAAAAAAATCCTCTGAATTGCATCACCAATTACAACGTCCTCATTCCAAAATTTACCTACAACTGTCGCATGGTATATTGGATTTTTTCTATGGAAAATTTTTTTTATATGAAATACAGGATATTTTTCAATTGGTGTATAATATCCAGTATGATCACCAAATGGGCCCTCATCTCTTTCCTCATCGGGATCAACATAACCTTCTAAAACAAATTCTGCATTCGATGGATAATAAAGGTCAACAGTTTCACCTTTAACAACTTCAACATTTTCCCCCATTAGGAGACCAGAAAATGAAAGTTCGTTAAATCCTTCAGGGAGAGGTGAAATGGCACTGAATAATATTGCAGGATGAACTCCTATAGCAACAGCAACATCGAGTGTTTTTCCCATTTTTTTTGCCTTCATAAGATGCATATTCCCTGTCTTCTGTTTTTGCCAATGCATACCAGTTGTTTCACCATCATATACTTGCATTCTGTAAACTCCAGCGTTATATTGGCCGTTTTCTGGATCCTTTGTAATTACAACTGGCCAGGTAATATATTTACCTCCGTCCTTAGGCCAAGTTTTTAGAATTGGTATATCATTAAGATCAATATCATTACTCATTTCTTTTACTGGACCGTTTCCTTTTTCATCTATACCCAAATTTTTAAAATCTTTAAAAATTTCATACCCTTTAATTAATGATGGTCTTGAAAATAACATATTCATAGTTTTATTAAATAAATTTATTATATCATCCAAACTCTTTCCAATCATATTTTCCAATCTATTCATATTTCCGAACGTGTTTGTAAGGACTGGAATATTTCCACCATCAACATTTTTAAATAATAGAGCTGGACCATTTTTTTTCTGAACAATATTAGTAAATGAAGAAACTTCAAGATCGGAAGAAAAATGGTCATCTATTTCTAAAAGATCATTATTTTTTCTTAGTATATCAATAGATTTTCTGAGATCATTCATCAATTTAGAAAAAGACTAAAAGGTTCATAATTTTTTGCATGATGGATTAGTAAATTTAATTAACTAAAAAAATGATAATACATTATGATTACAGTTTTAGGAGCTGGAAATATAGGATTTGCAATCATAGATGATTTGTATAAAGATTTTGATGTAGCCGCAGTTGATGTTTCAAAAAAGGCTCTAGATAAATTGCCAATTGAGAAAAAGTATTTAGGTGACGTTGTAAAGAACAAAGAAATTATAGAAAGATCTGATTTGATAATATCAGCTTTACCTGGATCAATTGCATTTGATGCAATATCTAAACTATTAAAAATGGGAAAAAATGTTGTAGATGTATCATACATGCCAGAGGATCCATATGCTTTTAAAAGGATAGTTGAAGATAATAAATTATTTCTTATACCTGATGCCGGCTTCGCTCCAGGTCTAAGTAATATAATTTCTGGTTATTTATACAAAACAATGAAAAAAATAGAAAAAATAGAAATCTATGTTGCAGGTTTACCATTAAAAAAGATACCCCCTCTAGATTATACCATTACTTGGAATGTTGAAGGCTTAATAGATGAATACACAAGAAAAGCAAGATACATTAAAAATGGTAAAATAGTTTCAATAGACCCTCTTGAAAATATAGAGCCATTTTGTATTTCTAGCATAGGGAGTTTTGAATCCTTCTATTCTGATGGCCTCAGGACAATGCTAAAAACAATAAAAATAAAGAATATATTTGAAAAAACTCTAAGGTATCCTTCACATTTAGAAAAAATAAAGCTTCTTAAGGAGATGGGCTATTTTTCCACGGATGAAATAGATGGCTGTGTACCAAGAGAATTATCTATTAAATTATTTAAAAAGCTTGAAATTGAAACTGAGGACATATCCATATTACTTGTTAGAGGCTTTGCGAAAAATACAAAGGATGTGTTCGTGTACGATAAATATGATAAAGAAAAGCATATGACATCGATGTCAAGAATGACAGGATACACAGCAGCAATAATTTCCAGAATTGCTTTGGAAAATGAATTTAAAGGAATAATGCCTCCAGAAAAGCTTGGTTTTGATAAAAAATTATATGAGAAAATAAAGAATGAAATGAAAAAAAGAGATATTTTTCTTAATGAAACAATCTGATCACAAAGGTGTCCTTTCCACCTCTGTCCTATCCCAGGATGGATATTCCTCTACCAAATACGCCTTTCCTTTAAAGTACTCTTTTATTTTTTCCAATATCCAAGGTGCTATTTCAATTCTATTTTTATATTTGTCTAAGTATATGAGATCACTAGGTATATCAAATTCATTCATTATTTTTACATACACTTCCTTTGGATTTTCAATTTCAATAATTCCTTTCAATATAGTACCATCCCTTGTTATTACCTCATAATCTTTAGCAACATTTTTAGCCCTGCGTAGGAGTCTTCTTCTTAACTGTATAGCATCTTTAAAACTGGCAGAACAATAATGGACTGTCGTGATAAAATCATTATTCAAAATAATTTCCCTTGCAGTTTTTTCACTACCATAGACAGCACTGCTTATATAAGATTTTGTTCTGTAATTTTTAAGCCTGAGAGATTCATAGTTTGTTTCAGAAAATTCAAGTTCATTTAAATTTATGAAATCTATGTTAAGAGATTCAGCATCCATTATCAATTTTAATAATTCTTTTCCCTTATCGGGAAGAACAGGCACTTCTATACCTACTTTCATTCCTAAGTCTTTGGATATGGTTATTTTATTTTTGTAATCAGATGATAGTAAATTTTGCCATAGTCTTACTGGAACATGGAATCTTATTTCATCAAGACCTGCATTTGAAAGCTTTTCCAGATCTTCTTTCTTTCCGGACGCAGTATATAGATGAATGTGATGTGCATTTCCAAACTCATTTTTTAATAGTTCTATAAATTCGACTGTTCTATCTATCTTTTTTATTGGATCTCCTCCCGTTATACCTGTCCCCTTAGCATCTATAAGCTTCGCTTCCTCAATTATATTTTCATATTTAAGAACAGGCATTTCATCCGCATAAATTACATCATTATTTTTTTTCTCTTTACTCAATGGGCAATAAAAACATTTAAAGTTACATAGTCCAGTTACAAATAAAACTAACTTTGCGCCTTCCCTGCATAGGTTGCAGCCTTCTGGTAAAGGGCCGCTTGAAATTGAATTTTTTTCCAATTTTAACATTAAAAAAAGTTAATCAAGGCCTTAATTTAAAATTTTTTCTTATTTAACATGTTAACATCAATTTTAAAATAATCTTAAAAAATACCCTTAATTATGAGATTAAAAGAATTATCATTACCCATAGCAGGTTTTATAACTGCCATGGTTTTGTTATCATCATTATCATCCTTCATGATGTTCATACCATTCTTTTCACGTGTACTGAAATTAAATTCAAATGAGATAATTTATCTAGGAACTATATTCTATTTTTCTGGAATGCCACTTGGAAAAATACTTGGCAGATTCTTGAAATTCCATAAGAATACTACTTATTCAACATTTGGAATAATTTTTCTCATATCATTAACTTTATATTTAATGCCATACATAAATTCCATATATGAATTAATTGCCTTTAGACTTATTCAGGGAATGGCAACTATATTAAATGACATATTTTCAATATCTTATTCATATATATTCGATGATAGATCGCGTGTGCTTGCAAATACATTATCAATATCAGGCGTTCCAAGTGGTGTCGCCTTAGGATCATCTCTATCATTTCTTTCAGGTATGAATATATATATGGTTTTTACAATCCTAGGCACTGTTTCCTTATTAATCTCTCTCCCATTCATTTTCCTTATAAATAGTAAAAAATATAATTTAGAGGAATTGAGAAAAGATAAAACTGGAACTACAATAAAAAAGCCAGTTACATGGATCATGGGAATAATGTGGATGAGTATTGCGGGCTTTAATCTTATTCTTGCATCTATAATTCCAGCATATTTAAGCATATATGACCCCATGGACATAGGAATAACAATGTCAATCTTTGGCATCTGGGGTGCCATTACTACCATATTTGGCGGTTTAATAGCATACTTCCTTTATGGAGGGAAATTAAAACAGAGATCACTTTTTTTGGTATCTATCGTAGGATACGCGTTGTCAATTCCTGGATTTATTATATTTTCATCATACCCTAAGGGTAGTTTATTATATTTGTCAGTCTTTCTAATAATGATGGAAGGGTTTGTTATTTCAATCATTTTTTCACTCCCAAGGCTAATTTACAAAGATGGATATGTTGCAAAAGGAACATGGGAATTTTCCATGATAGGTTCAACAGGACATATAATAGCACCCTTGGTCTTGCTCCCTTTTGCATACGCTTACGGATATGGAACAGCAATATTTTTGATAATAATTTTCCCAATCTATGGAATTCTTGCTTCAATATATCTTTCCAAATATTTGGAAAAAAATAGAAAATAATTTTAATGGAATTGCATTTGGGCTTTTCTAACAATGAACATTAAGAAAAAGGTAATTGAAACCGTTGCAACAGTAAGTTTCCTCAGATCTTTTGGTTATGGAACACTCTGGTCTTTCATAGTATTGTTTCTGACCACTTACATGCATCTTTCTTTGACTTTGGTGGGTGCATATTTACTTGTTGTTGGCGTCGTAGGCGCAGTTTTACAAATTGTTTTCGGTGCAATTTCTGACTCTTTTGGAAGAAAAAAATTAATCATACTAGGCCAGGCAGGGCAGGGCTTTTCATTTATAATATTTGGAATAGGCATATTCTTTTTTTCTCTTATTACAGTACTTGTAGCTCTTTTTCTACAGAGCATATTCAGTGGAATGGTATTTTCTACTTTCAATGCAATGATTGCTGATGTATTTGATGAAAATGAACGTTTTAGTAGTTATGCAATTCAGAGGGCACTTGCAAATTTAGGTTGGGGAATTGGGCCAGCTATTGGTGGGTTTGTATATGATCTCCATTTATATTCCCAATCCTTTATTCTTATGGGTATTCTACTTTCAATGGTTTCCATCATAATATTATCGCTTCCAGAAACAAATGTAAATCGGAAAACATTCAAGATATCTGATATTCCAAGTGCTCTTATGAACAAGGCATTTCTTATATACAGTATATCTGGATTCATTAGTTTCCTAGTTTTTGGTCAATTGACAAGCACATACTCCGTTTATGAATCACAAGTCAATCTAATTGAAGTATATATTATAGGGCTTACATGGACATTAAATGGTCTTATGGTAGGAGTCCTGCAATATCCAGTTGCAAGATTAACAAATGTAAAAAATTCATTTAATTTTCTAATTTTTGGTATGATAATCTATGGATTTGGATACTTTATGCTATCTTTGAATTCAAGTATAGAATGGCTTTTTATCGTTATGCTTGTCATTACCACTGGTGAAATAATTTACTCATCAAGCGCCACTGCAACGGCAGTTAATCTTGCAAAACCAGAGGACAGGGGCAAATATTCAGGTACATTTGGATTCTTTACAAGCATAGGAAGATCTGCTGGACCATTTTTTGGTGGTCTTATCTTTTCAATACCTGGAAGTTACATAACAAGATGGTTTCTGATCTTCTTAACCGCTTTAATTTCATCATTCCTCTATTTCATTGTTTATAAGATTAAAAAATCATAGGTTGAAATAATTTTTATATATTTTTATAATTTCTTCAGGTATTGAAATTGATTTAAAATTTTTATCTATAGCTACAACAACTATTTCACAAATGGCTGAAATCCTGCCCTGTGTTGAATTATATATTTGGTATTCATATTTGATATGCTTTTTACCCAATTCTTTCACGTTGATAGTTACCTCTGCAATTTCATTGAATCTTAATGGAAATTTATAATTACATTCTGCCTTTACCCTAGGCATTGAAATACTGTTTGTTGCATCAAATGGTATATTTATAGAATTCATGAATTCCTCCTCTGCTCTTTCACAAATTCTAAAATAATTTGAAAAATGCACCACTCCTAGATTATCAGTATCCACCCAGGCCACACGGTATTTATAAATAAAGTTGCCCATAATAATGCTAAATGAATTTACAAATAAATCTTTTTTTAGATTTAAAGTAAACTTTAATAATATTAATTAATTTTAAAGAATAATGGAAAAGATATCGTTCATTGAAAGTGTATTCTCATCATTAGCAGGAGCAGGTCCTCTTGTAAATTTTGCAATTTTAATTTCGTATGCATATTTTTATGCTGGTAATTTAATGTTCATTAGTTTCGTATTTTCCTTTTTTCTCTATCTTTTTTTTATGAATACTATTTATCAATTATCAAGGTATAGAGTGGGCAAAGGAGCATATTATTTATTTTTAAAGGAAAATAATGGGTTGAAGAATTTTATTTATGTATATTTCATTTACATCTTTTTTTCATTTGCATCACTTATAATATTTCTTATTTTCATTTTAATACCATCACTATTAAGTATTTTTAATATTTATCTTTATATTTTCTTATTCTTGATCATTATTTCATTAACGTTTTTGATTAAGAATAATTTCAAATCATCCATAATTTATATTTCAATTGGATCTTTTCTTGAAATCCTGTTTATTTTAATTTTCAGTATATTTCTTTTTTTTATTTCAAAAGGAAATTATTCAACATTATTTCTCAAATTTAAAATAGGTGGGATTTTTGTTGGATCACTTTTTTCTGTTCTTGTTTTTGCAGGAATTGGATCTCCTATCAGTTTTGGTGATAAAATAGAAAATCCATTTAAAAATGTTAAAAAATCAATTTTCGTATCAAGTTTAATGGAAGGTGTTGTTTTCATATTAGCATCACTTTCTATTTCCTATTACCTTGCTATTAACCAATTATCTCTGACAAACATGGAAATACCTGTTTTTACAATAACTTACAGATTCCATTATTTTTTAATTTTTTTTATAATTCTTCTTATTAATAGCTTCTTTTCAATTTTGGTAATTTACGGAATTTCTCTAACAAGAACTTTACACAAGGTATATGAAAATACTATATCCTACGATAAATCTGTTTATTTTTCTTTTATAATTATTACCATTTTAATTTTATTTTTCTTATATTTAATGGGCCCACTCAATTCTTTTCTTCTTGCCACATCGATTGCAACTTTTAATTGGATTATTTTCCACGATGCTTTAAATGTTGCCTTAATTAAAAGATTCTATGAAGAAAGAAAAGGTTTGATTAAAAATTTCTTATTTCCATTATTTGCTATAATATTCTCATTCTTAATATTCTATTTTATTTTTATATCCCTTACATTTCCATTTTATCTTGCCCCACTATCAACAGTTTTATTCTTTCTTATTTATTTCATTTTAAAAATATTTCCTAAAAACATTAAAAATTATTAAAAATAATTTACATTGTAGAAAGATTTATTAAATGAATTTTCATTTAAGTTGTTTATGAAATCTTTTGATGTTTTAAATGATTATGTAAACAAGCTGAATGCGAATTCAGCTTTGAAAAGTGAACTAAAAGGAACAACAAGCATTTTTCAGTTTAAGAATGACCTAGGGGATTCATTTTACCTTAGCTTTAAGGAAGATGGGTCAGCAGTGCTTACGCAGGGCGAACATGCATCCCCAACAGTTGTTTTAACAGCAAAAGAGGAAGATCTTCAGGCTATAATAGAAGGCAAACTTGATGGAGTTCAAGCATTTTTCTCTGGAAAATTAAAAATTAAAGGAGATCCATTTCTTGCACAAAAGCTTGTGAATGTAATTAAAAAAATTAAGTGATGTGTTATGGAAATCAGAAAGATTGCGGTGATAGGTTCAGGGGAGATGGGTCACGGTATAGCAGAAGTTTTTGCCGTAAATGGCTATGAAGTAAATATTGAGGACATATCAAAAGAAATGCTAGACAAGGCAATGAATGAAATAAGGGATAGTCTTGAGAAGCTTTCAAAAAAGGGATCACTAGGCCAATCATCAGTAAGTGATGTTCTTTCAAGGATTAAAGTATATACAGAAATTGAGCCTGCGGTAAAGGATGTTGATCTGGTTATAGAAGCCGTACCGGAGATTGAAGATCTCAAGAGAAAGATTTTCCAAGATTTGGAAAAATATACCAGAAAAGATACAATCCTTACGAGCAATACATCAAACATAAGGATTACGGATATTGCAAAAAATATTACAGTGAGGGATAGGGTAGCAGGTTTGCATTTCTTTAATCCCCCTGTCGTGATGAAACTCGTGGAAGTTATAAAAGGTGAAGAAACATCAGATGATGTAATTTCATTATTGTATGATCTTGTAAAGAGAATAGGTAAAATACCTGTAAAAGTAATGAAGGATTCACCAGGTTTCATTGTAAACAGGATAAATGCTCCAGACATGCTACTATTTTGTCTTTTGATTGAAAATAAAGTAGCCTCGCCAGAAGAAATTGATGCATTCGCAAAGATGCAAGGCATGCCAATGGGCCCATATGAATTGATAGATTACGTTGGCATAGATGTTGTTTACCATTCAATGGAATATTATGCTAAAACTTTAAATCCAGATTATGGCAAATGCAAAGTATACGAAGAACTTTACAATAAAAAATATCTTGGTAAAAAGACTGGAAAAGGCTTTTATGACTGGTCATCTGGAAGACCTGTAATAGATACTAAGAAAGCAACTAACAAAGTAGACCTGATGGATATATTTGCAGTTGAGATAAACGAATCAGTTAAATTGATTGAAGAAGGGGTTGCTTCACCTGAGGACATTGAGACAGGAGTAAAATATGGCCTAAATAGGGCATTCGGCCCAATATCTGTTGCAAAGAGTTTAACCAATGCAGAAGTAAAAGCAAAGCTAGAAACACTTGCAAAAAGATTCAACTGCTCAGTTTTTGAACCTGCGGAATCTATTAAAAATGGAAAAATGAGGGAAGCAATTGACGGAAGATTGAAAAAGAAAGAAGAAAAGAAGGAAGAGAAGGTAGTTAAAGAACAGGCAAAATCATCATCAGAAAATCTAAACACAGTAATAATTGAAAAATATCCATTTAAGGTGGCGAGGATCATTTTAAACAGACCTAAACACAATACAATAAATGATGAACTCTTGGAAGATTTAGAAAAAGCAATAAAGATGCTATGGAATGATAATGAAACATATGTTGTAGTAATTACAGGCCAGGGAAATACATTTTCTGCTGGTGCAGACTTATCACAATATTTTGCTAGCAGTTTCCAGTTCCTTGAATTTTCAAGAAAAGGAGAGAGGATTTTCAGGCTTCTGTCTGAAATGCCGAAATTGACAATTGCTGTAATGAAGGGATATGCACTTGGAGGTGGATTTGAATTATCTCTTGCTTGTGATTTAAGAGTTGGTACGGAAGATGTGCAGGTAGGTTTTCCAGAAGTAACATTGGGATTAATCCCAGCATGGGGAGGATCACAGAAGCTAGCCAGAGTTGCGGGTCTTGGAAAAGCTATGGAACTTATAGTTACAGGTCAGAGGATCACGGGTAAGGAAGCCTTTTCAATGGGAATTATAAATAGAATATTCAAGGATCCTGACAATGAAGCAATTGAATTTGCTAAGAATATAGCAAATACTTCGGCACCTATAGCAATGTATCTTTCAAAAAGGCTATTGAATAAAGGTACAGAAGTACCAATGGACATAGGTTTGGAGATGGAATCATTTGCAGCAGGAGTTGCATATTCCACGGAGGATCTTAAGGAAGGCATATCCTCATTCCTTCAAAAGAAAAAACCTGAATATAAGGGGAGATAAATATGCAGGATGTATATTTAGTTGATTTTGTTAGGACACCATTTTCTAGATCTAGACCAAATGAGCCTGAAAGGGATGTTTTTAATTCCCTCAGGATGGATGATGCTGTAGCCATGTTACTTAAAGAAATCATAGGTAGAAATAACATAGATCCACTAAGGATAGGTGATGTAATAACAGGTTGTGCTTTACAAGCAGATGAAAACTGGCTTTACGGTGGAAGGCATCCCATATTCCTTGCTGGTTTACCAGTAGAGGTTCCAGCAATGGCTGTTGACAGAGCTTGCTCATCATCAATGGTAGCAATGGCCATAGGCTCTTGGGAAATTATGACTGGAAATTCTGACATTGCATTGGCAGGCGGTATGGAGCATATGACACATGTACCATTAGGCAATAATCCGCATATTGCTGTGAATTACAAACTGTTGGTAAGGCCAGAGTACATGAAATACCAAATGAACATTGGATACAGTATGGGATTAACAGCAGAAAAATTGGCCGAAGTATCTGGCATTTCAAAGGAGGAGATGGATGAATTCTCCTTAAGAAGCCATAAACTAGCTGGAGAAGCGCTCCAAAATGGATGGTTTAAGGGAGAAATCATGCCAGTCCAAGTTGAATACAACGGTGAAATGATAACTGTTGATAAAGATCAAAGTATAAGGCCAGATACAACTCTAGAACAGATTAAAAAGTTACCACCTGCATTTAAACCTGATGGTGTAATAACTGCTGGAAACTCATCACCATTGAATGCAGGAGCATCAATGACCTTGTTAATGAATGAAAAAACTATGGATGAATATGGCCTTAAACCCATGGCCAGAATAGTATCATTTGGATGGGCGGGTGTAGACCCAAGTATCATGGGTGAAGGACCAGTACCTGCATCAAAGAGAGCTCTAGAAAGAGCAAAGTTGAAGGTTGATGACATAGATTACTGGGAAATAAATGAAGCATTCGCTGTGGTACCATTAAATGCAATAAAGAAGCTTGGAATAGATATGAATAGAGTGAATATTCATGGCGGCGGCATATCAATAGGCCATCCACTTGGAGCTTCAGGAGCAAGAATTACAGGAACTTTGGCAAGAATTTTAAAGGAGAAAAATGCGAGGTATGGTCTCGCCACGCTATGCGTTGGTGGAGGCCAGGGCTACGCCACAATACTTGAGAGGGTGTGATGTATGGATTTTTCATTACCTCCTGAATTAGAGGAAAAAAGAAAAGTTGTCAGGGCATTTGCCCTGAGAGAATTTGCAGATGAAAAGAAAAGGTACTATGATGAGCATGAAAAATTCCCATTTGAAATAAGGAAGAAGGCAATGGAAGAAGGAATATTAAATTATGGCAACTATTGGGATTTGCTCATCACCATAGAAGAACTGTTCAGAGTCGATCCAGGCCTGGGATTTTCAATATTTGCACCATTCTTTGGTAACGAGAATATTCTTTTGCTTGGAAATGATGAGCAGAAGAAAAAATATCTTGAGCCTGTACTTAGAGGAGAAAGGATAATGGGTTTTGCTGTTACTGAGCCCGTTGCAGGTAGCGATGTTGCTGGTATAGCATCAAAGCTTGACAAGCAACCAGATGGGTCATACATCTTAAATGGATCCAAAATGTTCATTACAAATGGTACGATAGCGGATCAGCTTGTGGTTGTGGCGAGATCTGGACCTGTACCATCGGAACAGAAAAGGCATCATAACATGTCAATGGTAATTGTTGAAACTAAGTGGCCTGGAGTTTCAACAAATAAGCTATATGGCAAAATGGGAATGAGGGCATCAGATACTGCAGAAGTGATTTTCGATAATGTAAAGGTACCAAAGGAAAATCTTTTAGGAGAAGAGGGAAAAGGTTTCTATTATGCCATGAACTTTTTCAACATTTCAAGGATTTATGTGGCAGCGATGGCGATAGGCATAGCACAGGGAGCACTTGATATAATAGTTGAAAAGGCAAAAAAGGACAAGGCATTTTCATCTATGGAAGGTACGCAATTCACTATAGCCGAAATAGCCACGAGGATTGAGGCAGCTAGGCTCATCACATATAAGGCAGCGTCTTTCCTATTTCAATTCAATCCAGATCCAGTTTTAACAAGCATGGCAAAATATTATGCTGCTGAGACAGGTACGTATGCTACTGAAAAGGCGCTTCTTGCAACAGGCATGGATGGTGCTTTAACTTCACTTGAAAGGATGTTTAGAGATGCTAAAATTAACGAAATCTGGGAAGGATCAAGCGAGATAGAAGAGTTGACCATATACAGAATGTTAATGAAAAAGCTGGAGAGTGATTAAACATGGATGAAGAACATAAGGTTCTAGAATCTGTATTGAGAGAATTTTCACAAAAAGAAATTGAGCCAGTGAACAAAAATATAGAAATTGAAGGATTAAGCGTTGATCTTAAGAATAAACTTGCATCACAGGGCTTCCTAGGAGCACTTGCACCATTAGAGACCGGAGGAGCAAATCTTGATAGACTTGGTTATACAATACTTTTAAGAGAAATTGCATCCGCCAGCCCATCTGCTGCGTTTTACATATTTTTGCAGAATTCACTTGTAATTAAATCCCTAATGAATGATAATAATTTAGAAATAATATCAAAAATAGCATCAGGAAAAATGTCAGGATCTCTTGCATATTCAACAAGGTTGAACATACTTGATCCTGGACACATTACTAAAAAAGAAAATAGAATAGAGGGCGTTATGAACGCTGTATTCAATTCATCAGGTGATATATTCATAGTGAATATTGAAGAAGAGGAATCTTTGTACTTAATCGAATCTGGGTTTGAAAAACTGCCAGCTCACGAGCAACTTGGATTTAGAGGAGTAGCATTCTCACCCATTAAATTCAACTCAGAAAAATTCAAAAAACTAAGCACAAAATTGGATGATATCATAGATGATATACATCTTCCAGTTGCAGCAATAGCAATAGGTATAGCAAATGGGGCACTTTCAAAGGCAATTTCCTATGCCAAGGAAAGAGATGCATTTCTACATAAACTGAAAGATTTTCAGCCCCTTGCATTTAATATGTCCCAGGCTTATTCTGAGCTAGATTCCCTGAATTCACATTTAATAAGTGTTGCTGAAGGCCAGAAAGATCTTAAGAAGGAATTGATGATAAAAACGATTGCATTGGATTTTGCTAGAAGGACGTCGAAGCTTGCTCTCCAGGTTCATGGTGGCTATGGATATCTAATGGATTTTGGTGTGGAGAAATTCTATAGGGATGCCATGTTTCTATCAATAGTTGGAGGACATTCATTAAAGGACAAGATAAAATTAGCAGAACTTATATTTGAATCAAAGGCTGGGTGGATATAAATTAAAAATCTTTAAGGAAATATATACCCTGGGCATGTGCGCAGAGTTTTCCATTTCCATCAAAAATGTTGATGGATGAGAAAATTAAATGCTTTCCTTTTCTTTCTATTTTTCCCTCTCCTATAACAGGTCCGTTTTCTACAGGCTCTAAATATTCCATATTTAGGGAAATTGTCACATGGTTTTTTCCTGAAAGTAATGTAAGAACTGAAGCTCCACCTGCAGCATCTGCAAGGGTTGCAATAGCTCCGCCATTGGCAATGTTTCCAAGCCTTGTTATTTCCTCTCTAAATTCCATGGATAATTTAGCATATCCGTCTTCTAGAGAAATTACCTTGATTCCAACGTGCTTAAGGAATGGATCCATCTCAATTATTGATTTTAAGAAATCATATTTATCATCCATAATTGCGTAAAAGTAAACTCATTTTTAAACATTTCAATCTAAGCATTATTTCCCATCTTTTTCATTATGTCTTTAGATTTTTCCAATATTTTTTCCACGTTCTCATTACCTGTAAGAAATTCAATTTCCTCCTCACTTAAATTTAAAATTACAGTGTTCCAGGCTGCGAAATTTATATCGTTTCTGAAGATCCTCATAAATATTTCAAAGAATTCAAAATTTGTTGAATCCTGGGATTGATGCGTTATTTTCGAAAGTTTTTGTGATATGATGTCTCTATAATCCTTTGATCTTTTTCTTTGGGCCATTGCCTTAAGGAAATCCGGGCTATTTAATTTACCATGTATTCCATACTTATGTTTCTTTGCAATTGAAACAGCTGCAAGAAAATCATAAACATAGGATAGGAAACCATAATACTGAAGCCTCCTTATTCTCCCAAGATAAAGATTTGCATCTGAAATATAGTCAAAAGCTCGCGAAAGATCTTCAGTGTCCAGATATTCATGTGCAATATTTTCATCTATCCACTGCATTATTAATGATGGATCTTCATCCACTGAGTTAAGCACTTCCCTGGAAGTTTTCATAGACATGCTGAGTATTATATTCAAAGTTGCACTGTATATATTTTCAACAATATCCCTAGATCCCAGGTTTTCAAGATCTTTTTCTGTAATTGTTTTTTTACCTTGGGCAAGCATTTGCAAATCATTTATCGCAGCCCTTACATCCCCACCACTTTTTTGTGCTATTCTATCAAGGATATTCCTATCAACAATGATATTTTCCCTTGCACAAATCATCTTTAAAATTGAAGATGAAATTTGCTTATAATTGAGTGATCTGAATTTTATTTCTTCAACCAAGTTTCTTAGAACCTGACCCTGTTCACCCTTAAATAATTCATAAGGATCATTCACAATAAGGATAACGGGTTGCATCGTTACCTTAACTGTTTCAATAATAGCCTTCCTGCCTCCTCTGTCTCCTGAATCTCCTTTACCTTCATACAAATTATCCGCTTCATCAATTATGATCAGTTTTCTTTTACCTTCTTTGGATGATAAAAAATCACCATTATCACTAAAAGTTTCGTACAAAGAACCACGCATTGCAATTTCTTTTATATGTTCTTCATTTCTAATATCAGAGGCATTTAATTCTATTATACCCCATCCAAAATCATTGGCCAATGCAAGTGCAGTGCTTGTTTTACCCACGCCTGGTTTTCCTTCAAACACAAGAGCCTTTTTCTTTGGTATATTTCCGGATTTCCAAGATTCACCCCACTCCCTTATTTTTTGAATTGCATCTTGATTTCCAACAATATCTTTCAGCGATTTAGGCCTATACTTTTCAGCCCATTCAATCATTATAACTCTATAGATTAGAATATAAATAAACATTTCTAAGTCAAAAAAGCATGATTTTTATTATGCATGATAAAAACTTTATTTTATGATATTATATACCTAGAGAATATTATGGCTGAAGAAACATTCAATCCAAAAATAGACTTTCCAAAAATGGAAAGGGAAATAATGGAATATTGGGAAAAGGAAAAAATATTCCAGGAATTAAGAAATAAGAACGAGAAAAATGAAATTTTTTCATTTCTAGAAGGGCCTCCAACTGCCAACGGCCACCCACATTTTGGTCATGCTCTTACTCGAGCCACTAAGGACGTTGTATTAAGGTTCAACGCAATGAATGGCAAGAATATATTTCCATGGATAGGCGGTTGGGATTGTCATGGCTTACCAGTAGAACTAGAAGTAGAAAAAATGTTAAAAATAAATTCAAAAAAAGAGATTGAAAAATATGGAATAAAAGAATTTAATGCACTCTGCAAAGAGAGTGTTTTTAAATATAAAAAAGAATGGGAAGAGATGACAAAAAGAATTGGTTTCTGGATCGATCTTGAAAATGCTTATGTCACCATGAGCAACAGTTATATAGAAAGTGTATGGTGGGCATTAAGCAAAATATGGAACATGGGTCTACTGGAAAAAAGTTTTAAAATTGTACCCTATTGCCCCAGATGCGGAACTCCACTATCAAGCCATGAAGTGGCGCAAGGATATAAAGAAACAGAGGATCCATCCATATATGTGAAATTTAAGGTCAAGGATGAAGATGCATATTTTCTTGTATGGACAACAACACCATGGACTCTGCCATCCAATCTATTTTTGGCTGTAAATGAAAATATAGATTATGTTCTTGTTAATTATAACAACGAGAAATATTATTTATCAAATGAGGTATCAAAAAAATTGATGCCCGATGCTGAGATTGTTAAGATCCTTAAGGGTAAAGATCTCTTAAACAAAAGGTATGAAAGGATAATTGATGCAATACCATATGATGGAAATGTTTTTTATGTGGTTTCAGGAGATTTTGTATCAATTGACGAAGGTACAGGAATTGTTCATATAGCTCCTGCTTTTGGTTCGGATGATTTCGAAATTGCCAGGAGATTAAATGTAAAAATTCTCAATCCTGTTGACAGGGAAGGCAAATTTACTGATGGACCATGGAAGGGTAAATTTGTGAAAGAAGCTGATAAAGAAATAATATCTTATCTTAAAAAGGAAAACAAGCTTTTCAAAAGTGAAAGAATAAAACATGTTTATCCATTTTGCTGGAGATGTGGCACTCCTTTACTTTATTATCCTCTTGATACATGGTACATTAAGGTCTCCAATATAAGAGAAAAGCTCATAGAAAATAATGAAAAAATAAACTGGATCCCTGATCATTTAAAACATGGAAGATTTGGAAATTTTCTTTTAGAGGCAAAGGATTGGGCATTGAGCAGGGATCGTTATTGGGGAACACCATTACCAGTATGGAAATGCAAGAATGGTCATACTTTTGTTCCGTCTAGCTTCAAAGAGTTATTCCAGCATTCTGAAAAAGTTCCGGATGATTTTGAACCACATAGGCCATGGGTAGATGAATTAGTAGTAAAATGCCCCGTATGTAATGAAAAAATGGAAAGGGAAAATTTTGTAATTGATGGTTGGTTTGATTCTGGTAGTGCACCATTTGCACAATTTCATTATCCATTTGAAAATAAAGATAAATTTGAAAAATTCTATCCTGTTGAATTTATTACAGAGGCTATTGATCAAACAAGGGGCTGGTTCTATACACTCCATGTTGTAAATTCTTTAATTAACAATTCAAATTCATACAAAAATGTCCTTACATTAGGCTTTGTATTAAATGAAAGGGGAGAAAAAATGAGCAAAAGTAAGGGTGATGCTGTAGATCCTATGCCAATAATGGACAATCTAGGTGCAGATGCTTTAAGAGTATACATTTTTAGCTTACCACCTTGGAAGGACAGGAGGGTTTCAAGCACATTGATAAAGGAATACAGATCAAGAACAATAGAAACTCTCTGGAATTCGTACGTATTTTTCAAAAATAATGCAAAACTGGATAATTTTCATTACGATGAAGGTGAGATAACAGAAAGTCTGGACAAGTGGATAATTTCAAAGCTAAATAGCACAATAAAATGTGTTAGAAATTACATGGAAAAATTAGAGATTAACAGAGCAATGGAGTGTAACGAAAAATTCATTAATGATCTTAGTAATTGGTACATAAGGAGATCAAGGAGAAGATTTTGGGAAGAGAAGCTTACCCAGGAAAAAATGTCAGGATACAGAACAATGTACATTGTATTCAGGGATTTTTCAAAAATTTTAGCCCCTTTCGCGCCATTCATTTCAGAATATATATTTAGAAACCTGACAGGAGAAAAAAGCGTTCATTTACAGGATTATCCAAAAGAGAACGAATCATTGATTAATCTTTCTTTAGAAAATGACATGCAATCTTTGATAAATGTAGTTGAACTTGGAAGAAGAGCTAGACAAGTTGCTAACATAAAAACAAGACAACCTATAGAAAAAATTTATGTAATTACTAAGGATGAAAAATTGAAGAATGTGTTGGAAGAGCATAAGGATATAATTATTGAAGAATTAAATGTAAAGGAAGTATTTATAGAGAATGATATAAACAAATTTGTTAAAGTAAGCATTAAGCTAGATCCTAAAGTGGTAGGGCCTATATTTAAAAATGAAATAAAAGGATATTCAGAATATTTGATGAGCTTAGATCCACTTGAATTAAGAAATAGAATTAAAGAGAGCGGAACTTTAAAAATACTGGATGCAGAAATACCCTCAAATGGAATAATATTTACTGAGGAACCAATTGATGATCTTGAACTTGCAAAGGATAATGATTTATATGTACTTATAACTAAAAAAATAGATAAAAATCTTTTACTTGAAGGTCTTGCAAGGGAACTTGTAAGAAGAATACAAATCATGAGGAAAGAGCTTGATTTGGCCTATGCGGACAGGATAGAACTAAAAATAGAATCAATAGATCCTAATATAGAACTTGTTTTAAAAAATAATAAAGATTATATTGAAAAAGAAACTCTTTCCATATTCAATGAAGATTTAAATGAGGGCTATTCAAAAGAATGGGACATACAAGACAGGGTAGTAAAAATAACGATAAGGGTTTTGAAATGAATATGGAAAAGATTTATTAATGCCATTGAAATGGAATCATAGGAAAAGGTAATAAAAATGGAGTCTAACGATCTCAGGATTTTGGTATACTCAATTCTAATAGGAATCGCATTTGTAGCTGTTGCTTTTCTAGTGATGGGTGCTCTTATATTATTATATCCTATAATATTGTTTTATCTATTTCACAGAATGAAAATTTGGCAGACAAAAAAGAGAGCAAAGATTGGAACAATTGCAATAGTTATTGCATCGTTATTTGCTTTAATTTATTACCCAATTGGAGATTCAAATATGCATCAATATTATAATTCATATGAAATATCGGGGAATAATCAAACTATCTTGAAAAATGTAACATTCAATTTTTATCCAACAAATATTTATTACATAAATTTAACAACAACTCAGCATGTTAGTGCATTTTTAACATTAAATTTAGTGAATGAATCAAATGGAAATTTGATTCCAGTAAGAAATTATTCATCCAATTCAACATTCAGGGCAGGTCTGTATTATACAAAATTTTCAATAGATGTAAGTAACCTTTCATTTGGCATATATGTTACAAATGTTTCTTTAAACAATGGTTCTCTATATGTATATATATATGCACCCAGAATGCTATCCCCCCAAGAATTTAATTCAGTCGTAGATAAAATGGCTTTATTCGACACACTTTATATGTTCACATACATCTTCCTTATGTCAGAATTACTCTTCTTAGCTATAATTTTCGGAGCCCATACTATGCGCAAGGGCAGACAGGTAGTTTCAAGGCAACAATAAATTATTTTTTCATTTCTTCTTTAATATAATTTACCATTTCCTTTGGATTAATTACATCTAGAATATATTTCATATCATCCTTTTTTAGGATTTTAAACATATATGACAGGCCTAGAAATATTACAAAAGTAATAAAGAGCCAGATCAAAAGTGCCCACCACTGGTATGTTGGTAATTTAAGGTTTTTTAGAAAATATAAAACAATGCCAGTTATTATACCAATAATGATTTGGTAGATTACATTTCTATTTACAATTATTTTTTCTTCCTTGTATGTGTATATTCTTATAATAAACATTGTTACAATACTTGATAACAAATTAGCAATTGCTGCCCCAAGTGCAGAAAGACCAAGAAATTGCATTAAAAGGAATCTTCTTGGGATCAATATAATATCAAAAATTAAAATAACAAAAAATGATATGATGCTCATATACATGAGAAATTTAGGGTTCCCAGAAGCGTTAAAGTGAGTAGAGTATGGTGAATTTAATGAATTAATCAAAGCCATGATTGAAAGAACGATTAGTATTGAGCTAAAAGCAATGAGTTGCGCAGTCCAGAGGTTCACTACCTGCTTTGAAAATACAACCATAAAAATAACTATTGGTAAAATTACCATTGAAATGTACTTTTCAGCATTTAAAATCAAATCAGAGTATTCAATTTTCTTATTGTTTGAATGCAAAGATGACATTGTAGGATATATGAATGCAACAAGAGAAGATGCTGTAGCATTTACAAATGCTACTATGGTTACAATACCTGAGTATGCACCTACGTAATATGGCCCCCAGAAATATTGTATTATTACATTGCTTATATTACCAGAAATTGCACCAAGGATCACTGATACAGAAACGGGCAATGCAAATTCAACATATTTTTTAAAATGCTCTCTTTTTGGCTTTTTAAATTTCCATTTACGGCCATAATACATGAAAATCAAAACATAAACTGAATAAGTAACTACCATTATCAACGCCATAATAAGCGAATACTCATTTTTATAAACCAATGATCTTGCAATATAATAGCTCGTGATTATATACATAACATTTCTAAATGTTGCCTCAATGATTCTGGGTACGCTTAAAATTGCAGCCTTTGTAAGTGCGTTGAAAATTGATTGATAATAAATAACAAAACTCTGAAGTATATAGTATGGGATTAAAATGAAAAATGCATATTCCTCATATGGTGTCTGGAAATGGCCTTTTAGGAATATTTCCCAGAATTCTATCGAGGAAATTACCACCGCTACAAATATTATAGCAAGAATAATTTTTATTATAAAATAAGTAGTTATAGCATATTCGAAGTCCATTCCCTCAGAAATCCTTTTAATATTTGCAGTTGAAAATCCTAGATCAAGTAGGAAGGAAAAAAGTCCTAGAAAGGAAAGGGAAAATTGTAGAACTCCATATGGTTCAAGACCTGCATACCTTAAAACATATAGAAGGCCTAGATAGCCTATAAGGCCAGTCAAGAGATTCTGTGCAACTAATAGCAGGGATTTCCTACCGAGCATTGTACCACACCTTATTTTCTAATAGGCTTATGTAAATCTCTTTTAAATAGTTTTATAAAATTATTCAAGGAAAAGTTTATAAATTCCAATTATTCTTTATAAAATCATGCATTTAAATAAAAATTGCCGGAAGGTTAATCCAAATTTTATTATAAATCAATACTTTAAGAATAGTTTTTTAGAATACTTTAATAAAATATGGATTATTATAAAATATTCTATAATTTTATATAAAATCCAAGTGGTAAAATATGTGGCATCCTAAAGTTGATTTAAATCAAATAATAATAAGAAGGTTTAGACTAGATGATCTTCCCCAGGTGGTAAGAATAATAGATAGAACATTGACTGAAAGATATTCACTTGAAATTTACCATAGTATATACGAAGCCTGGCCGGAAGGTTTTATCGTATCATTAATTGGAAATAAAATAGTTGGTGTATTAGCTTCTGCAAAGAATTCTATTTACGAGGCAAGAATTTTAATGTTTTCTGTGGATACACCTTATCAGGGCAAGGGCATAGGATCATTGTTATTGAAACACTTCGAAAATATTTGCAGGGAAGAAGGAATAAGGGCGATTAGGCTTGAAGTAAGGATATCTAATGATAGTGCAATTAAATTTTATGAAAGAAACGGTTTTGTAATAATAAATATGATTAACAGCTATTACAGCAATGGAGAATCTGCATATATTATGTGGAAAATGCTTGAATAAAAAATGGAAGGTTTAAAAGACCTGTACTTTACCTTCCATTATTTCATCCTTCAATTTTGTTATTGAAGCAAGGTGCCTGTCTGCAATTTCCTTGAATTCTTTATGGTATCTTTCCAAGTTTACGCCTTCTGAAGGAATTACCTGTATACTTGCAACGTGTGGGTCATCTATTCTTCTTCCTATCTGGCTTACTATTCTAACATGTACCTCTTTCAAATCGTTGCCTGCAGATTCGTAAATCTCATTTGCAATTCTGAACGCTAGAATATTATAGAGCTTTCCAACGTGCGTGACTGGATTTTTACCAGCTGCTGCCTCCATGCTCATAGGTCTATAAGGTGTAATTAATCCATTTACCCTATTGCCCCTACCAACGGATCCATCATCACCATTTTCAAATGAAAGGCCTGTAACTGTAAGATAGAAGAGATCCGTATCTGGATTATCCGCCGTATTAACATAAACCTTAACATCTTTGTCAGTGAATTTTCTTGCATTATCTAGAATAGCATTTTTTATTTCATCTTTAACATTTAAATAATGTGATTTATCAGGTATATATTTATCAACAAAAGCTTCTGCCACAGTTAAATTTATTGTTTTTCCTTGCCTGAAACCCATTACCTTTACATCTTCGCCTATCTCTTTGTATTTATCCTTTAATTTACCATTTATCAATTTTTCAGTTTCAAGCGTAAGTTTTTCAGTTTCAGACATTGGTGCAAAGCCCACACCAAAAGAAGTATCATTTGCAAGGAGCTTTGAAGGATCATACAATCCCCTGAGATCCTGTGATCCCTGACCAATTTTACAATCAATTATTACATCTTCATCAACATTAAGATTTCTGAAATTTCTTTTCAGGTAGTCCCTTGCGGCCTGTATTGCTATTGTACGGTAAGGTATTCTTTCTTCACCGTTATTTACATTGACCTTTGTTGTTGCCCTTCCAACTAGAAGAATATAAATGGGCTCAAGTACTAGACCTCCACCGAATTTAGGCTGTGCCTGTCCACCTACCACCTGAGTTTCATCCGTGTTATGGTGGAGTATTCTACCATATTTTTTTACGTAGAATCTGCTCAGTGCTTCGCTCACAGATTCTGCTATACCATCTGCAACACTATCGGGATGTCCTATCCCTTTCCTTTCAACTATCTCTACTTCCCTATCCATTACAGCCAAGCTTTTTAGATCTTCTATAACTATGTTCCTTTCCATTCAGATCACCATATGAATGTGCTCATAAATGATATTATTTTAATAAAGTTTTTGTAATATTTTATTACTGATGGTAATTAAATATTTTTAAGGAAAAATATTTATATTGAATATAAAATTGATACCAATTCTAAATATAATGGTAATAAAGTAAAAAAATATAAATATTTGTTTTTTATATCTTAAATATGTCAGACATAATATAAAATAAGGTGTTAAATATGTCAGATAATGAAAACCTTATGAATTCAGTTAGAATAACAATTAGAATAACTGGTGAAGCATACTCTAAATTAGAAGAACTTTTAAAAAGTGGAGAATATAAAAATTTATCAGAAATTATCAGAACTGCAATTCAAAAATTTTTGGAAGAAAAATTTTCACCACAAAATATTGAAAAGATTCCTGTAGATATTCCTAAAGCTGTAATGGAAAATATAGAAATATTGATTGAAAATGGTGATGCTGTGAATAAGGAGGATCTCATTAGAATGGCAGTAAGGGAGTATGTAAATAGAAGAGTTAAAGAGATAGTTAGTAAGAGGTTAAAGGAAAACAATGAGAGTTGAGGATTTTATTTATGGAAAAAGCGAAAATTATTCCTATATTGAAAGAAATGATTTCTGCGTTGTTGGTATAGGAGGGGCAGGTACAAATACTATAAATAGGATATATAATCTAGCAAGAAATAAATTTTATACTATTTCAATAAATACAGATATTAGCCATTTATCAAATATTAATGCGGATAAAAAAATATTGCTGAATTTACCAAAGGGTCTTGGCACTGGCGGAGACCCAAATTTAGGATATAAAGCAGCATTTTCAGCCAGGGATGAAATATTAAATGTCCTGAAAGGTTTCAAAGTTATTTTTATTGTTTCAGGATTTGGTGGTGGTACAGGCACCGGAGCCACTCAGGTAATTACAAAAATAGCCTTAGATACTGGTGCTCTCGTTATCAATATTGTCACTTTACCATTTAAAGCTGAAGGTTCCAGATACAAAAAAGCAGTGGAAGGTATCAAGGAATTAACAAAAGTCGCAAAAACTCTTATTCTTCTAGATAATAATAAGCTTTTAGAAAACTCACCTAGATACCTCCCTATTGAAAGGGCTTTCAAGGTGATGGATCAGCTAATATTCATGATCATATACTCATTCCATGAAATGATATATAGCAAATCTAACCTGCATATAAGCTATTCAGAGGTTAAAAATTTCTTTTCTCAGGGTAAGTTATCAACTATATTTTACAATGAAGGAAGTATAGATAATATTGATTATATTATAAAAAATATAGTAGATACATCATTGGCAGACATAAACATTTCATCTTCAACAAGGGCAATAGTATTTATAACAACAGGTGAAGAGTTGGATTTAGATATATTGATGAGAAAAATAATAGGCGGAATATCTTCCCAGCTTGCATATAATGAGAATATTACACCTGGTTACGTTGTAGATAGAAGTTTAGGTAACAATGTAAGAATTTTGGTTTTAGTAACGAATGTTATGATACCAATAATTGAAGAAAAATCGGTTATTATTGAACAAAAAAATAATTTTTCAAAAAACCAAAATTTTTATCTCTAATAATATTTTGATATATCAATGGATATTGCTATAATAGGTGGTGGGCCATCAGGTCTTTATTTGGCAAATCTTTTAAAAGATAAATATGATTTGAAAGTTTTTGAGGAGCATGGTTTAGTTGGTTATCCCGTCCACTGTACAGGCCTTGTTAGTGAGGATGTATTAAAATTTACTGAAAAGAGAGTGATATTGAATAAAATAAAGGGTGCTATTATTCATATTTCAAATGAATCTTTGGCAATAGAAAAAAAGGGGACAGCAGCCTATGTCATAGACAGGAAAGAATTTGACAGAGGCTTTTATGAAAATGTTAGCGATAATGTTTTAAAAAATGAAAGGGTTAAAAGTATAAAAAGATCTGGAGATAAATATATTATTGAATCAAATAATACTTATCAATCTAAAATGGTAATAGGCGCTGATGGGGCAAGAAGCTTTGTAAGAAACATGGTAATAAAAAATGAAATTAAATTGTTAAATGGAATACAGTTTGTAATTAAAAATAAAAATTTTATGGGTGAATATGTACACGTTTATTTGGACAGAAAATACAGCGATGGATTTTTTTCTTGGATAGTTCCGAGAGAAGATGACATATTAATAGGCCTTGCCACCTATGATAACGAGCCAATATCAAGGATAAAATTATTTATTAAAAGCACAGTGGGAGACATTGTTCCTGATATGAAAGTTGCTGGACAAATTCCTATTGGTTTTTTACCAATTCATTCAAAGGAAAATATTTATTTAACGGGTGATGCTGCACTTTTTGTTAAAGCCACATCAGGCGGTGGATTGTATTATGGTTTAAGGGGATCGCAGATCCTCGCAGAAACTATAATTGAAAATGAATCCTATGAAAAAAATTTGAAAAGCATGCTTAAAGAACTAAAAACGGATTATTTAATCCACAGAATATTTTCAAAAATGGATGATAAAGACTTGTTAAAATTGATTTTAACAATTAAGAAAGAAGGTTTTATTGACTTAATAAATGAATATGGTGATATAGATAGGCCATCCTTAATATCAAGGAAAATTATTTTTAATGGTAAATTTATATATTTTTATCCTTTTCTATTAAAAATCATAATTAAGTCAATCTTAATGTTTTAAAGCTTTGTAGAAATCCTATCCAGGATCTCTACTTACCATCTTTTGCTCATCATCTTTTAACCGAGTCATTGCTCACCTGATGGTCCTTTTTCCACATACTGGAGGGATCGTTTCACCCATGTCTGACCCGTTTACTTATGTTTATTGTTGTATTGAAATGTCTATCTATTGTTATACCACAATGTTCACAGTGCAGAATTCTTCCATGTTCTATTCGGTCAGCAAACTACATACAGAACATTCCCTGCTTGTATTTCTCTCTTCTTTCATCGATAGCTCTATTACCTGTATGCCTTCCTACGCAATTTTGTATTTGATCTGGAATTTTAGCATACCATAAGGGATTGCATTGTGAAACTTTAACCTATGATCATTTCCCTTATGATCACTCTTCTTTGTTATTTCCATTATGCCTTTAATATTTTCCAAAACTATTGCTTCTTTTTTATACTTTGCATTATCTACCATTTCCTTGCTTTCCTTATGCACAATCTGCCTTGTCCTGTTTTTTGATCTCTTTCCATATTTTGATACTATTTTTTTCTTATTCTAACATCATTCCTTTCAAAATGTGAAACTTTTTTCCTTTATCTTTCCTTTATTTTTACCACTTCTGTAAGATCATAAACTTTACTGTGCTTTTCATTTCTTACCCTTTAATTTCATTCTATTCATAAATTTCTGAATTGTTGTATAATGAGATATAATATTTTAAAGATAATTGCTGTATAATTGTTGGATTATATTCTACTTCAGCTATTAATTCACGTTATGATACATTGAAATAAATCTTAATAGTAAGCAAAACAATAGCTCCATGAATAAATTTTCTTAGAAAACTTGTTGGAATACTCAGGCATAGATCTCCTAGTAATTATAAAAGTAAGATTAATAAATTTATAAATCTCTTTATTCATGCCAATATTGGGGTTTTTAGTCTTTAATAGATATGAAATAAATAACGACGAAAACCCTCTTCTTTTAATATTTTTTTGAGGATTTCTACTTAGCTTGTTTTAAAAAAATTTAAATTAGAAAATGCCTTGAATATGTGGAATGAAAAATAAGTTCATATTAGTTGCATTATCTATTGCAATTGCAACAATCTCTATGAGGGCAGTAAATAATATGATTGTTACGACTTTGCCACTCTTCGGAAAATATATTCTTCATTTCTCAAATGGTGAAATAGGTCTTCTAACATCAGTCTCTTTTATAACAACATTTTTAGCTACAAGTTTTATAAATCCAAGATTGAGTTTTAAAACAAGAAAAATTTCATTCATTCTATCAACTTTTTTAATCATACTAATTTTAATTTTGATCTTTTATTCTAATTATATTACCATATGGATTTTTTCAATTCTTGCAGGTTTTTCCTATGGTTTAATTACCCCAAATATCATAACCTCTGCATCTCTGATTGAAGAGAGGAAACTTGCAGAAAGATTGCTCGCTATTTATTCTGTATCTTTGAGCTTGAGCCTTGTATTGGGCCCTCTATTAGAAACATTTCTTCTAAAATATTTCAATTACAGGGAAATATTTCTTCTATTTGTTCCCATTGCCTTACCTCTATTCATTATGTCATTTAAAACAAAATTTCCAGAGGGGAAAAATGAAAAATTTAGTTTTAAGGAAATAAATAAAAAGCCACTTTTTGCATCAGTAATTAATGTAATGATTTACAATATACCATTTTCCATAATAACAGTTTATGCAGCCATTTATGCAATTGATGTTTACCATGTTTCTGGAACGCTGGCATATTCAATTTACGTGCCATTTTTTACAATATCATTTATTACAAGGTTTCTCATGGTAATAAGGCCATTTAAGGATTTAAGGAAGCCCATTACCCTCTCAGCTATTTTAACTGCTTTAGGAGTCATATTGCTAGCATATCCATCAAATTTTTATTTTATAATATTTTCAATGGCTCTTCTTGGAATACCCCACGGGGCTATATATCCAATATCCACAATTATCATTTCAAGAGGTACCAAAATAAATGAAAGAAATGCAGTCAATTCATATTTTGTTGCATTTGGTAACATTATTGTTATTGTTGTTCCACCTATTTTTGGTTTTCTAATACCTTACCTTGGTTACAGACTTCTTATTGCATCCTTAGTATTTCCAGTAATAGTATTCTTTTTAATTCTTCGGAAAAAATATTTCAAGGAGCTCTTTATGAAAGTTTAAATAATGATATTGAATAATTTCATTATGAAAGGCATATTTGGAAAAATTCTAAAAATAGATTTATCAAATCAAAGTGTAACTGAATTAGATGTTGAGGAAGAAGTTTATAAAAAATTTCTAGGAGGTTATGGCTTAGGCGTTTGGTATATTTATAGAAACTTGAAACCTGGCATTGATCCATTGGGTGCTGAAAATATCCTTGGTTTCATCCCTGGAATGTTCAATGGTGTAAATGTACCAATGGCAGGAAGGATGATGGCATCTACAAAATCACCCCTTACTGGTACATGGGGTGATTCTAATGTTGGAGGATTCATAGGCCCAGAATTGAAAAGAACTGGATATGATGGTATTTTTATTCATGGATTGTCAAAGGATCCCGTTTACATACACATTGAAAAGGAAATTGAAATACTTGATGCAAGCAATTTATGGGGAAAAAGTGCACTTGAAACTGAAAATTTTTTGAGATCAAAGTACATAGGCTCGCAGGTAATCTCTATAGGCAAGCCTGGTGAAAATCTTTCCCTAATTTCATCTATCATGACAGACAGAGGTAGAGCCCTTGGAAGATCTGGTGTGGGAGCAGTAATGGGATCAAAAAAGTTAAAAGCAATAGTTGCAAAAGGCACAAAGAATGTAAAAATTCATGATATTGATAAATTAAGAAAAATCTCAAACGAAATGCTTGAAAAAATGAATCCAAATAAGAATAAGAATGCCCAGTGGTGGCATAAATATGGCACAATTGGAGGTAATGAATTTTCTCATCTTTCTGGAGACACACCGATAAAAAATTGGAAGGGAATAGGAATAATAGATTTTGGAAAGGATAAGGCAGATGCCATAAGCGGGGAAAAAGTTATCAAAGATAATGTTAAAAGCTATGGGTGTGCCCAGTGTCCTGTAGCTTGCGGTGCCATAATAAAGAGAGAAACAAGATATGGAATTGTCGAAGGTCACAGGTTGGAGTACGAGGGAGGAGGTATGCTGGGAGGCTTATTATTAAATGGGGACCTGGATTCAATAGTTTATGGTTTTGAGTTAGCAAATAGGTATGGTTATGATGTAATATCTCTAGGAGAAGTGATAGCATTCTCCATGGAATTATTTGAAAATGGAAAAATCAAGAGAGAGGACATAGGTTTTGAACTTCGATGGGGAGATGGTGACGCAGTAATAAAAATGATTGAATTTCTAAACAGAAATGAAGGTATTGCAAAAATATTGAACCAGGGTGTAATGAGAGCATCTGAATATTTTAATGCCGAAGAATTCGCCATTCATGTACACGGGCAAGAATTGCCAGCCCATGATCCTAAATATTTGCCAAGTCTTGCAACAACATATGTTGCCGATCCAACTCCAGGAAGGCATACAGCTGGAGGAATAGGTTTTTCAGAAGGTAGCAAAATAAAACCATTATTCAATATTAATTATGAATTTCCAAAGTTGGAAAAATATTCCTATGTTGGAAAGGGAAAGGCCCATGCCATAATAAGCAATCAAACACAGGTTGAAAATGCTTTAGGATTTTGCATATTTTCTTCTACATTCTCACCCTTACCCTACGTCGATCTTTTGAATGCCTTAACTGGCTGGAATATGACAAACGATGATTTATTAAAAATTGGAGAGAGGATTCAAAATCTAAGGAACCTTTTTAACTTAAGGGAAGGTTTAAAGCCAGGTGAATTTAAGCTTCCAGATAGAGCTAGGGGAATGCCCCCCCACCAAGAAGGTCCATTGAAAGGCATTACATTGGATGTTGATTCTCTTGTAAAAGAATACTATAATGCTATGGAATGGGATATAAAAACAGGTATGCCGAGTAAAAGAAAAATAGAAGACCTTGGCCTTGATGAATATATTTTTTAAATTTTTTTAAAAATTTTTGAATTTTTTCCTTAAATAAAAAATTTATTAAAAATAAATAAGAAAAAACTTATTAGTTATTATTCTATGACCAATTGGTGAGAAAGTGATTTTAAAGGAAGATTATCAACTCATCAGAAATCTAGCAAGGAATTTTGCAGAAAAGTATATTGCGCCAATGAATAAAACAATCGAGGAAAAAACAATACCAAGAAATCTTTATGATGAGTTGGGAAAGATTGGTTTTACCGGTGTGATAATTCCTCAAGAATATGGAGGTTCAGGATTTGATACATTGAGCTATGTGATTATCCTTGAAGAACTTGCCAGAATTTCACCATCCGTATCTGTGGCAATGGATGTTCAAAATGGCCTTGTTGAATATCCCATTTTCACTTGGGGTTCAGAATATCTAAAGAAAAAGTATTTGCCAAAACTCTGTTCTGGGGAATACATAGGTGGATATGCATTAACAGAACCACAGGCAGGGTCAGATGCTGCAAACGTTCAGCTTAAGGCAGAAAGGCAAGGGGATGAATATATTTTGAATGGAAGCAAATTCTTCATAACAAATGCTAACCACGCAAAAGTTTTTGTTGTATTCGCTCGAACATCCATTGAAAAAAAGAGGCATGAGGGAATTACAGCATTCGTTGTTGAAAGAGACACAGATGGATTTAAAGTAGGTGAGGATTATAAAAAATTGGGAGTGAGAGGTTCAAGTACAGCAGAACTTGTACTTGAAAATGTTATCGTTCCAGAGGAAAATATGTTAGGTGAAATTGGTAAGGGATTTTATATCGCTATGAATACACTAAACATGGGAAGGATAGGCATAGGTGCACAGGCATTGGGTATAGCGCAGGCATCGGTTGAAAAGAGCATTGAATACATGAAACAGCGCGAGGCATTTGGTAAGAAAATTGCAGAATTTCAGGGTCTTCAGTTCACACTCTCTGAAATAGCCACTCAGTTAGAGGCAGCTAGACTTCTTGTATACGATGCTGCCATGAGGGCTGACAATCATTTGCCATTGATAAAGGAGGCAAGTATGGCAAAGTATTATTCAAGCAAGGTGGCCATGGATGCATCAAGGTTTGCTGTACAAGTGCATGGTGGTTATGGTTTCATAGAGGATTTTGATGTGGAAAGGTTCTACAGGGACGCAAAAATAACAGAAATTTATGAGGGGACATCTGAAATACAGAAGCTTGTTATAGCCAGGGAACTGTTAAAGTGATCATTATGAGAAAAATAAGAGTTTTAATTGCAAAACCGGGCCTTGATGGCCATGATAGGGGTGCAAAGGTTCTAGCTAGATCTCTTATGGATGAAGGTTTTGAGGTTATTTATACTGGAATACATCAAACTGCTGAAGATATTGTTAGAACAGCCATTGAAGAAGATGTTGATGTAATAGGTTTAAGCGTTTTATCAGGAGCACATATGTACCATTTCAGAAGAGTATTGGAATTAATGAAGGAAAATGGAATAAATGATGTATTATTGATAGGCGGAGGTATTGTTCCAGAGGAAGATAAGGAAAATCTAATTAAAATGGGTGTAGATGCAATATTCAATCCAGGGACAAGCATTCAGGAAATATCAGATTTTATAAGAAAAAATTTAAGGAGACCATTATGAACATTGAAGAGATTCTTCTGGACAAAAAGGAAATGTCAAAAATAATGACAAGAATAGAAAATGGTGATGAAGATCTTTCATCAGAAATTCTAAAGCATATAAAGGGTGCGAGAATAATAGGAGTTACAGGTGTTCCAGGTAGCGGTAAATCTACACTTATTACAAAATTATCATCAAGACTTCTTGAAAAGGGTCACAGGATAGGAATTATAGGCGTAGATCCATCCAGTCCTTTTAGTGGAGGTGCTGTTTTAGGTGATAGGGTGAGGATGAAAGATCTTAATAGATTTGAAAATGTATTCATAAGAAGCATTTCCACAAGGGGTAAAATAGGTGGATTGAGTTATTATACCGCAGATCTTGTTAATGTTCTAGACGCTGCTGGTTATGATACAATATTTATTGAAACAGTCGGCACGGGCCAGGATGAGGTGGACGTATTCAACATTGCACATACAATAATTGTTCTTCAGGTACCAACACTGGGTGATGAAGTCCAGATAATAAAGGCTGGCCAGCTTGAAATTGGAGACATATATATAGTGAACAAGGCAGATCAGGGACCAGCAGATGAAAAAATTAAAGAATTGAACTTAATTTTGAAAAAAAGGGAAAATGGCTGGCAACCATTGGTTATAAAAACAGTTGCGGTAAAAAACGTAGGCATAGAGGAAATAATAAATGCACTTGATGAGCATTGGAATTTTGTAAAGGAAACAGGTCTTTTTAAAAGAAAAATTAATTCAAGAATTAAATACATGTTAAAACAACATGCACTTGAAAAACTTGATAAGATTATGGAATCAGAAGTTGTTGATTCTTATGCTGAACAAATAATTAAAGGTAGAAATATGCATGAAATTGTAAATGAAATAATAAATAAGGTGGGTGGTGAATATGGAAAAGGAGGAATTGTATAAGGAAAAGCTTGAAGAATGGAAGAAAATATATAAAAAATCAATAGAAAGCATGCCTGAAAGGCAAGAATTTAAAACACTCTCTGGCATAGATTTAAATATCTTTTATTCACCATTGGAATTAAAAAATTTTGATTATTTTGAAAATTTGGGGAACCCAGGGCAATACCCTTTTACAAGGGGGATACATCCAACAATGTATAGATCAAGACTTTGGACATTCAGGGAATTTTCAGGCTTTGGTGATGCTATTGAAACAAACAGAAGGTTAAAGTATCTCATTGAACATGGAGAAACAGGCCTAAGCATTGCATTTGATTATCCTACACTTTTAGGTTTAGATTCAGATGATCCACTTACAAAGGGTGAGTTCGGTAAAGCGGGTGTTGCAATAAATACACTTGAAGATATGCAGCTCATGTTTAAGGATATTCCTTTAAGAGATATATCCACATCTATGACTATAAATGGACCTGCAGCAATTTTATGGGGCCTGTATATTTTAGCAGGTGAATCTCAAGGTGCAAGAAGAAATGGGCTAAGAGGTACAATACAAAATGATATCTTAAAAGAATACATGGCACAGAAATCTTTCATATTTCCTCCAGAACCTTCATTGAAACTTGTAATAGATACAATAGAATTTGGTTCTAAAGAGCTTCCATTATGGAATCCTATAAGCATAAGCGGTTATCATATCAGGGAGGCTGGAGCAACAGCTATTCAGGAACTTGCATTTACTCTTGCAAATGGCCTGACATACGTGGAAAAATCTGTTGAAAGAGGCCTGGATGTTGATGACTTTGCACCCAGATTAAGTTTCTTCTTCGATGCCCATATAGACTTTTTTGAGGAAATAGCCAAATTTAGAGCGGCAAGGCGTATATGGGCAAGGGAAATTAAGAGAAGATTTAGCCCTAGAAAGGAAAGATCACTATGGCTTAGATTTCACACGCAAACAGCAGGTGTAAGTCTTACGGCACAGCAGCCTGAAAATAATATTATAAGGACAGCAATAGAAGCAATGGCCGCTGTCCTTGGAGGTACACAGAGCTTACATACAAATAGCATGGATGAAGCATGGGCTTTGCCCACTGAAAAGGCGGTTATGATTGCATTAAGGACACAACAAATCATTGCAGAAGAATCTGGAATACCAAATGTTGTGGATCCGCTAGGAGGAAGCTATTACATGGAATGGCTTACAGATAAGATTGAAGATGAAGTTTATAAGTATTTTGATAAAATAGATAATTTAGGTGGAGTGATAAAAGGCATAAGATCGGGATTTTTCCAGAGGGAAATTGCAGAATCTGCATACAGATTCCAGCGTGACCTTGAGGAAAATAAAAGAGTTCTGGTTGGTGTGAATAAATACAAGATTGATGAAAAGTTAGAAATACCAATATTAAGAATTCCGGATGAACTTGAAGATAGGCATTTACGGAGGCTTAAGAATTATAAATCTAATAGAGATATGGAGAAAGTGAATTTTGCATTAAAAGAAATGCAAAAAAATGCTGATGAAAAGAATCTTATGCCTTACATAATAGATTCTATCAAGGCAAAAGCTACTCTGGGAGAAATAGTAAAGGCATTGAAAGATGTCTGGGGTGAATACATAGAACCGGTGATATATTGAATGAAATTAAAAAAGGGTCTTGTTGAAATATACACCGGAAATGGAAAAGGAAAGACAACAGCAGCTATAGGTCTTGCAGTAAGGGCAGCAGGATATGGCTTAAAAGTATACATAATTCATTTTATGAAATCAAAAAAATATGGTGAATCAAGATCATTAAAAAAAATAGAAGGCATTAAGGAAATATACATAGGTAAACCATATTTCATCACAAAAGATCCTTCCATTAAGGATAAATTCAAGGATGTTGTCGTATTTGAGCCAGGGCATCCACCTGAAGATTACAAGGAACTAATAAGGAAGGGCCTAGAAAAGGTAAAAAATATATTAAAGTCAGGAAAATATGATATCATAATTCTTGATGAGATAATCACTGCCAATTATTTTGAATTAGTTTCAACGGATGAAATCAAATCAATAATAGATGAAAAGCCGAAAAATGTGGAGATCATTCTTACCGGAAGATATGCCTCAGAAGATTTAATATCGATTGCGGATCTTGTTACGGAAATGAAAGAGGTAAAGCACCCATACCAGAAAGGCATAATTGCAAGAAAGGGAATTGAGTATTAGAAATAAATACAATACATATCTTCAAGAATTTTTCAATTACAAAAAATTAAAATACTATTTTATTCATAGCATAAATAGGTGATCATTTATGAGGAAAATGACCGAAAAGAATTTGAATGATGCTTTTGCTGGTGAAAGCCAGGCACATATGAGATATCTAATTTTTGGTGATGTGGCTGAAAAGGCCGGATATAAAAATATAGCAAGGTTATTCAGAGCAATATCATTTGCTGAGCAGGTTCATGCTACAAATCACTACAAGGCATTGGGGATGGTAAAGGATACTGAAGATAATTTACAGATTGCAATAGATGGAGAAACTTACGAGGTAGAAGAAATGTATCCAGTTTTTAATGAAGTAGCAAAATTCCAGGGTGAAAAAGCTGCTGAACAGTCTACCCATTTTGCCTTGGAAGCTGAAAAGATCCATGCGGAACTTTATAAAAAGGCCAAGGAAAGTGTTAAGAATAAAAAGGACTTGGATATAGGAGATATTTATATTTGTACTGTGTGCGGTTATACGGCAATAGGAAAGGCACCTGAAAAATGCCCAGTGTGCGGCGCGCCATCCTCTGCCTTTAGGAGGTTCTAAGCATGGGAAAAAAAGGTAGGGAAATTGTTGAAATTAACATTGGGGAAATTATCAATGATTTAAATAAGGCTTACGCTGATCAGTGGCTTGGCGTATACATGTTCTGGTACGCATCAAAAAATATAAAAAGCCAGTCTCAAGTAAAAGAAATACTTGAGAGAATATCATTAAAGGGAATGGAACATGCAGAAAAAATAGCATTCAGGATCAAGAGTTTGGGTGGAACACCCATATTCAACACGTCTGAAATGGTAAGGCTTGGAAATTGCAGATATCCGGATTCGATTAACTTAAATAGCTTAAATGAATCTTTGGAAACATTACTTAATTTTAAAAGATGTCTTATTGAAGTATATAATAGAATAATTAAAAAAACACATGGAAAAGATTTTGTAACATATTCCATGATTGAGAGCATAATGCTTGATGAAGTTGAAGAGGAAGAGGAGCTGGAATCATTACTCTAGAGGTGATAAAAATGAAAAGATTTGGTGATATGGTTTACACAGGAGAGAAAGAGGGTAAAGAGAAGCATGTACCCATTATAGAGGCACCTAAAAAGGTGAAAGCAGGCCAGTGGTTCACAGTTACTGTGACCGTAGGCAAAGATGTACCACATCCAAATTTGATTGAGCACCATATAAAATGGATCCAGGTATATGCACAGATAGACGGCAGGGCTTACAATCCTGTCCATGTGGCTACATTTGATTTTGGGCCAACATTCGCAGATCCAAGCGTAACATTTAAGATGAAATTAGACAAAAAAGCTACAATATATGCATTGGGCTACTGCAATCTTCATGGTGTATGGGAGAATTCTGTTGAAATTGAGGTTGAATAAAACCTCTTATAATTTTTTTTGATTTTTATGAAATTTGAAGAATTAATCAGGAAAGCCATTAATATTGAAGAAGAATCCTATAAATTTTACATAGATGCAGAAAAATTAGCTAAGTATCCAAATGTGAAAGATCTATTAAATATGCTTGCAAATGAAGAACTTTCTCATAAAAAGCTACTTGAAAATATTGAAAAGGGAAATGAAATAACATATGAGGAATATATTGATCTCAAATTGAGTGATCATTTAATCCATGGTGAAAAAATTAATGGAAATTCAACGTTGCAGGAAGTTTTAAAAGTAGCTATGGCTAGAGAAAAAAGTGAATACGATTTTTATATGAAATTAATTAAGGATGTTTCAAATAAAAACATTCAGGATACATTAAATTTCATAGCCAAGCAGGAGCTTAATCATAAAGCAAAGCTAGAAAATATCTATGATGAATTATTTTACAAGGAATTTTGATCATGTTAAAGGAAATTGAAATAAGAAGAAGCGCCAGGACATTTTCAAGCAAGCCCATTGAAGAATACAAAATTAAAGAGATATTGGAAGCCGGTAGATGGGCGCCATCGTGTTTCAATAACCAGCCCTGGAATTTCATAGTTCTTAAGGATAAGGAAACAGAAAAGGTTCACGATGCACTAAATAAAGGAAATTACTGGGCAAAGAATGCTTACTTGATCATAGCTATTGCTGCAAAGAAGGATTCTGATTGTATAAGTAATGGAAGAGAATATTATTTATTCGATTCAGGTCTTGCTGTAGAGAATATTCTTTTGGAGAGTTATCATCAAGGATTGGTTGCGCATTCAATATTGGGTTTTAATGAAGAAATAGTTAAGAGGAATTTATCTATTCCTGATGATTTGAGGGTAATTGTTCTTGTTATAATTGGCTATGAGGAAAATCTTGAAAATGTTGATTCCTTTACTAGAGAAAAGGAATTATTTCCAAGGGTAAGAAAAAATATGAATGAAATAGTTCATTGGGGTGGTTGGTAATGTTAAAAGAAAATGATGATGTATCTTTTTTAGATGAAATTTTGCCAGAATACAAGGGAAAATGGATAGTTTTGTATTTCTATCCAAAGGATTTTACATCAGGATGCACTAAAGAGGCTTGCAATTTCAGGGATAAATATGATGCAATAAGGAAAAATGGCTTTGAACTAATTGGAGTTAGCGTGGATGCAGAAGAATCACACAAAAAGTTCAAGGAAAAGTATAATTTACCATTTAATTTAGTGAGTGATTCAAATAGAGAATTGATAAAAAGGTTCGGCGTAGAAAATATGGGAAAAGCCAAGAGAACAACATTCATTATAGATCCTGAAAGAAAAGTTAGGAAAGTATGGGGAAGGGTAAAGGTTGATAATCACGCTGAAGAAGTTATAAATGCAATTATGGAGGTGAAAAAATGAGTAATAAGTATCAATGCACTGTTTGCGGATACATTTATGATCCTGACCAGGGTGATTCAACGAGGAATATACCACCTGGAACAGAATTTGAGGATCTGCCTGAGGACTGGACCTGTCCTGTATGTGGAGCATCAAAAGACATGTTTGAGAGGGTGTAAAAATGAAAAGGAACGATTTAGCGGTTAGAATTGGCGGCCAGGCAGGTGATGGTTCATTAGCTACTGGAGAGCTTCTATCAAAATTTTTCAGAAGAAATGGATTCTTTGTCGCAACAGACAAGGACTTTCCGTCTAGGATAAGAGGTGGTCATACAAGTTATGCAATAAGGGGGGCTCAAAAGGAGATTTTCTCAATAGGTGATAATATTGATGTTTTATTAGCCTTTGATGAAGATTCAATTTCTTTACATCTGGATGAAATAGAATCTGGTGGTCTTTTAATTTATGATAATAGCAGAAAAGACATGGACATAGAAAGAAAAGATATAAGAATGTATAAAATGCCTCTTGCAAACATAGCTAAGGATAAAATAGGACTTGAATTAATAAAAAATACTATGGCTCTTGGTGTTCTTGCGTATCTTTTTAATTTTAATGAATCATTGATGAGGGAAACGATTCATGATTCCTATAAGAATAAAAGTGAAAAAATAATAGAGGAGAATATAAAAGCATTTGAAGTTGGTCTTGAACATGCAAAGAATTTTCAGAAAATGGAAAATTATAAAATAGAAAATTTAGGTGTAAGGGAAGACACCTTACTTTTGATGGGAAATGAGGCAATAGGACTTGGTGCCATGGCTGCAGGATGTAAATTTATTGCTGCATATCCTATCACACCAGCAAGCGATGTTCTGGAATTTTTATCAAAGCATTTACCTGAGAGGGGAGGCATTGCAATTCAAGCAGAATCAGAAATAGCTGCAATAAATATGGCAATAGGCGCAGGTTATGCAGGCATGAGATCTATGGCAGTCACATCAGGCCCAGGTTTTGATCTTAAGACTGAGGCCCTGGGTCTTGCAAGCATGATAGAACAACCTGTTGTTGTGCTTGATGCTATGAGATCTGGGCCAAGCACAGGCATGGCAACAAAAACTGAACAGTCAGACCTGTTTCACGCTATTTATGGTGGTCATGGAGAAAAGCCAAGGATAGTTATTGCACCTGGGAATGTTGAAGAAGCATTCTATTTTTCATTCCATGCTTTCAACCTAGCTGAAAAGTACCAGGTTCCAGTGATAATATTAAGCGATGAATTAATCTCCTGGAATAAACAGGTAGTAAAAAAATTCAAGCTTGATGGCCTTAAAATAGAAAGGGGAAAAATTATGTTAAAAATTGAATCCCAGGATAGAGAATTCAAAAGGTATGAATTTACTGAAGATGGTATTTCTCCAAGGCCAATTCCAGGTGTGAAGAATGGCATTCATCTCGAAACTGGAGATGAACACGATGAGTACGGACATATAACTGAAAAAATACCAAATAGAAATAAAATGATGGAAAAGAGGATGAAGAGAATGGATTTCATGAAGAAGGATTTATTCCCTTCAATAGTTCAGGGAGAAGGAAATATTGCAATTGTTGGTCTGGGATCCACACAAGGGCCAATTATGGAAGCAATAGAACAGCTAAATGAAAGAAATGTGAATGTAAAATATATCAGAATAAGAACTCTTAGCCCATTCCTGGATGATGTAAAGGATCATTTAAAAAATGTTGACTTGGCATTCTTTGTTGAACAAAACTACACTGGACAGCTGGAAAATCTTGTCAGATTGTACACGGGTTTTGATAAAACTTATGCCATAAGGAAATATGATGGTAGGTCATTCAAGCCTAAAATGATATCATCAAAAATACTGGAGGTGCTAGGTAAATGATTGATGTTAAATTGTATGATAAAGAAACACCAACCTGGTGCCCTGGATGTGGTGATTATGGAGTTCTTACAGCATTAAAAAGGGCTGCTGCAAATCTTGAACTGGATCCATCCAGGACAGTTGTTGTCACTGGTATAGGGTGCTCAAGCAAGATCAATAGCTATTTTTATTCTTATGGCATTCATACTCTCCACGGAAGGGCAGCAGCTGTGGCCGAAGGTATTAAATTAGCAAATCCTGATCTTGAAGTTATCGTGGCTGGCGGCGACGGTGATGCATATGCAATCGGGACAGAGCATTTTGTTCATTTAGCCAGAAGGAATTTGGACATAGCATACATTGTAATGGATAATCAAATATATGGCCTTACAAAGGGGCAGGTTTCACCTACGAGCGAGGAAGGTTTTGTAACTATAACAACACCATATGGATCACCAGAAAAACCAGTTAACGGTCCTTTGCTTGCATTTTCCGCAGGTGCCACATATATTGCCAGAGGCTTTTCTGGCGATATAGTGCAGCTTTCAAAGCTTATTGAAGATGGAATAAGGCACAAAGGATTTGCCTTAATAGATGTACTTAGCCCATGCGTAACTTGGAATAAAATTAACACATACGATTGGTACAAGGCGCACTCATATCAGCTCAAGGACCATGATCCTTCTAATAAAGCAAAAGCATTTCAGATACTTTCAGATGAAGACCATCTTGCATTAGGTTTGATATACAAAAAAGAGGAAAAAATATATGAGGAAAAATTGCCTAGGAAATTTGTAGCTAACCCATTCCAGAATATTGAAGTGGATAAATCTATAGAGAATATATATGAGGAGTTCCTGTGAATATGATAATTGGAGGTCACATGTCAATTGGGGGTGGATTCAGGGATGCGCCTGCAAGGGCTAGAGACATTGGCCTAGACGCTATGCAAGTATTCACAAAGAACCAGAGACAGTGGATTGCAAAACCATTGAACATGGAGGATGTTCATGGATACATGGAAAATATGAAAAAATATGACATAAAGATAACAGTTGCACATGCGTCTTATTTGGTAAATTTAGCCGCCCCAGACGATGAAAAATTTAAAAAATCTATAGATTCCATGTTACATGAACTTCAAAGATGCGATATTCTCAACATACCATATTTGGTATTCCATCCAGGTGCACATATGGGCAAAGGTGAAAAGGAGGGCCTCAAAAGAATAGTGGATGGCCTCAACAGTATCATAGATAAAATGGAAAATATAAATGCAAGAATAGCAATTGAAACAACTGCTGGGCAGGGAACCAATCTTGGATATAAATTTGATCATATAGCATACATGCTAGACAATGTTTCAGATAAATCTAAAGTAAAAGTATGCATGGATACATGCCATATATTTGCCGCAGGTTACGAATTAAGAAGCAAAGAGGGGTATGAGAAAACAATGGAAGAATTTGAAAAAATGATTGGATTTGAGAATTTAAAAGTAGTGCATTTGAATGATTCTGAAAAGTCTCTTGGTTCTAGGGTGGATAGGCATGCTCAAATTGGTCGCGGATACATAGGAAAAGAGGGATTCAGGAATATTTTAAATGATTTCAGATTTAAGGATATTCCATTAATTCTTGAAACACCTGGGGGAGAGGCACTTTATGGAGAAGACTTAAAAATGATAAAAGAAATATTAGGTGGTGGTTAAAAATGAAAATAAAGGATGGTATATATTGGGTAGGAGCGAAGGATCCAAAATTGAGAATATTTGATGTCATAATGCAAGCCGAATACGGCACTACCTACAACAGCTATTTAATAGTAGGAAATGAAAAAATTGCATTGATAGACACAGTTAAGGAACAGTTCAAGGATGAATTCTTTAAAAATATAGAAGAAATTGTTCCAATAGAAAGAATAGATTATGTGATAATAAATCATACGGAGCCTGATCATTCCGGTGCACTTTCATATCTTCTTGAAAAAACAAACGCCAAGGTAGTGGCTTCAAAAAATGCATCCATGTTTTTAAAGGAGATATTGCACAAGGATGTGAATCCCATACTAGTTGGAGATAATGATAAAATTTCTTTGGGCAATAAAACACTCGAGTTCATTTCTGCGCCTTTCCTTCACTGGCCAGATACCATGATCACTTACCTTCCAGAAGATAAGATACTATTCCCATGCGATTTCCTTGGATGCCATTACTGTGATGAAAAATTGTTTAATGATGAAACTCTTGATTTTTCTTTTGCGTTCGAGCACTACTTTTTGACAATAATGAGGCCTTTTAAGGATTATGCACTGCAGGCAATTAGAAAAATAGAGAACAAGGAAATAGAAATAATTGCACCGAGCCATGGACCCATATTGAGAAAGGATCCTTGGTATTATATTAATAAATATAGGGAATGGTCTACACCAAAACAGAAGAATGAAAAAAGTGCAGTTATTTTCTACGCATCACCCTATGGAAGCACTGGAAAGCTAGGCCAGGCTATAGCCGAAGGTCTTTCAAGTGAAGGCATCAAGACAGAAATATTTGATCTAGTCGGTACTTCAATATATTCAGTTCTTGACATAATAGAAAATTCAGATGCTTTAATAGTGGGATCCGCAACAATAAATGGAGATGCAATAAAACCTGTCTGGGACTTATTATCAAGCCTTTCTACATTAAACTTAAAGAATAAGATTGGTTTTGCTTTCGGAACGTATGCCTGGTCAGGAGAAGGAGCCAAATTGATAGAGAACAGATTGAAGGATCTAAAATTAAAAGTCCCTGAACCATATTTCAGGGCGCAGATGATCCCAACGGAAGAGGACTACGCAAAAGCAAGGGAGATAGGCAAAAAACTTGCATCAATAATCAAGACTTAACCATTTCTTTCATTTTCAATCTCTGTTCTTTTCTTTCCCTTGCCTGTTCAAATCTTTTTCTTTCATCATCATTTTTAATTTTTAATTTAGGCACAGGTGTTGGCTTTCCATTTTCATCTATTGCAACGTATGTTAGATAGGCCCTACATGCGAGGACTTTAGATCCATCTGAGCTCCTTTCATTATATACATCTACCTGAATTTCCATAGATGTAGTTCCAACATAATTTATCCATGCTCTTAGAATCACAATATCCCCTAATTTAATTGGTTCAAGAAAACTTAAATTGTCTATGTTTGCAGTAACAACATTTTTTCTTGAATGCCTTACCGCAACTATTCCAGCTGTTCTGTCTATCCATTCCACAAGCTTTCCACCAAAAAGGTTACCATAAATGTTTGTATCTTCTGGAAGGACAGAAAATACCGTATTTACCATGGATTCATCCACTGCTTTCTCTTCATCCATTGTATAGAAATTTAAAATCATATATAATAAAATTTCTCTTTTATATGAAAAAAGATTAAGTAAAAATTCAATTTTACTAAAATGAATGAATGATTTAAAAATAATTCAGCTTTCACATGGAAGGATATATCCTCCATATTCTAGCGCGTATTCAATGCGAGTTCATCAAATATTTAATGATCAAGATAGAAAGATTCTTTCTGTTGGTGGCTTTTTTATTAGAGATAAAAAAATAGGATATATTGAGCAATATAGATCATTGATCCTTACGGCATTATCTGTAATTAAGGGAAATAGATCATTTGAAATTTTTATTTCACAAAAAAAATTTTTAAGGAAAAAATTCATTAAAAGATCAAGGGAGCTAATAAATGTAAGTGACATTATAGTTTTCGAAGGCCCTTGGTTATATCCTTTATTTAAAGATGATTTAAAAAACAAGTTTGTTGTTTATGATGCACATAATATTGAATATTTGTTAAGAAAAAATAATATTTACGAAGAATATGTTAAAAGTATTGAGGGAGAACTCGCTAAAAGAGCGGATGTTATTTTTACCGTAACAAAAGAGGATTATGAAAATCTAATGAAATTATATAACATTTATGATAAAATATATTTAATTCCCCATGTTCTACCTATAAAGGAATATGAATGGAGAGGATCATTATCTAAAGATCTTGTTTTCATAGGATCATTATACGAACCAAATATTATTGCATTAAAAAAAATTGAGTATATGGCAGAGAAATTGGTTGATTTTAATTTTCATATAATAGGGAACATAAACAAATATCCTGGAAAAAGGAAATTGAAAAATATAATATACCATGGAATGGTAAATGAAAATAAAAAGGATGAAATTTTAAATAATTCATTCTTGGCATTAAATCCCGTTACAATAGGATCTGGAAGAAATGTAAAAATGTTTGATTATTTATCCCATGGGCTTCCTGTTGTTTCCACGAAAATAGGAGCAAGAGGATTTGATGAAAATGAAATTAAAAATTTTGTTTTCATCGAGGAAATTGAAAATTTTGAGAAGAGGATCCTAGAATTATCAACAAAAAGAAAAGTTGTTGAAAATGCGTCAAGGGAAGCTTATAATTATGCAAAAAATCTTTATATAAGGGAAAATAGAAATGCTATGGATATTATCATAAAGAAATTAAAAAAGGATAATTTTAATAAGAGTTAAGTAATTTTAATTTTACATGCAAAAAAAGATAAAATTTTCAATGGTAAGCGAGACAGATATAAGATATGGTGGAGGTACAGAAAAAACACTTTTGAATTTTTTTAAATATTTGGACAGGGAAAAAGTGGAACCATTTATATTCGATACCAATGTCCTTGATAAGGAAAGATTATCAGATAATGAATTAAAAATTTATTATTCATTGGATACAACGATTAAATTCAGGTATCCAGAATTTATTTCAAATCTTTTAAGAAATAAGAAAATGGGTTTATCTGTTCAAAAGAAAAAAATTTCCAAGGATCTATTTTTGATTTATTCAATTTTAATCAAGTTCGCATTTTTAAGGATTTTTAACAGAGATGCATACAAAAGATTAATGGAAAGTGATGTAATATATGCAGTATCAGATTATCAATTAATATATTTATTCATTAACAAATTGTTCAAGAAAAAATATCCTATCATTATTTTTGGTACACATAATTATCTTCCAATTGAAAGGAGAATAATAAATAAATTTGAAAATCTATTGCTTAAAAAAATTACAGAGGCTACGCATTACACTTCTATTGCAATATATAATTTAAGCAACATTAAAAGAAAAGATGATTTTATAATTAATAGTGGTGTAAACACTTCAATATTTTATCCATCAAAAAATTCTAGCGGTAAAATAAAATTTCTATTCGTAGGAAGGCTTGTTGAATACAAAGGCATTAAAGAATTAATTCAAGCATGGAAACTATTCAATCATAAGGAAAATGCGGAATTGCATATTGTTGGCACCGGAGAACTAGAAGATTATGTAATAGAGGAATCAAAGAATGATGAATCCATCCATTTCTATGGGTTTGTAAAAGAAGATGAATTGCCTTTAATATATCGTGAATGCCATATCCTTGTTTTTCCTACTTACGGTATTAAGCATGATGAATATTTTGGTCTTGTTGTTATAGAGGCACTTGCATCTGGAGAATACGTAATTTTAAGCGAAGAAATGAAGGGTATTTTTGATTATTTCAATGAGAAAAATGCATTAGAATATGTTAAATTGGACCCTAAAATTATTTCAGAAAGAATGGAATTTGCTTTTAAGAATATAGAAAATTTAAAGAAGAATGTTCTAGATGTGAGAAAATACATTGAAGAAAATTATGATTGGAAGAATATATCATTAAAATTATCAGAAAAAATATATGAAATATATTTAAATTATAAAAAGGATTAAATAAGGCATGTAATTTTCATTGTCGATGATAACAGAAACTAGAATTGAAGGTGGATTATCATTAAATGCGAAGATTGAAATTGCAAAGATAGTGATAAACGATGCTCTGACCAGGTATAAGAGGCCGTTTGTTGTTTGGTCAGCAGGAAAGGATAGCATGGTTGTTCTTCATCTTGTAAGGACAGTTGTTCAGGAAAAGAATTATGAAATGCCGCCTGCATTGT
>JAGDXS010000009.1:20833-47751 GCA_023261755.1 Thermoplasmata archaeon | reverse complement strand
CAATAAATTTATAAACATCGTTATTCATGCCAACTTTGAGGGTTTTAGTCATATTTGGGTATGACATAAATGCAACAAAAATCCTCTTCTTTAAATATTTTTCTGAGGATTTCTACTGAACTTATTTTTGAAAAGCCTTAAATATTATGTGTTATATTTATTTTTATGACAGATTTGAAAAGGCTTTTGGAAATGGCTTTAAGATCTGAAATTGACTCCAGGGACATATACAAAAAGGCTTCTGAAATGACCAAAAATGCTCTCCTAAAAGAAAAATTCAATTTCCTTTCAAGAGAGGAGGAAAAGCACAGGATCATGATAGAAAATATGATTAAAATGAAATTTCCTAACGAAGATATTAACATACCAGAGAGTACTGAGGTCCCATTACCAAGAATAACCGTAACGGAGAAAGATCCTATTTCAAAACTTCTTTCCCAGGCCATGAATGCAGAAGAAGAAACATCAAAATTCTATGCCAGTATAGCAAAACAGCTGGATGATGAAAATGCATCTCTTATGCAGTACCTAAGTTCAATAGAAATGTCACATTACTATTTTCTCAGGGCAGAGAGAGACCTTGCACTGAAATTTGAAAACTATGACCAGTACTTTGAAATGATGCACGTAGGCCCATAAAATATTATTTTCAAATTTTTTTAAATCCCCTTTCAATCCATAGAGATACTGATCTCGTTACATATTTTATCGTATCGTTAAAATTCCTTGAATATCCTCCCACCTTTGCTTCACCTTTTATTATTTCCTTGTGAAGATCATTGTTTACAATTACCCAAGCCCTTCCAAATTCGTGTTCAAGATGAGCATCACTTCCAGCTGTGCCTGGCAATTTAAGCTCATAAGATAATCTTTTTGCCTTGTCATTATCCTTTTTAAAAGATCTTGAATTTAAAATTTCTATGGCATCGAATTTATTTCTACTAGTATTCTTTTCACCCAATCCTGACCAAAATCTGTAAGGATGCGCTGCAATTGCAATACCACCTTGTTCCTTTATTTTTTCTATCGTTTCCTCTATGGATAGACCCTTTGGTATGAATTCTTCTATATCAATGGCAAGGATGTGACCACAGCAGCTTGAAACTTCTTCACCCTTTATGATTGTTAAACCATTTCTATCTAGATGTCCATATGCTTCCATGCTATTATGGTCTGTGATAACTATACCATCATAATTGTTTTTTTTCGCCAGTTTAAGAATAAAATTTGGCTCCATCACGCCATCTGAAGAATATTTAGAATGTACGTGAATATCAAATTTCATCATTTCACCTTTGCACCTGGTGAAACTTCCCTGTCCAAGGTGATTATACCATTCTTTGTATTCAAAACTATGGGACTTGTTTTTTCATGAACTATAACGCATTCATTTCCAATGTAATTTTCTAATATTTTTAGATTTACTGAATACCCATTCTTTCCCTTTAATATTATTTTTTCATTATTTTTCTCTATTTTTGCTATTTCAAACTTTATCTTAGAAAATTCTTTGTGGCTTATTAATCCATTTGGTTTTGATTCCACGTTATTTGCAAGAACTTTTATTCCCTCTATCTTTTCAGTTGGGACTAAAAGAGAAACATTTTGACCATCCTCTGCAGCCAAAAGCATACCCTGTGATACAAAACCTCTAATTTCAGCCGGTTCAAGGTTGTAAAGAACTAGAACATATTTTCCAGTCAATTCTTCTTTTGTGTAATAAGATTTTAAACCCGCTACTAAATTCCTTTCCTCATTTCCAAGTGATATTCTTATTAAGTAAAGCCTATCAGCGTTCGGATGATCCTTTACTTCAAGAATCTTTGCCACTCGAATATCAAGCTTATTCCATTCATCAAAACTCTGATAATTTAATTTTTTGAATAAAATCTCAGGTTCATTCAATTTATTAGGTTCTACGGGATTAATAGCTTCAGCCCATCCAAATTTTTCAATATTTTCCCTATAACCAAGCATTGACCAGACTTTTTCTGAAGTGAATGGTAAAAATGGGTATGCATATACTGCCAATGCCTTTACAATCATTAAGGAAATATGTAATTTTGTTGCACATTTCTCCTCATCTTTCTTACAAACATCCCATGGAGCAAATTTGTCAAAATATTGATTACCATAGTAAACGAGATTCAACCATTCCTTAAATGCCTTTTTAAGTTCAACCTTTTCGAAGCTTTTAGACATGTTTTCCCCAGTTTCCCTTATTTTGTTCAAAGCCTCATAATCCTGATCATCTATTTCTATTACTGGTGGAACCATCCTGTATTTTGTATATGCAAATTTCAATACCCTGTGTACAAAATTTCCGAATTTATCAATTAGCTCTGTATTCACCTTAGAATAAAAATCCTCCCAGCTGAAATCAGAATCGTGCAATTCTGGCAAATTCAAAGATGCATAAAATCTAATTAAATCTGGATGGAATTTTTCAAGTATCTCTGGCATGAATATTCCATGCATGGAACTTTTTGAAAATTTTCCACCTTCAAGCTTAAGATATTCATTTGCAGGTACATCATATGGAAGATTTAGACCTCCGTGGGCAAGGAGCATAGAGGGCCATATAATTGTATGAAATGGTATGTTATCTTTACCAATGAAATAATAATGTTTAACACTCTTGTCCTGCCAATATTCTTTCCACAGATCAGGTTTACCTACCATATTTCCATACTCTTTTGTTGCTGATAAATACCCTATGACTGCTTCAAACCAAACGTATATTCTTTTATTTTCATATCCCTCTATAGGTACTTCTATACCCCAGTCTAGATCCCTTGTAATAGCTCTATCCTTTAATCCAGATTTTATAAAATTATATGAAAAATTCTTAACATTCTCTCTCCAATAATCTTTGGTTTCTATCCACTCCTTTAATTGATTTTCAAAACTACTAAGCTTGAAGAAGAGGTGCTTCGTTTCCTTAAATTCAGGTGTGGTACCGCATATCCTGCATCTTGGGTTTATCAAGTCCTGTGAATCCAACGTCCTACCACAGTTATCGCATTGATCACCCCTAGCATGTTCATATCCGCAGTATGGACAGGTACCCTCAACATATCTGTCAGGAAGAAATCTTCTGCAGGTAGGGCAATATGGGGAGATCATCTTGCCTTCGTATATATACCCTTTATTGTAAATTTCAAGGAAGAAATCTTTTACAACCGATTTATGATTTTCTGATGATGTCCTGGAAAAATTATCAAATTTGATTCCCATCTTTTCTAATATTTCCTTGTTTATTTTATGATATTTCTCAGCAATTTCTGCTGGAGAAACATGTTCCTTTTCCGCTACAAAAGTAATTGGTGTACCATGCTCATCACTGCCAGAAACCATAACCACATCATTGCCAATCATTCTTTCGTATCTTGAAAATATATCTGCTGGCAAATAAGCACCATATATATGACCTAGGTGCAATGGTCCATCAGCATAAGGCCAAGCTACACATACAAGCAATTTCATTTTGATCTAAATACAAAATATCTTTCACTTTATGAATATTTCTATTATTTCATTTTTCTTCAGGTGGTTTTACTTTCCTGAAAGTAATGAATATCAAGATATCATAGATAATCTTCAGTGTTCCAGAAATTAAAAATGGGGCATAAAACAGGGAAATACTTATTGAATATGTAGACAGGTATGGGCTGGCTGCTTGGGAAATACTTCTAGGTATATTTGTTATAGCTCCTACTGCTGTTCTTTCTTCAGGCTTTACAATTGCCATCATATATGATTGCCTCGTCGGTACATCCATCTGTGAAAGTGATTGCCTCAACAAAAGAAATGTTATAGCAAGAATGATATTAGGTGAAAACGCCACTAATATTAAAAAAACATTACTGGGCAGGTGAGTAAATACCATTGTATTGAGCAATCCAATCTTTCTTGAAATTCTTTCAGCAAGAAAGAATGATATGGCTGTTATAATACCACCGGCAAAAAATAACAAAGATTGAGCTTCTATATCCATATTAAAATGCATTTTAAACCATAAAGAAAGTATTGATTGTATTATAAAGCCCCCTCCAAATGCATCTATTGAAAACAGTAGTGATAATTTAATAATCACTTTTTTAGTTTCATTGCTTATTTTATAATTTCTTTTAACACTTTTAATTTCTAGTGAATCTTTTAATGATGAGTAAAATAAAAAAAGTAAAAGACCTATTAAACCATAAATTATAATTAAAATTTTCAATGATAAAATTCCAGATACGAAATAGGATGGAATTCCAGAAAATAATGATCCTAGGGCGGAAGATGCATACCCTAGGAAGTTGTAAATACTGAAAACCAATGTTCTCCTTGTTTCTGATGTGAATTTTGTGAGCGCCGACTGTTCAATGCTTAGGAAAGGCCCTGTTTCTGTACCTGTAACGCTTATAACGCCAAATATTGCTGCTATGAGGATTGATATAAAATTATTAATAAGAAAAAAAATAGATGATAATATCATAAAAATTGAAAATATCTGTAAAGTTTTTTTCCTTCCAATTTTTTCTGTATATTTACTAACAAAAATGTTGTATATAACGCTTGATAATATACCTATTGTAATAAAAATACCCACAAAAAGAGCATTATAACCTTCATCCGTAAGATAAAATGGAAGTGCTATGCTAAGAAATCCATAAGCGAATACACGAATGCTCTTTGTTATGAATAAAATTTTACCAGGTTTTTCAATAAAATTAATCATTTTTAATAAGAAATTAATTCCCAATTTTAAGATTTTTCTTAAGTAAACTATTTTCTCTATTTTAAAATTTATTTTATGAACTTGTAAAAGATTCATGACTTGAAAATAAATTTTTTAAAATGATGATTGAAAATATTTTTATACGCATCATGTTTTTTCTTTTTGATTAAAATGAGAATATTATTCATACATTCAGATTTCATAGAATATAGTGTAAAGGAAAAAGCTTTGGAAAATCCAGAACCATATGATAAAAAAAGTGAAAGAATAGAAGAGGCACTTGTTGCCTTTGTGTCCGTTGAAAATAAAGACAATGAAAATGTTGCAATAAAAGGTGCCAAAGAGATCGCTGATGTTGCAGATAAGATAAACGCAAAAAAAATTGTTGTATATCCATATGCACATCTAAGCCCTTCTCTGGCCGGACCTTCAACTGCAATTCAAGTCCTTGAAAAATTGAGAAATGAATTATCAAACATGGGATATGATGTCACAAAGGTCCCTTTTGGCTGGTACAAAAGTTTTACCATCTCATGCAAAGGGCATCCTTTATCAGAGCTTTCAAAACAGATTGGTGGAGAAGAGGAAGAACCTGAAGCACTTAGGAAGGAAAATACAATTAAAACATATTTCAAAATTCTCTATAACAAAAAATTTTATGATATAAATGAATTTGATTTTTCAGGACACGAAAAATTAAAGGAATTTGTTGATTACGAAATTTCAGGAACAAGGGCAGTTCAGGAAATACCACCACATGTTAAATATATGAAATCACTTGAAATTGCTGATTATGAAGAGGGCAGTGATTCAGGAAATATGAGATTTTATCCCAAGGGTAAGTTGATTAAATCTCTCATAGAATCCCATATAACAAATACTGTAATGAACTATGGTGCTATGGAAGTAGAAACACCTGTTATGTACGATTACGAACACCCTGCCCTTAAGAGCTACTTGCAAAGATTTCCAGCAAGGCAGTACACAGTTCTTTCGGGAGAAGACCGTTATTTTCTCAGATTTTCAGCATGTTTTGGACAATTCTTGATCGCAAAGGATTCTTTGATGACTTATAAACAATTGCCAGTTAAATTATATGAATTAACAAGGTATTCATTCAGGCGTGAGAAGCATGGTGAACTTGTTGGATTGAGGAGGTTGAGGGCATTTACCATGCCAGATATGCATACATTCACAATGAACATTGATCAAGCAAAGGAAGAATTTATGAGGCAATACAAACTCTCAATATCAGTTCTTAAGGATTTTGGTCTTGATTTAAAAGATTATGAGGTTGCAATAAGATTCACAAAGGAATTTTTTGACAACAACTCTGAATTCATTTTTCAGCTGGAGGAAATTGTTAACAAACCAGTTCTAATTCAAATCTGGGAAGAAAAGTTCTTCTACTTTGTACTAAAATTCGAATTTAACTTTGTAGATAATGTGCATAAAGCAGCTGCATTGAGCACCGTTCAAATTGATGTTGATAATGCGGACAGATTCTCAATAAATTATATAGATGAAAAGGGTGAAAAGAAGCATCCCTTGATTCTGCACTGTTCTCCCAGTGGTGCAGTTGAAAGGGTCATCTATGCCATGCTTGAAAAAGCAGAAATGCAGAAAAAAAATGGTATTAAGCCTTCTCTACCCTTATGGCTTTCACCTACCATGGTAAGAATAATACCTTTATCTGAAAAACATGTTCAGGATTCTCTAAGATTTTTGGATGAAATTAAGAAGGAAGGAATAAGAGTTGACATAGATGACAGAGAAATAACACTTTCAAAGAAAATAAGGGAGGCTGAAACATTTTGGGTTCCATATATTCTTGTTATAGGAGATAAAGAAATCTCTTCATCAACACTTACAGTAAGAGATAGATATTCTGATAAGACAAATGAAATTGACCTTGAGAATTTCATAAAAATGTTAAAAGAAAAATTAAGAAATTATCCTTACAGACCTCTCAATGAAAGTGAAAGACTCTCAATGAGAGTAAAGTTTTCTTAATTTTTTAAAAATTTCTTTTTATTACATAATCTGCAAATTCTTTTAGAAATTGCTTTTCTTCATTATCTATCGGTTCTAAACTTTTTACGCCCCTCGAAACTAGATCCTTAGCAAGTGAATATGTATAATCCAAAGCACCTGAAGATTTAACAAATTTTCTCACATTTTCAAGCTCTTCCATTGTAATATTTTTCTTGCCCAGCACATTTAATATGTAATCCCTATAATTTTTATTCTCAATCGCTTTCAATATAAGCAATGTTTTTTTACCCTCCTCAAGATCTGATGTAACAGGTTTTCCTATTTTATCTTCGGTACCGTATAGGCCAAGAATGTCATCCTGAAGCTGAAATGCGACCCCAACAGGTATGGAATATTCAGAGATCATTGAAAAGTCATCATGACCCGCAAGTATTGCACCCATTATAAGAGGACCTTCTAACGTGTATTTTGCTGTTTTGTAAGTATGTAGCAAAAGCAATTCTTCCTCACCAAAATTTTTCCTATGACTAGATGTTACATCCAAAACTTGGCCGTAACCAGTTTCCTCTACAATCTCAGCCATTTTTATCAATGCCCTATACTTTCTTTCAATTGGAAAATTAGTTTGGTCCAAAATTTCCTGTGCATAAACGCTTGCAAGATCTCCTGCAATAATTGCCATGTTCTCTCCAAATTTTTTATCCTCGTATTTTTTCTCATATATTTTATGTAATGTTGGCTTACCTCTCCTCAGATCACTTTCATCTATAATATCATCATGAATGAGCAAATATGACTGTATTAGTTCAATGGATGCAGATGCTTTAATAATTTCATTTTCATCCTTTCCTCCGAATAATTTATATCCTACTATCATTAAAACTGGCCTCAATCTTTTTCCTCCCCTCAATGTGTATTCTTCAATTATTTCTATTATTTCCTTAACCTTTTCATCAAAAGCTTTTTTTTTCTTTTTTTCAAAAAATATTTTTAATTCTTGTTCTACTTTTTTAGGATATTCGTCCAAATATTCATTTAATACCATAAAAAAAATTATTACAACTGATTATTAAAATTTAACTTTCCACATACTTTTTATACAGGTCTTCCAATAATATGGGTGCTACCTTATAAGCTTCTTTTAACATTTCTATAGCAAGTTTTCTTATTTCCCACTGAGCATCCTTTTCAGCCCTTAATGATATGAAATGCCTTAATTCCCTTCCATTCATTGTTACGATGATCTTTGTTTCAACTGCCTGAGGCAAAATAAACCTAGCATCTTCTTTTCTTATTCCTTTTTCTACCATTTTCTTATAAAGAGATCTGGCATTTTCTAAAATATTTTTCACTTCATCGCTAAATTCACTGTCAATCAATGATTCTGGTATTATAAATTCTGGATTTAATGGCACATACCTTTGACTCTGTTGTGTAAATGATGCCATCCTATGCCTCACTAATTGGTGTGAACAGACCCTTGATATACCCTCTATCCTGAATGTAAAACTAACATGCTCAAAAACGCTTTCATGACCTAATGATTTTAAAAGATCTATTAGGTGCCTTGTTTTTTGATCATCAACATTTTTAAAATCTTTTGAGTGTGAAATGGAACCACTTTCAGCAATAATCAGATCTGGATCCTTATTTTTCGATTCTATAAAATCACTCAATTTGGAATATGCAATTAATTTTACTTTCAGACCTGAAGAACCAACATAATCCATTTTAATCAATCATTCTCATTACAAATATAAATAAATACTTTTCTTAAAAATTTTAATTAAAAGGTTAAATATAATAAAATTGATTTTTAATACTTTATATATTTCAATTTTTTAAAATATTTAATAATAAAAATTAAAAAATAATATCAACGAAAAAATTATTTTATTAAATAATTTTAAAAATCGTCAATATTAAAAAAAATATTTTCAATTTTGTAAATTTTTGATTAAAAAACTTTAAATACTATCATTAAAATACATTATTTGGGTGTAAATTTTATGGAAGGGAATTTGAAAAAAAGAAATAAAAAGAAAGCACTGACCGCAATATTAGTAACAGCGATTTTCATCCTATCTGCGATGATTTTTGTATTTACACCAATGTCATCAGCACAGACATCAAATGGCCCAACACCATGGACTTATCCTACAACGACAATGCAAGAGCCAAACTACACTGGTGGAGTTTATAAAATGGCTGCTACAAACTCTATAGAGCATTTGAATATTTGGGAAACAACCGACTTATATAGTTTTATGCTTCTTGATGAAATATATGACAGCCCAGTTACAATGGCACCAAATGAAACAATTATACCATGGCTTGCTACTTCATGGATGGAGAAAAATGTAACAGGTCAAAATATTACTACCTTTGATCCTGTAACAGGAAATGAAATGCCTGTTAATTATGAATGGGTTGTGCACATAAGACCTGGTGTTCAATGGACGGACTGGTCACCGGCAAATCAAAATGATACATATGTATTTAGTAATACCACTGTAGAATATATAAATGGCCAAAAAGTTGTTCATACTTTCAAATCATTCCCATCACTGACTATGAGAACATATTATGTACAATCTGCAGATTTTGTATTATCTTGGGAAATTCTTGAATCTGCTATGGATTTCTCTGGATCATTTATAAATGTTGTAAATGTAATTCCAATAAATAATTTAACTGTGCAGTATGATCTCTCGGCTCAATCAGCTACTTTTGTTACATATACTCTTGAAACAAGCATACTTCCTTATCATATATGGGTGCATCATGATTGGTCTACAACTGACCCAGCAGCATTCAATTATACTGGACAGCCAAATGGATATGATACCTGGAATATGAATTATAGTACAACAACTTATACGGCAAGCGGTTTAGTAGGAACGGGACCATTTATGATGTACAATAACTATGGAGAACCATATGGTCAATGGGTCCCCGATGAATATTGGGAATTATATGTTAATCCTCATTACTTTGTACAGTATGTCCCATCCTTAAGGCAATGGACACCAAAATTCTATGAATTGTATGTACCACAATATCTTTCATTATCGGCAGCAGTGACTGCCCAATCTTTGGGGCAGGTTTATACCATAGAGGAGGGTGTTCCGCCAACCTTTATTCCTACAGTAAATACAATGAAAGATACTTACATATATGAAAAACCATCAACATCATATGGATATATTCAAATCAATTCCTACAGTTATAATGCGCCATTTAACTTTACTTCTGTAAGACAAGCATTGAATTATGCAACAAATAAGGCTTACATAGCAACAGTTATAGATGAGGGATATGATATATTAGGTCAGCCTGTTGTACCTGTTTCTGATTCAGTATGGCATAATTTCTCAACGCCACAGTATTCATATAATCCATCACTGGCAATGTCTTTACTTAATAGTACACCAGGAATGAAATATATTAATGGTCAATACTATTACAAAGGAAAGCCTGTTACTGCAAATATGCAAATAACAGTAGCATCTGAAGATCCTTTAGGCGTTGAAGCAGCATTGGTAATTGCAAAAGAATGGGATTCCATAGGTATACCTACCACAGTTACACAGGAAGCATTTACTACTTTGGTTTCTAACTTAATAACATACAGTTATCAAATGATTAACTTAGGAATAACAGGCATATATGGCGACCCAACTGGTGATTTCATGTCATTCTATAATACTCAAGGCATAGGAACAGGATTTTATCTAGGACCATTTACTAACATCACATTGAATGGTGTCAATTACACAGGACAACAAATAACAGACTTGATGAATAATCTTACTGTTGAATTAAATACAATTACAAACTTCACACAGAGAATCGCTATAGCGGATGAAATAGAAGGTATTGCTGCATGGGAATCTACAATGATAAATCTTGGATATCCAGTAGATATTTTACCATTTACAAATAGCACATTTACAGGAATAATAAGAGATACTTTGCCATATTCTTCATTCATGTGGTGGAATTTCTTATCATTGCATCTGAAAACGAAAACATCAACTACTACTACAACTGCACCACCTGTATCCATACCTTTGCAATTAAGTGTTGCAGTAGTTTCACCTACTACTGTTTATTACAATGGCCAGTATGGTAATATTACAATTTCAGTAAGAAATCAATTTGGCCAGCCAGTTTCTGGAGCTACTGTTACTGTTGGGTATTCGCCTCAGGGTGCCCTCTTAAATATTTCATCTGATACTGGTACAACAAATTCTCAAGGGATATATACTTGGGAATTTAAGGTGTTGAGTAATAACCCATTGACTTATACATCAGATTACATGGGAGAGATTAACATATCCGCTTCGGCTATCCTTCCTTCTAGTACATCATATACTCCTGGTCTAGGCTATACATATATAGATGTAGCGCCAGAACCTGTTGCATATAATATATCAGGTTCATTAACACTAATTAACAACACTGGATGGAAAGTTTACAACATCACCATATACAATCCTTTAACAGGTTTACCAATTTCTGGATATAAATATACAATACAAACATTATCAGGTGCGGTAGAATTATTAAATACATCATCAGCTCAATCTATAACACAAACAACATCCTATAACCCAATATATGGTTTTGGATTCCAATATGTTTATGTTAACCAAGTAGAATATAATGCAACTCTAAATGAAAATGTTACAGTACCTGTACCAGATTATAATATAACATCCATAACTGGTATTACAGGATCTAACGGTCTTGTTTCAGTTAAGTTAGCTGTGAATCCAGATATAAATTATACAAAGATGGGAAGCACATTTGAATCTTATATTTTCATTGGTAATTACGCTGCAGGTGCTCCTCTTACAGGTGAGGAACCATACGCTGTGATAGGTGAAGTAACATCTGCCTCAAATCCTAATGGTTTTGGTGTTCTTCAACCTGCTGAAATTCCAATTTCAGTAGCACAATCAAACAATAATGTGAACATAGCAATATCAACTAGTCCAACAGTAACATATGATGGAAGCGTAAATGTTACTGTAACTGTAACAAATTCTTCTGGACCAGTAGCTGGATACACAGTAACCCTGGTAAGCCAGAACGCACTCGGTGCAAATAGAGGATTCTTTACAAGCACTTCTGGACAGCAAATTGAATCTTACAATCCAAATTCATACTTCGGTAGCAGATTCCTACCTGGAATAGTTTTGACAACAAACTCATCTGGTGTGGCCCAGGCAACATTTACTCCTGAATTGTACAGCACAGTTTATGCACCTAATGGAACATTTGTTGGTTTCCAGGCAATGCCATATTCAGATCATTATCTAGTACCAGAGGATGAGTTCCAGATTTCTGCAATTGGATCTACTGGAAATGTCGCAACAACAACAATAGTATCACAGCCATATGAACACATAGTCTATCCTAAGCCAGTTGTGACAGCCCACCCTGTTGTATCTAATGTTTATTCAAATGTAGCCATATTATATGGAAATTCAACATATGGAATTTACATCAATGGCACTTTAAATACACCAGCTGGTCCATCTGTTGGGAATATTCCTATATCACTTAGTGTGAACTATGGATCATTGAGCGAAACAAACTTCACATTACCATCATCTGGAAGCTATTTGGTGCAGTATACGGCTCCAAGCGTTTATGTTATAACACCAATAGAACTCACAATATTATACAATGGAACAAAGACAGTGGAAACATTCTATGTTATACCTATGCCCTCTGGTATTGTTCATACAGTAACAGTTACTCAATATGTAAACAAAACAGTTAATCATACTGTAACTGTATATACATCAAATAATACATTGTTATATGTTTTCGTTGTCCTAACCATAATATTCATAATTACAACAATAATAGGTTTTGGAAGACGCAAAAAACCTCCAACTGAAATAAAACAGGAAACTACATCATCTGAACAAACATCTCAGGGAGAGCAAAAGAAAGATGATACAAAAACTTAACCTTTTTTCTTTTTTATATATAATATATAATAAATGCTACCAGGAAATAGAGAAATCCTATTGATATGTAAATCATATTCATGAAGAGTTCTTTTTTATGTATTGCCTTAAGATTTTCATCCGTAATTTTAATCCTTGCCTCCATTAATTCATTTAAATATATTCTTGCACCAAAATCCCAAAACGATCCAATTACCATTAAAAAAATTCCAGAAAAAAAAATTATGAGAGGCATTACTTGAAAATAAGGAAATATGCCCCTGAACCACAATGGCAGAGGAGCAAATACTAAGGCAAGCAATATTGCAATTGGATAGCTTATATATCTAAGTATCACCTTTGTATTTTCTTTCATTTTTGGTTCTTATTTTTTCTTATGTTTTCCAATTCCTCCTGGGAGAAATGACAAATGTACCAATGATTTTCAGTTCCTCTTTTTGGCGGCTTTTCATTTTTACATTTTTCTTGTCTGTAGGGGCATCTATCATAAAATCTGCACCCTTGTGGTATATCAATTGCATTACCTACCTCTCCAATTATATCAGTTTCGCTGAATTCCTTCATCCCATAGACATCAGGTATAGCCTTTATCAAAGCTTTAGTATATGGATGCAATGGATTATTAATTAAATCATTGGATGATCCATATTCAATCCCTTCACCCAGGTATATTACTAGAATATTATCAGATATATATTTTGCAGATGCTATATCATGGGTTATATATAAGACTGTTAAATTGAATTCCTTTCTTAAGCTGAGAATTAAATTTAAAAAGCTAGCTCTCAAGCTAACATCAAGCATTGATATAGGTTCATCTGCAACAAGAAGCTTAGGTTTTAATATGAATGCTCTAGCCATAGCTACCCTTTGCCTTTCGCCACCTGATAGTTCATGTGGGTACCTATCCATATACCTTTCCGGGGGATTTAATTTTACTAGGGACAAAGTATAAGATGCCATCTCTTCCATTTCCATAGGATCTTTAGTTACCTTATGCGCTCTCACAGGTTCTGTTACTATATCTGATATTAGCATTTTAGGATTCAAGGAATCGTATGGATCCTGGAATATCATTTGTGTCATTAATCTATATTCCTTAAATAATTTTGATTTTTCTTTGACTTTAGCTATATCTTTAAAATCATCCCCTGAATCTTTAGAGAAATTAACATATAGATGTCCAGAGGTCACATCCAAAGTTCTTAATACTACCCTTCCAAGAGTTGTTTTACCAGAGCCACTTTCACCTACCAGTCCTAATATTTCACCTTCCTTGATCTCTAAGGTAATATCATCAACGGCCCTGACAAATTTCTTTGAACTTATACTGCCAAAAAGTTCTCCTGAAGCACTACCTCTTAAATTGAAATACTTCTTTAGATTTTCAAGCTTGATTAAAGTTTTATTTTTTGAAATATCACTTCTTTCTAATAAATCCAAAGCTCCTTCTCCTGCAGTTAAATTACTTGTAAAGAACTTTATAGGGTCCTTAGCAATAGTATCTGCAAAATGGCAGTAGCTTTTTCTTTCCCCAATTTCCATTAATTTTGGTTTTGTCTCAAAGCATATCTGTTGTGCAAATTCGCATCTTTCTGCAAAAACACATCCAGGGCGATCCTTGGTCAAATCTGGTGGGTTTCCGGGTATTCCCTTTAATATTTGATCCGTTTTCAATATGGATGGATAACTATTTAGAAGTTCGAATGTATATGGATTGAAAGGCTTCTCTAATATTTCATCTTTATTTGCTTCCTCAAATATATTACCCCCATACATTACAAGGACCCTGTCTGCAAGCTGGGACACTACACCTAGATCGTGAGATATTATTATCAGGGTTTTTATTTTACCCTCCTTTCTTAGCCTTTTTAATTCCTCAATTATTTTAGCCTGCGATATTACATCAAGACCTGTTGTTGGTTCATCTGCAATGACAAGATCAGGAGAAAGTGCTAAAGCCATGGCGATAATAGCCCTCTGTTTCATCCCTCCACTTAATTCATGTGGATAACTTTTTAAAACTGATGGATCAAGGTGAGCTGTTTTTACGAGATCAACAACCTTCTTTTTAACCTCTTCCTTAGGCAAATCTGTATGAATGTAAAAAACCTCTTCAATCTGCTTTCCTATTGTATAAACTGGGTTAAAAGAATTCATGGCCCCCTGGAATATCATTGAAATACCTTTCCACCTTATGTTTGCCATTGTACTTGTTAAAATTTTTCTCTGTGACCTTTTCATTTTAACTGTGCTAAAACCAGAAATTTCAGGGGATGTAATTATATCATTTTTGAATTTTACATAGCCAGAAACTTTAGCATTTGGTGGCAATAACGCAGAAATGCTAAAAGCCAGTGTAGATTTGCCTGATCCACTTTCTCCTACTATACCAATAAATTCACCCTCTTTTATTTGTAAATTAATGTTATTGAGTGCCTTCACATTACCGAAATCTGTAAGAAATTCTACACTTAGATCCTTAACTTCTAATAATGGTCCCTGATTTAGTTTAATCATTTCTTTTTCCATAAATTCACTGCCTCCTTATCCTTGGATTTACAACTTCATCTAGTCCCCTTGAAATAAATATGAATGCCATTATGAATGCTGTTAAAATAATTGAAGGTGGCAATACCCACCATGGTGCCTGAGCAGCTAGGAAGAAGTTATTGAATATTGGCTGCAACATACCACCCCATGTTGGAATTGTAAGGGGGGCCAAACCCAAGAATTGCAAGGTTGCAACTCCTGCAACTGCACCACCTATTGCTAATGCCAAGAAATAAACAAGCAATGGAGTCATATTTGGCATCATATGCTTGTAAAGAATTTGCCATGTACTTGACCCAGATACCTTTGCCGCTTCTACAAATGTTCTCGCCTTAATTTGCCTAACTACACCAATCAAGGTTAATGTGGTAAAAGGCCATCCTATTATTGTTAAAATAATGACAATGTTCAACATAGATGCACCTAGAACAGATGCAAGAGCGATTAATAGAGCCAATCCAGGAATTAAATAGACAACCAGTGATACAGTTTCCACAACTGAGCTTACTATAGGGCCTGAATAACCCACTAGCATTGCAGCTAATACTGCAATGACCATTACACCTATTGCAACTGTTATACCAAACAACCAGTCAGTTGGGAAACTTGCAATTAACTGGCTCCATAGATCATTTCCATCGCTGTTTGTACCCAATAAATAAATATTTCCAGATGGAGAATTCAATGTAGGGGGAATTGGATTTTTATCTACACCTGATGATGCATACATATTGAAATATCCATTATTTGTAATAAATGCAATTGAAGATCGACCTGTTTCTGCATTTCTGAAGAGAATAGGTTGTTTTATTGGAAGATAATTTGAATTGAAATGCACAGACCATTCAGCAGAATCCTTTCCCAATTGAGCCTGTATTTCCAACATTAATCCCAAATTTGTGTTGAATATTGCAGCTGTTTTATCTGCAATATACAAAGGTGTATAAGTTAACAAACCATCAGAGGATGCAATTGTAAATGTTCCTTTCAATTTTCCAATTCCACCTATGGAAAATATTTCATTATTTGTTGTCACCAACAAATAAGATGGAAAACCTGAGCTTCCCAAGGATGATGTCATTGAAGTAATTGGAGCTCCCACATTGTATATATCCACCAATGTCCCATTTGAAAGATATACCCCATATACTCCATAAATGTTATTTAAAGCGATAAACACCATATTGTATGAATTTGGACTCAATTGATAATCTAATGGAATTGTGGGAGTTGCTTTTAAATTAATTGGATATGGCAAATTTGTGTTCCATCTCAATTTTCCACTCAATAAAGAATATGCCATTATATGTGTTCCTCGCCCTATTATTATTTCTGAACCATATACTTTACCGGGAGAAAAGAAAACACCGTATGGGACAGGTGTTGTTGGTATACCGTTGTTAGGTAAAATATTATACCAAGCTAATGTATTTGAATTCAAATAATATGATGAAAGATTGTATTCCCCATTTTCTTCAGTCAAAGCTATAATCATACCTGGCATAAATCCCATAGAAGATGCACTCATATTATCAAATGGGATCCAGGCTGGTGGAGATTCAGAGAGCTGAATAGAATTTAGTTCAGGAGAATATATTAGTTTTCCGGGAATTTCAATTTTTATTATATGCTTAACATATGGATTTCCAGATCCCCAAGTGGCACCAGTCCACCATACTTCACCTGTATATATTAAAGAATTAGCACCATTTGTAGCACCGATTACAAAATACGTTGTATAAGTTATTGTGCTATATCCAGACGAAATAAATGATAAATACTTTGAAATTGGATAAACAGAAACTGGAAACACATTATATGAGGATGGTATATTCAGATATGCCAAATTAATAATTTTCCCTTTGGGTGTTTCTGATGTGGCTCCTAAACCTATTCCATATATTGTACCGTTTGCTGAATTTGTAAATAATAAGTAACTACCTTCAGAATTAACTGAAGTAGTTGATAATTGAGTCGAATTGTAGTTCAAATAACTAGGCAGTAACATATTAAGTTCTTGCTGAGCTGTATATGTATCTTCCAACGGTGCAATAAAATTCATTGGATCATGAAATGTTAAAACAGGTGATAAAGCTGTCATTATAACAAAGAATAGAACTAGATAAAATCCGGCTTTACCATATCCTGATTTATAATAAATTTTCCAATTAATCTTTAATCTTTTCAAGAAAAATAGAATTCTCTTCTTCCTATAACCTTTTGATTCTACTTTCACCATTTATATCACCTTTACACCCTTATCCTTGGATCTAACCAGGCATGTATATAATCAATTAACACATAGGCAATTATTGTTATTAAAGATATTAAAAATAACGCACCCTCTGATAATGCATAATCTTCCATTAATGTTGCATAATACAAAATATGCCCTATACCTGGCCAGGAAAATAATATTTCGACTATAACTGCACCACCAGTCAATCCAGCAAATTCCAAAGCCATTCTGGTTGTGACTGGGATCATGGCATTTCTAGCCGCATGCCTAAACATAATTCCAGCTTCTGATACACCTTTTGCCCTTGCTGTTAATATATAATCTTCTCCCAATGTTGAGACCATTGCTGCTCTCATTGTTAGTACATGAGCTGCTGCCTCTATTACAACCAAAGTTATTAATGGTAAAGCCATTTTATATAGAACGAATTCAAAATTTGGCCAAGAAAAGTGGTATAAATAATAGGTACTAAATCCAGATGTCACAGGGAATATATGATAAAAGGATACTAAATATATATACAAAATTACGCCTAAAATAAAGAAGGGTATTGAATTCAATATTAAGCTGATTGTAATGCTAAAAGCTTCTGATTTTTTACCCCTTACCCATGAAGTAACTATTCCTAGAGGTATACCTATTATGAATGATAAGGCTAAGGCAGTACCTAACAAAAGCAATGTGTATGGCATAGCATAATTAATAATCTCCCAAACCGGCTCTCCTCTGATATAATCATAACCAAAATTGAATGTGAACATATCCTTCATATAAATTAAGAAATTCATCAAATTCCATTTACCACCGCTCAGTCCTAACTCTGATAACAAAGCATTCATTTGGGCTGGTGTTGCTCCATAGTGTTTAGCACCAAATAAAAAGAGTTCTGCTGGGTTCCCTGGCATCAACCTGTAAACAACGTAGACAATCACAGCCATAAGCACAGCAAGCACTATAGCCTGTATAATTTTTCTAGCCAACAAATATATATTCATCTTAACCCATTTACCTAATGGTAAATTTTGTATATAAAATTTACTAAAAAATTTTGAAGTAAATATATATCTAAGAATTATTATTAACATTAACTTTAAGACTTATCCAAAAAAGATTGTTCATTATCAATTTTTAAAAAATTTTACTTAATTTTTCAAAATTATAAAATCAATGTTTAAATGACTTTTTATTGATTTTATAATTTTCATTAAAATGGATTTTATTTATTTTTATTAAAAGTTATATAATAAAATACTTAATTTTAAAAATTTAATCAAAAAGTGTATAGAGGAAAGATTTATTAATAAAGAAATAATGATAAGACGGAAAAATGGAAGAAAAAGTAGATGAATGGATTAAGACGCAAAACTTTAACACAACAGCGGATATTCAAGTACCGCAGAAATTAATAGATCAGGTTATAGGTCAGGATGAGGCAGTAGAAGTTATAAAAAAAGCTGCAGTACAAAAAAGGCATGTTATTCTTGTTGGTGATCCAGGTACTGGAAAATCTATGCTTGCTCAATCAATGACCGATTTTTTACCACAGCAAGAATTAGAAGACATTCTTGTTTTTCCAAATGAAGAGGATCCTAACAGGCCTAAGATTAAAGTTTTACCTGCAGGTAGAGGAAAAGATTTGGTAAAGCAAATGCAGGAAAAGGCAAAGCAAGAAAAAGCTGAAAGGCAAAGATTCTTGCAATTAACATTATTCGGTTTAATATTGTTAGGAATTATCGCATATATTTTCACCAGAGATTTCACTATTTTATTCATGAGTATTTTACTTGTAATATTTCTATGGATATTTCTTGGAATGACTGTACAAAGGACAGAGCAAAATAATGTCCCGAAACTTTTAGTTGGCCATGAGCCAAATGACAAACCACCATTCATCGATGCTACGGGGGCACATACAGGAGCACTTCTTGGAGATGTAAGGCACGATCCTTTCCAATCAGGTGGGCTTGAGACACCCGCCCATTTAAGGGTAGAGGCTGGCGATATTCACAAAGCAAACAAGGGTGTTTTGTTTATTGATGAAATAAATCTTTTAAGACCTGAAAGTCAGCAAGCCCTCTTAACAGCAATGCAAGAAAAGAAATTTGCAATAACTGGTCAAAGTGAAAGGAGTGCAGGTGCACTTGTACAAACTGAACCTGTACCATGTGATTTCATTCTCGTTGCCGCAGGTAATATAGATTCTGTAGAGGGCATGCATCCAGCCTTAAGATCAAGGATAAGAGGATACGGTTATGAAATATACATGAATAATAGCATGGATGATACAGAAGAAAATAGAAAAAAATTAATAAGATTTGTTGCTCAGGAAGTTGTTAAGGATGGAAAAATACCTCACTTTGATAAAATGGCTGTAGCTGAAATAATAAAAGAGGCACAGAAAAGGGCTGGAAGGAAGGACAAATTAACATTGAGGCTGAGGGAATTGGGTGGTTTAATAAGGGTAGCAGGCGATATTGCAAAATCCTCAGGTTCAAACGTAGTTACTTTCGAGCATGTACTTTTAGCTAAAAAATCTGCAAGACCTTTGGAGCAGCAAATAGCAGATAGAATAATTGACATGAAAAAAGAATATAACACATTCCTTAACAGCGGTTTTGCAGTGGGCACAGTAAATGGCCTTGCAGTTTATAGTGCACAAAGTGGAATGGCAGAATTTTCTGGTATGGTATTGCCAATTGTTGCGGAAGTAACACCTGCACAGAGCAGAAATCAGGGCAGAGTAATAGCAACAGGAAAACTTGGTGATATTGCGAAGGAAGCTGTTCAAAATGTTTCAGCTATTGTTAAAAAATACAGCGGTGAAGATATATCCAACCATGATGTTCATATTCAGTTCATAGGTACATATGAAGGTGTAGAAGGTGATTCAGCAAGCATTTCAATAGCAACTGCAGTCATATCTGCGCTTGAAAATATTCCAGTAAACCAGGAAGTTGCAATGACAGGATCCTTAAGCATAAGAGGACAGGTTCTCCCTGTAGGTGGAGTATCCGCAAAAGTTGAAGCTGCAATAGAGGCAGGTTTCAAGAAGGTGATAATACCTATTTCAAACATAGATGATGTTATACTGGATGAGCATCACAAGGGAAAAATAAATATTATTCCTGTTTCAACGATATTAGAAGTTTTAAAAGAAGCTCTTATGGACTGCCCTGAAAAGGAAAGATTACTTTCGGATCTAAATAGGGTAATTTCACCACCCATCATGGTGAAGGCATCAAAATGATTTCCTTTGTAAAAGGTTATCCAACGCAAAATGCGCTTGATCTTTTAAAAAAAGGTGACTTGATAATTATTAATTCTAAGCTCATAACTTCGCCTCTTGAAGTAGAAAGTGCATACAGAAAAGCAAAAAGGTCATTCGAAAAAGGTAGCAATATTAGCCATGATGTAGGTTCGGAGACAATGCTCTACTTACTTGGAAAAAGGCAGATTTCCGAAGCAATAAAAAAATTCGGTTTAAATGAAAGAGACAATGAATATTTCATAATTTCCGAAAAGGATCTAGATTTAGAATCCTTAGGATTTAAAAAAATAGATTTCGAAAAAAAATGTGTTGATGGGGATATTCTAAAAAGATTAGAAGAAATTGCAATATTTGAAATAAAAAAATAGTTTAAATTTTTTCAAACCTTCCCTTTAATTTTTCCATGATCTTTGGTAATGTTGTGTATTCCATTTCTTCTAGGGGAAGTCTATGTGGCTCAAATGGGCCGTGTCTTCTCATATAATCTGCTATTTCTACAGCCTGCCTTCTTGCACCATCGAAAGCAGGATCATCGAAAAGATCAACAGGCCCTACTAATTTTCCATCTGAAAGCTGAAAACCGAGTGCAACCACCCTAGGAGGCCCATCAAACCTGGTCATCTTTGCATCCTTAAGACCAACAGGCATTATAGGTCCATTATGGGATCCCCTCATCCAACCTGATACCAGGTGCGGAAATGCAAATGGTTCAAGGACTTCACCTAAAGCAGGCAATCCAGATTGAGCCCTTACAAGCGCTACTGGGTCATCCTTACCAACATATTCACCTGCAATTTGATACAATTTTTCTGTGGATATTACAGCAACTGCCTCTTCATGGGGTATTTTGGGATGCTTTTCTGATGGGTATACTCTCTTTATCACATATCTGCTCTTTGCACCTATCAGGGCAAGAAGATCATACAATTCCTCCGGTGTTTTTAAAAATACCCTTTTATGCTCCATAATATCCCATACTTCAAATACAAAGCCATCATGCATTGTAGGATCTATTATTAATCCAGGAGTGTTGAAAGGATCACCAAAAATTTTATAAATTGGTAAATTGAAGGCACCAGGTTCAGTCTTATCCATCATGAAAGCTATTACAGGTTCTCCTTTTCTTTCTTCGAATTCGAGCTCTGCTATGCCTGGGCCTAGACCTCTTACGTTTCCTGAAAATGCATCCTTAAGCAAGTCTTGGCCAGCACCATAAAGCTTTAAAGACTTTGCTATTTCAGTTGCAGCTTTAAATGTATCCCACGCAAGCTTATGAATCTCTTCATTATCAACGCCTTTTTTATGCGTCATTATTAGCTGTAAATCATCGCCTACTCCTGCTACTCTGTAATCTATTAAAATACCTTCCTTTTTAGCTTTACCAAGCATTTCTTCTGCCTTTTCCTTTAGTGAAGGATGAACAGAAGAATGACCTGGATAACCTCCCACGTCTGCTTTTATAAGGCTCAGCGTTATTTTCATTAAATTCACCCTATATAGTGTATAGAAAAATATATAATAAAACTTTTTCTTAAAGGTCTAATGGAAGACTGTTTAAATGTACTATTAAAAAGAAGAAGTATAAGATCTTTCAAGGAGGACCCTGTACCAGATGAAATTATTCATAAGATTTTAAGGGCTGCTCAATACGCCCCTAGCTCATGGAATAGACAGCCATGGAAATTCATTATTATTAAAGATAAACAAAAATTAAAAAAGATTTCAAGTTTTTTACCATATGGTAAATTTTTGTCCAATGCACCTTTAGCAATAGCTATAATCTCATCTGAAAAAGAATCTGATCTATGGTTAATTGATGGATCTGCAGCTACAGAGAATCTAATGCTAGCTGCTGAATGCTATGGCCTGGGTACTTGCTGGATAGCTGAATCTGATAACAATGAAATAAAGAAAATTTTGGAAATTCCTGAAGAATACCACATCATAACAATAACTCCATTGGGATATCCTGCTTCAAAACCAAGAATTCCAGAAAGAAAAAATATTGAAGATATTACATTCTCTGAAAAATTTGGATTGAAATATTTTAAAAATGATTGATTCAACAAAGTATTTATATCAGTTCTCTATACACAAGAATACGGAGTGACGGTCATAGAGAACAGGGAAACACCCGGTCCCATTCCGAACCCGGCAGTTAAGCCTGTTCTCGTACCATATGTGTACTTGGATGCGCGAGCTCCAGGGAAGTATGGTTTGCTGTCACTCCACTCCCAATCATTTATTAATGTGTTTTTTGATTAATAGATTATGTTTCCCGAAGATGTAATTACAACTTCAAAAAAAGGTAAAAAGGAAGTAAGAAATTTAATTTCAAAGGGAAAATTTGTGAAATACAATTATCTGGATCCTGAAAATGGATTAATAACCGAAAAAAAGTACAGGCTAGTTCTACAGGATTGTAATGGCTTCAGAGAAGAATATTTCATAATACCAACATCGGATGGAAAAAAATTTTTAATGATACCTGCTGATGAGAAAGAGGGAAGAAAAATTTGGGACGGTAAAAAAAGTATTGACCTTGATGAAATTTTAACTCACTGAAATTATGTCCACATAGAAATAAAGAGTCTTTCCAGCAATGTAGTTATTGAAATTTAATGCAATTGAACTATTAGTTATTGAGGATACATAAGCTCCGTAGGGCAAATATGTATTAATTTGGGTTACAATTTCATATTCAATCGTACTAGAATTTGAATATTTAACGAAATATCCCCATGACACGTTATTTCCATAAGGATAGTAAGTCTGGCCAGAATATGCATCATTCTCATATGTAACAGTTTCAGTGATGGCGTTTACGTTAAGTACAAGATCATACCATCCAAAAGTTTTATCAAAATAAACAGATCCTGATTTAGGAACTCCACCAGTCTTGTTTTCAAACTGTGAAATACTAATATTCTGGATTCTTGAAATGTTACCATATCTTGGAATTTCATGGACAAGGGAAGCGTTGTATGAATATCCTTCAGAGGGTGGTACTACAATTATTTTTGTTTCACCGGGTGCCATGCCTATGACTCCGTTGTTCAAACCCTGAATTACCTGCCCTGACCCAACTGTAAAATTCAAGGGACTGAATGATGATGGATATCTGAAATCTATTGCCTTCAAATACGTCTGATTATTGTTTGCTACACTTTTCATGTTTGTTGCGAATATGTATGGTGTGCCATTGATTATTATGTAGCCATAATAGTATAATGATACCTCGGATCCATTTTTTATAACTTTTACTGGTTTTCCTGGTGCTGTTAATGCATTATAACCTAAATATGCCCCTACTATTGCGGCAACAAGAATTATTATCACTATTATTGCATAAGTACTTAATTTCATTGTAAGAAGCCAAAGGTATTTTTAGATATATATTTTACGATTCGTTCCTAAGAAATGGTAAAAATAATATGCCACTAAGGATTATTAAATTTCGATGCCTGATATTGTGGATGAATTAAATTCTTTATTGAGAAGCGAAAAAAATTCTAGATCAAAATTAAAGGACATTCCTGATTCATTTTTTAAAAATGCCGATTTTGAACTAAAAAAATTAAAAGAAGATTTGAAAAATGCTGTAGAAAAAAATGAAATAGAATATATGACACAATTAAAATTTAGAATAAAGGCATTGGAAAATGGAATAAAAGAATTGAAATGGGTGAGGGGGAAAAAAATAGCCTTTCAGGCAATCGAGGATGCAATTTCAGGAACAAAGTCTGAAATGGGAAGTTTTATTCCTGAAGAGAGAATTTTATATGAAGAATTTAGAAGAGGTTTTGATTTTTACCTTACAGGTGAAAATGTACCTTTACCTTTAGGCCAGAAAATAGAAAATGAAATTAAAACAGAAAAAAAACAGGATAAAGAAGAATTAAAAAAATTGGCTGTTAGAATTCTTTATCCCATCGAGGTAGCTGATATAGATATGGATTATGTTCTAAATAAAGAGGATATTGTAACTTTAAGTTATGAACTTGCACACACTCTTTCAAAAAAAGGAATGTGCGAAATCATTGATGAATCAATAAAGGGGAAGTGACCCTGTTATTTTATCTATTAAATTTTCCTTTTCAGGTCCTATACCTAGAACTGTTATTGTACCAGGTGGTACTTCAGTTAAGCCTGCATCCTGGATCAGGCATGCATATATGCCAAAACCATAAGCCTTTTCTCTTAGCAGAAATAGATCATTTAAATTTTTAACTTTCAAAACAACCTTTTTCTGGCCCTCTTTATACCAGTTTTCAAATATTTCTCTTTTATTTAAATATGTTTTTATTGCACATTCAACTGAAGCATGTGCTACCTGAACTGCCAATTTACCTCTTGATATATCCAAGTCTTCTCTTACAACTATGACGAGCTTGTATTCCATCGTTATGAATATGATCTCTATCTAAATAATTTTTTTTAAAATCTCAAAAAGATAAAATTTTATACACATTTGTTATTAAAGTAGCTAGCCCCGTGGTGTAGCGGCCAAGCATAGTGGGCTCTGGACCCATTGACGGCAGTTCGAATCTGCCCGGGGCTGCTTACATAAATTAAAATATGTGTAAATTATTAGAAAAAAGTGATGAAGAATCTTATAAAATTGATGTTGATTCTATTCATATTCTTATTCATAGCTTCTACAGCAAGTGCTCAGCAGCATGAATACATGCTCATAAATTTTAACATGGAAGTAGATCCAGGTGCAGTTTCATTTTTTCAGAATTCATTCAATTATGCAGAATCAAGCAATATTCCATATGTTATTATTGAAATGAATACACCTGGAGGATATCTAGATTCAATGATGTCAATAGTTAACATGACCCTTCAGGCTGAAGCTAAGAATATAACTGTAATAACATTTGTTCCTTTAGGTGGCATGGCCGCATCTGCTGGATCTTACATAGCCATGGCATCTAATTACATATATATGGCAAATGGCACATTTATAGGGCCTTCAACACCTATTGTTGAAGGAGGAAATTCTACGGAGCAAATGCACGTGGAAAATGCAATGCTTGCTTGGATGGTGAGCTTAGCTCAATTGCATGGTAAAAATATTACAGCTGTAACTTCCATGGTTTTGAATAATACTGCATACAGCGCAACCCAGGCTTACAAAATTCATTTAATAAATGGAATTGTTGATTCCTTATCTGGTTTACTTTCAATTTTTGGAATTTCAAATTATTCTCAGGTTTCTAGCTCACCTTCAGCTTATGACCAATTTATAAGTTTCATTAGCAATCCTACAGTAGATGGCCTTCTAATTACAATAGGTATGTTAGCCATTCTTCTTGATATTTACCATGCTACAATATTACTTTCCATCACAGGCATTATTTTGATTGCGCTTGGTTTATGGGGATCACAGATAATAGGCGGAAATATTGTAGGTATTTTAATAATACTTATAGGCGGTGCTTTAATTATTGCAGAAATAAAGGTAGGTCATGGGTTCTTAATGATCACGGGTGTTTTACTTGCAATATTTGGAACATGGATATTGGCTTCAGGCATCTATTATTCTCCCTCACCTTTTGGTATGTTTTCCTACATTGCTTTTGGCTTCATGGGAGGATTTGGTATAATAGCAGCGTATTACCTCAATTGGATAAGGAGAACAATAAGAAAAAGACCTGTTACAGGTCCGGAAGCAATAATTGGAAAAACTGGTCTTGTCGTTAAAGATCTAAATCCTGAGGGTGAAGTAAGAATAGAGGGCATAATTTGGAAGGCCAGATCATTAAATGGTAATAAAATAGATGCAGGGAAAGAGGTTTCGGTTATAGCAAGGGATGATTTGACACTTATAGTGGATGAGAAAAAATGAAAAAAGCTTTAACAATTTTTTTAACTGTTCTTGACTGGATTTTTTTTGCATTATTGGTTATTTCAATTTATTTTTTAATTGTTACTAATTATTATGGATTTAACTTCCTACCATTTTTAGCTTATGGATCCATGATCATTATATTTTTCCTTCTTTTTTACTATTTTAGAAAAATAATTTGGGCAGTGAAGGAAAAGGCACAAACGGGTCCAGAGGCAATAGTTGGAAAAACTGGCCTTGCCGTTAAAGATCTAAATCCTGAGGGTGAAGTAAGAATAGAGGGCATAATTTGGAAG
>JAGDXS010000009.1:0-20733 GCA_023261755.1 Thermoplasmata archaeon | reverse complement strand
GCCAGATCATTAAATAATGAATTTATAGAAAATGGTTCCTATGTGATTGTAAAGAATTTGGAAAATATTACACTGGTAGTAGAAAAAGTTAAGAAATAGCAATACTTATAATATTCAAGGTGAAAAATATGGATATAGGTACACTGATTGGCATTGTAATACTTGTATTGATCGTGCTCATTTTCTTCCTATCAGGTATAAAGGTATTCAGAGAATGGGAAAGGGCACCATATCTTGTACTAGGAAGATTCAGAGGTTTCAAGGGTCCAGGCATAGTTTACATAGTACCAATAATTAGCAAGGTACCTTTTATTATATCCACAAGATTGCAAACACAGGCATTCAAGACAGAGCAAACATTAACAAAAGATAACGTGCCTGTTAATGTTGATGCTGTAATGTATTTCCAGCCAGTGGATCTCGAAAAGGTTGTCCTTAAGGTAGAGGATTATAATGTGGCAACAACACTTGCAGCACAGACGACATTGAGGGAAGTGATAGGAGGCATAACACTAGATGAGCTCTTAGCAGAGAGGGAAAAAATAGGAACGATAGCGAGAAACATCATAGATCAAAAAACAGAAGCTTGGGGTATTAAGGTCACATCGGTGGAAATTAGGGATGTTCTTATTCCGACTGCATTGCAGGAAGCTATGTCAAGGCAAGCAGCAGCTGAAAGGGAAAGAAGAGCAAGGGTCACTTTAGCCCTAGCAGAATATGAAGCTGCATCAAAAATGATAGACGCAGCAAAGCTATACGAAGCTAGCAAATATGGTCTTGAATTAAGATGGATGAACATTCTTTATGAATTGGGTCTTCAGGGAAAAGGAACTCTAATGCTTATTCCAACCAACCTTATGTCAGCAGGGCCTGGAACGATTGGTCCTTATGGTGTTATAGGTCTAAGAGAAGTTGCAGAAATGGGAGAAAAGAAAGAAGAAAAGAAAGACCAGACAAATAAATGAAAAATTTTTTAAATATCTATTAATTCTTTTTTTTATGAAAATTCTTGTTACATTTCCCGTTGAAGATAAATTTAAAGAAATGGGTGAAAAATATTTTGGTAAAAATATTATATTTTACCCAGATTATGAAGATGCGGACATTCTTTTAATTTTGAATAATAATTTTCCTTACAATGGAAAAGTGAAAATGATTCAAACCATATCTGCAGGTGTCGATCATATAGATTTTTCAAGAATAGGAAAAGATACTGTTGTATGCAGCAATGCCGGTGCATACGCCATATCTGTGGCTGAACATGTTTTTGCTCTCCTTCTTGCTGGAACAAAAAAAATAATTGAGAAAAATGATGAAATGAAGAGGGGTATATTCAATTCAACTCCAACTACTTTGCTATATGGCAAAACTCTTGGCATTATAGGTTATGGAGGCATAGGAAAAAGGGTAGCAAGAATTGCAAAATCATTTGATATGAATATAATTGCCATAGGAAGAAAAGATAAGAATGAATTTGTTGATCATTATTATAATTTAAACAATCTTGAATTCCTAGTAAAAAATTCAGATTTTATATTAATTTCAATACCATTGAATAAGGAGACTTTTAATTTGATTGATATTGATGTATTAAATAAAATAAAAAATGGTGGAATTTTAATCAATGTTGCAAGACCTGAGATAATTAAAAAGGATGATCTTTTTGATTTTTTGAAGAGGAGAAAGGATGTATTATATTTATCTGATGTATGGTGGGATGAACCAGAAATAAAAAATACAAATATTGAAAATGCAATTCTAACGCCTCATATAGCTGGTGGAAAGTCAGGTGAAATAATGGAAATCGCTTTCAAGGAGGCTTATGAAAATATTTTAAGATTCATTAACAAAAAGGAATTGAAGAATCTTGTAAATCGTAATGAATATTTGAAAATTGATAGAAAAAATGTAGGTGTATGAAATTCTTTAATAATAATTCTTATTACATGTATCCATGGAATTTTATCCTGACCTAAAAAAAATAAGGGAAATTAAACCTTTGATACATCATATTACAAATTATGTTGTTATGAACGACAGTGCAAATATTACATTGGCAATAGGTGCATCGCCCATAATGGCACATGCAGAAGAAGAACTGGAAGATTTAATTTCCATAGCAGGATCATTATACATAAATGTGGGAACTTTAGACAGGGCTTGGATAAATTCAATGCTAAAAGCTGGAAAAATTGCTGAAAAATATAACAAGCCTGTTCTACTTGATCCCGTTGGAATGGGAGCAAGTAGATTAAGAAATGAAACTGTTCAACTATTCTTGGAATCATTTAAAATCCATGTATTAAAGGGAAATGGAGGTGAAATGCTTTCCCTTTATGGAATAAAGGGTGGAACAAAGGGTGTTGATTCATTAAAAGATGCAAGTATTGATGTTGCTGTTTCAATTTCAGAAAAATATGACACCACTGCAGTAATAACAGGTAAAACCGATTACATATCTGATGGAAAAAGAATTGCGGAAGTTAGAAATGGTACAGATATGTTTCAGAAAATAACAGGATCTGGATGCATGCTAGGTTCTGTAATTTCTTCATTTTTGGCTGTAAATTCAGATACATTTATCTCTTCAATAGAGGGGCTTGTTACGTTTGAAATTGCAGGTGAGCTTGCAGAAAAAAAATCAAATGGACCGGGATCTTTCAAGGAAAAGCTAATAGATGAGATTTTTAACTTTGAAGAATATGATTACAAATTTTCAAAGGTGTCTTTCTATGATTAATTTGCCAGAAGGAATTTATGGCATCACATCCAGAGATTTTGGTCATTCTCACAAAGAAAGTGCTGAATATCTTTTAAAAGCAGGAATAAAAATAATACAGTATAGGGAAAAAAATGCATCGACAAGAAAAATGCTCAAGGAAGCAATTGATATCAAAAATTTATGCAAATTATACGGTGCAATATTCATTGTTAATGATAGAATTGACATAGCAATAGCTTCAGATGCGGATGGTGTACATTTAGGCCAAGATGATATGCCAATCGAAATAGCAAGGAAGATGTTTCCTGGAAAGATCATAGGCATATCCGTTTCAAATGTTGAAGAAACTGTAGATGCTCAAAATAAAGGTGCGGATTATCTTGGTGCTGGTTCAGTTTTTCCCACAGGTACAAAGAAAGATAGTGATGTAATTGGTTTAGAAATGCTAGAAAAAATTGCAAAAATTTCTAAAATACCTGTATATGCAATAGGAGGCATAACATTAGAAAATTTGGATGAAATTAAAAAAATTAATGTTCAAGGCGCAGCCATAATTTCAGCAATTCTTAATACTAAAAATCCTGAAGAAACGGCAAGAGAATTCATTAGGAGGTGGAATAAATGAACTTTGCAATGACAATTGCAGGTTCAGATTCCATTTCTGGAGCAGGAATTCAGGAAGATCTTAAAACATGTACGATGCTTGGAGTTTACTGCTTTACAGTAATAACATCTGTAACAGCACAGAATACTTTTGAAGTAAGGGATATATTCGATATTCCGGAAAACATAGTTGCAAGTCAGATAGACGCAATAATGGATGATGTTAAAGTAAAATATGGTAAAACGGGCATGCTCAGCAACAGGAAAATAATAAAGGTTGTTTCAGAAAAAATTGAAGAATATAATATTAAGATTGTAGTAGATCCTGTGATGGTAGCAAAATCTGGTGCCCATTTGTTGAGAGAAGATTCAATAAATGCATTGAAGGATTTTCTTATTCCTTTATCTTATTTTATAACACCGAATATTGATGAAGCTGAAGTAATTCTAAATAAAAAAATAAGAAATGTAAAAGACATGGAAGATGCAGCATTTAGAATTCATGATTTAGGTCCTAAAGTTGTAATAATAAAAGGTGGACATCTGAATTTAGACTTCATCACAGACATTTACTATGATGGAAATGAAATTTTAAGATTTACATTTCCAAAAATAAAAACGAAAAATACTCATGGCACAGGATGTACATTATCATCGGCTATTGTTTCTTATCTCGCTAAAGGATATAATGATAAATTAGCTTTTTCCAAAGCTAGAAAATTTGTTCAAAAATCAATTGAAAATAACTTAGAATTTGGCCATGGGCATGGCCCATTGAATCCTATGTATAGGATAAAATTTCGTTAATTTCTAAAATTTTAAACAAAATGTTAAAAATTTAAAACAAATATTATTATTTGATTAATTTTTCAATACAACTATGAAAAAATTAACAATTGATGAAAATATTGTTGATAAAATCTCTCTGGGTGCTATCGTAAAAATTAGGGATGAATTATTGGAAATGCAAAGGATGGGTAAAAAAATTTACAGGCTTGAATCTGGTGATCCATCTTTCAATGTTCAGGATCACATAAAAGATGCAATGATCGAAGCAATAAAAAATAATAAAACACATTATACTGAAAGTACGGGTTTACCAGAATTGAAAAAAGCAATTTCTGAAAAATTGAAGAAAAAGAATGAAATTTTTGATAATGAACCAGAAAATATTATTGTAACAAATGGAGGCATGAATGGTCTTTATGTAGCCTTTAGATCAATTTTGAATGAGAGTGATAATGTTATTATTCCGGATCCAATGTGGACTGAAATAGCTGAAATAATAAAATTATCTGGAGGAAATCCAATTTATGTAGATTCTAATAATTATGCAAATTCAGTGGAAAAAATTAAATTCCCGGATTTGAAGGCAATATTTATTAATTCACCACACAACCCTACTGGTAAGGTATTTTCCAGGCATGATTTTGAGAAAATAATAAATTTTGCGTCGGATCATGGCATCTTTATAATAAGTGACGAGGCATATGAAGATATTATTTTTGATGGTAAAAAACATTTCAGTCCTGGATCAGAATATGAGAATACCATTTCTCTATTTTCATTATCTAAAACGTATGCAATGAGTGGTCTGAGAATAGGATACATCCATACAAGAAATAATAAAATTGTTGAAAGGATTGGAAAAATGGTAAGAGTAACAATAAATGGTGTGAATTCTGTTGCCCAGCATGGAGCAAGGGCTGCTTTAAGCGGCCCTCAATATTTTATTAAAGCTATGAGAGATGAATATCAAAAAAGAAGGGATATAATTTATGATTCTTTAGTTAATTCAAAATTTTTGGAACCTATTAAACCCGAGGGTGCTTTCTATATTTGGTGCAAAATAAAGGAAATGCCAGCAGGTGTTAACGATTCATTTACCATGACTGATTATATTTTAAGAAAAACTGGTGTGGGATCCATTCCAGGCCCTGTATTTGGTCCATCCGGAAAGGATCACATAAGATTTGCATTCAGCGCTGATACAAAAATTATTGAAGAAGCATCATCAATACTAAAAAATTTAGAATAAAAATTATTTTAATTTTTCAATTATACTTTCAGTAATTAATTTTGATTTATTTGTTGCACTTTCAATGGCTCTCATGAATGCTGTCCTTATACCAGAATCTTCCAATTCATAGATTGCATCTATTGTAACACCAGAAGGCGTTATAACCAATTCTTTTAAAATTGAAGGATGATCACCGCTTTCACTTACTAATTTGGCAGACCCCAAAACAGTTTCATAGGAAGCTTTTAATGCTAAATCCCTTGGCAGGCCTACCTTCAATCCTGCATACATCATTGCCTCAATTATTGTTAGTATATAGGCTGGACCACTTCCGCTCACTGCTGTGAGAGCATCCATATATTTTTCTTCCACCTCCTCTATTTCACCAAAACTTGATAATATTTCAAGAACAATTTTCTTTTTATCTTGAGGAAAATCTTTTTGAAAAGAATATACTGTAAATCCACCACCTACCCTTGCAGCTATGTTAGTCATGGCCCTAACAACAAATGATTTTGGAGAAAATTTTTTTATTACCTGAATGGGCAATGCAGCAGCAAGTGAAATAATTATTTTACCTTCAAGTTCTTTTGACATCCTTTTTATTTCTTCTGCGGTGTCTATAGGCTTTAATGAAAATAAAATTATATCTGAAGAATTTACTGCCTCAATATTATTTGATGTAATTTTTATTCCAATTGATTCCAGATCTTTTATTTTTTCCTTGTTTCTTCTAGTTGCAATTACTTGAAATTTTTTATTCAGTGCAATTGCGACTGCACTTCCTATCGTACCTGCCCCTATTATTGAGATACTTTTTTCCATAGTGTTTCATAAAAGAAAGATATTAATAAATTTATTTTTAATAATCTCAAATAAAAATTAAATTTTTACCTTTAATTTAAAAAAATATTTGGACATTTATTCAAAAATCAATCTATTTTATTTATATTTATTGCCAAAATAAAAAAGCAAAGTTTAAATAAATGATAATTGATAACAATTATGAGGTGTTTTTTGATGCCTGAAGGAGATAAAGAAATAGCTGAGAAAATAGCTGTTCAATCAGACAAAAAACTCAGGAAGGCTCTTTCACTTCAGGACTTATTTTTTATGTCCATGGGTGGCATAATAGGATCTGGCTGGTTGCTTGGTGTCGCAGGCGGAGCTTATCTGGCAGGCCCTGCCGCAGTTCTTTCTTGGATAATAGGTGGTATTATTGTTCTTTTTGTGGCATTAACATTTGCTGAAATAGCCGGTGCTGTTCCAAAATCTGGTGCTTTAGTTAGATATCCACATTATACATTTGGACCATATACAGGTTACATAATGTCATGGGCTTATTTCCTATCTGCAGTATCAGTACCTACAGTAGAAGCTGAAGCAGTATTGGAATATGCAAGCACATATATTCCAGGCTTGTTTCAAACCGTTTCAGGTGTACTCGTTTTAACGCCATATGGTATTCTTTGGGGCATTTTCCTCTTGGTGATTTTCTTCTTCTTAAACTATGCTGGTATTAAATTCTTAGGCAAATTCAATACAGTTATGACTTGGTGGAAGTTCATTATTCCTACCCTAACATTCATTTTCCTTTTATTCATATTTAATGCATCTAATTTTACTGCCTACGGTGGTTTTGCACCTAGAGGATGGAGTAATGTATTTTATGCAATACCCACCGCAGGTATAGTATTTGCTTATCTTGGCTTCAGACAGGCAATGGAATTTGGTGGAGAGGCAAAAAATCCGCAAAGAGATATACCTAGAGCTACTGTTTATTCAGTTATAGCTGCAATAATTCTGTATACTCTATTGCAGCTAGCATTTATAGGTGCTCTTAGATGGGGCTTGTCAAGTACGCCAGCACCAGGTCAGTGGGCCGACATTACTAATACTGGAATAGGATCTGCTCCATTTTTCACTGAATTAAAATACAGCGGCATGGCCGCACTTGTTGCATTCTCTTATTTGCTCCTAATAGATGCATGGATTTCACCATCAGGAACAGGCTGGATTTATACAGGAAATTCTGCTAGAGTTCTTTATGGTATTTCAGCAGATGGAATATTCCCAAAGACATTTTTAAAAATACATGAAAAAACTAGGGTACCCTTGTTTGCATTAATAGCTACCGTTCTTATTGGAATAATATTCTTTTTACCATTCCCATCATGGTATTTGCTTGTAGGATTCATATCGAGTTCAACTGTACTCACCTATGTTATAGGTCCTTTGGCTTTACATGGCTGGAGAAAACATGCACCTGAACTTAAAAGACCATATAGCCTTCAAGCAGCTTCCATAATTGCCCCAATAGGCTTTATAGGGGCTGCTCTCATTGTATACTGGTCAGGTCTAACAACACTTTCGTGGATTTATTCAATAATATTGTTTGGTATGCCTTTCTTCTACTTCCTATATGCTCCAACAAAACTTAAAATGTCAAAGGGATTGAGCTACACATTAGGTATAGTTGGTATAATCGTTGCTATTCTTACATTGGCATTAGCATATTTCTTCGTACTCTATCCATCACCTAAAGAAACGTTAGCGCAAAATATGACTTATTTCCTTATCATATGGTTTATTGAATTCATAACATTCTTGGGAATTACATTGATCTCACAAGCAAAAGTTGCTCCTGAATATAAGATATACTTCAAGAGTGCATACTGGTTCATCGCATTCATGTACATTTCATATCTAGTTGTATATTTCAGCGTTTTCGGATATGTTACAATTTCTAAGTTTACATCAATGAGTCCATTGATTCCATTCCCATGGGATACAATAATCATGATAGTTGTATTTCTGATAATATACATCTTTGGATTAAGAGCAACATTCAAGACCGAAGATCTTTCAGCCATTATAGAAGAACAAAGAGAGCCAGAGATGCCTATTATAGGATAAAAAATTATTCCCTTTTTTTATTTTTATGGAAATGTTAAAAGTTTCTGGAAATACCTACATTTTCCCAGGTCCAACAACAATAGGATTATATTTAAATGATAATAAAGCAACTATAATAGATACAGGTATTGATGAAAATGGCATAAGAAAAATTTTTAATTATTTAAATGAAAAAGGTATTTCAATAAATTCTGTCATCAATACACATTCCCATGCTGATCACATAGGTGGTAATGCATACCTAGAAAAGAAAGGTGTAGAAAATTTTTATTCAAGTGAGATTGAATCATTTTTTATAAGGAATACTGAATTTCTACCCCAATATATCTTTGGATCAAAAGCACCAAAATTTATGCAAAATAAATTTCTCATGGCAGAAAGAACAAAAAATGTAAAGACAATGCTTCCTGATATTTTTAAAGTAATTGATCTTACCGGACATTCATGGCAAATGATCGGAATACTGACAGAAGATGATATTCTATTCTGTGCAGATGCATTTTATTCAGAGAATATTGTTTTAAAACACCCGTTACTTTTTCACATTGATACAGAAAATTTTTTAAAAAAGATGGATGAAATCTTAAATATGAATTATAAAAAAATTATTTCGCATGGCGGAATAATAAATGATGCTGAAAGAACAATAAATATAAATAAAAATGCAATTGTAAATATAATAAATAAAATAATTGATTCATTGCCTAATTATATGGATTCAATTTATTCTTCACTTTCTATGGATTTGAATTTTAATTCCCCATGGGAATTCTATCTAAATATGGTACCTTTTAAATCAATCCTTACTTACTTGGAAAGAAATAACAAGGTTAAATTTTCTTTAAGAGAAGGAAAAATATATTTGGATAAAATTTAAATTTAAAGTCATTTTTCATTTTATGATGAATAAAGATTTCATTGGTTATGCTATCATGGTAACTGTTGCCCTCATATGGGGTGTAGGTTACACCGCAATAAAAATTTGCCTTGAAGTTCTCGATCCATTTACTTTAGGATCTTTAAGATTTTTATTTTCTGCAATTTTCTTCTTGCCTTTAACTTTCATTCTATGGAATAAACCAACAAGAAAAGACTTAATTTTGATCATTATTCTTGGTTTATCTGGTGTTTCTTTTTACCAGATCTTTTATAATTTAGGTGCAAATGGTATTTCAGCAGGTTTAAGTTCCATATTAATTTCCACAGAACCAATTTTTATATACTTCATTTCAGTGGGAATAAAGAAAGACAAAATTAGCTTTTCTAAAATACTAGGAATTATAATATCTTTTGTGGGAATAATATTTCTATTCTGGTATGGAATAAATAATTCTTTGGAATTTATATCAATAATTTTAATCCTTATGGCATCAATTTCATGGAGCATTTATACTGTTATTTCAAAAAAAGTGCTTGAAAAATATGATGCCTTATTTGTTACTTCATTATCATCCCTTTTTGGCACTTTGTTTTTAATGCCATTTTTAGTTAATGCCCCTGGAGAAATTATAAAGATGAATTCTTTACAGATTTTTTCATTTTCGTTTTTAGTAATATTTGCAACATTCCTTGCTTTTTATCTTAACTTCAAGGGTGTGCAGATTTTGAGCGCAACAAGGGCATCTGTTTTTTATTATCTTTCTCCAGTGTTCACAATAATAAGTGCCTATTTTCTTATTAATGAATTAATCACAATTAACATGATCATAGGCGGAATTTTAATAATTGGAGGAGTCGCTATTGTAAATAAATGAATTTTTAATTTAATTTTTGTGACAATTTTTTTAAAATCTATTTGTTTTAAAAATAATTTTTAAAAATATGTTAAAATTTTTTAAATTTTTTTACAATGTTTCCTATAATTATTTCAGAATATTAATATCCCTGCTCATAATTATCCCATCTGGTGATAATATGCACTTAAAATTGTTTATTCCGGGACCAACTGAAGTGAGGGAAGATGTATTAAAAATGCTTTCAAAACCTGTAATAGGCCATAGATCAAAAGATATGTCAGACCTGTACGAAAGAATACATAACAATCTGCAAAAATTTTTCAATACTAATTATGAAGTTGAAGTATTCACTACCTCAGGAACTGGTTTGATGGAAGGAAGCATAAGAAATGTTGTTCAATCTAAAATACTTAACTTAATCAATGGATCCTTTAGCGATAGATGGTATAAAATAGCTCTTGCGAATGGAAAAGATGCAAAAGCTTTTGAATATGAATGGGGAAAGGCTGTGAAACCAGGGGATGTGGAAAATCTCCTCGAAAAAGAAAAATTTGAAGCTGTTGCATTAACACACAATGAAACTAGTACGGGCGTAAGATCACCTTTTGATGAAATATCCAAAATTGCCCATGATCATGATGCATTGCTCATAGTGGATGCCGTGAGTTCTCTTGCTGGTGATCTCATTGATGTAAATAAAGCAGACGTAATTTTTGCACCTACACAGAAGTCTTTTGCCCTACCACCTGGACTTGCAATTGCATTCATAAGCCCTGCTGCCATGGAAAAAGCAAAAACAGTGAAAGACAGAGGATACTTCTTTGATTTTATAGCCATGCATGATTATTATGTTGAGAAAAAGCAAATTCCAGCTACACCTGCAGTTTCACTTTTCTATGCATTGGATTATCAGTTGGAAAAAATGCTCAAGGAGGGCATGGAGCAGAGATACAACAGGCATAAAGAAATGGCAAGAATGGTTCAAGACTGGGCAAAGAAGAATTTTGATCTTTTCGCAGAACCTGGTTATGAATCTGTTACTGTAACAACAGTTAAAAATACTAAAAACATTAATGTGGAAAATTTGAGAAAGGAACTCAGGGCAAGGGGTATGGAAATATCCAATGGTTATGGAAAATTGAAAGAGAAGACTTTCAGAATTGCACACATGGGAGATCTCACTCCTGCAGAAATAAAGGAACTACTTGATACTATGGATGAAATATTAAACAGGTGAAAATATGAAGGTTTTAATCACTGACCACATTCACCAAGAAGGAATAAAATTGCTAAGAAATTCTGGATTTTCTGTAGATGAAAAATATGATCTTAGTAAGGATGATCTTAAAAAAATAATTGGGAATTATGAGGCATTAATAGTAAGAAGCAAAACAAAGGTAACGAGGGAAGTAATAGAGGCAGGAAATAAGCTTCTAGTTATAGGCAGGGCTGGTGTAGGATTAGATAACATTGATGTTAATGCAGCTAAGGAGAAGAACATTAAAGTGATAAATACACCAGATGTAAGCACAGTATCTGTTGCAGAACTCGTCATGGGATTTATGATTTCAGCTGCAAGGTTTATTCCACAGGCTACAGAGTCACTGAAAAAAGGAGAATGGGAAAAAGAAAAATTCATGGGCATGGAACTTTCAGGAAAAACCTTGGGAATTGTTGGTTTAGGAAGGATTGGCAAAGCTCTTGCAAAAAGGGCTATGGCATTTGATATGACAGTTATTGGCTACGACCCATACGTAAAAAGTGATGAAAATATAAAAATGGTAGATTTGGAAACATTGCTTAAAAATTCAGATTTCATTTCATTCCATGTGCCTTTAACAGATGAAACAAAGCATATGATATCATCCAAGGAAATAGAAAAAATGAAGAAGGGCGTAATATTAATAAATGCTGCAAGAGGTGGAATTCTAGATGAAATTGCAATAAAAAAGGGCATGGATGAAGGAATAATAAAGGCCGTATGCTTGGATGTTTTTGAATCTGAAAAACCTTTCAATACTATTCTTACATCAGAAGAAAATTTCATTGGAACGCCACATATTGGAGCACAAACAGAAGAAGCACAGCAAAGAGCTGGAATAGAAATTTCTAAAAAGATCATAGAATTTCTAAAAGGAATAAAGGGGTGATTTCATTGGTGGATGTTCGGCCATTCAAGGGAATAAGTTATAGCATTAAGAATATTGAAAACTTGGTAACGGAACCTTATGATAAAATATCAAAGCAGATGCAAAAGGAATACTATGAAAAAAGCCCATATAATTTTATAAGAATAAATTTACCAAATGAAATTGATCCATACACTTCATCAAAAAAAACAATTGAATCATGGTTAAAAGAAAAAATTCTTACAAAAGATAAAGAGCTATATTTTTATTTCTATATTCAACAATTTAGATTATTCGAAAAAAAGTATGAAAGGTTTGGATTCTTCGCAGCAGTGAAATTGGAGGATTATTCTGAGAAAAAGATTTTACCGCATGAGAGAACATTCAAAGGCCCTAAGGAGGACAGGCTAAAAATGCTGAGATCAACAAACATGGATCTAGAACCTGTATTTTTCCTATATGATGATCCAGCAATGGAAATTAAAAAAATATTTGAAGATAGCAATAAAGAGCTTGAATTTGATATTACAGTGAACGGCATAAGGCATGTTCTGTACAAAGTAAAATCGGATTATATCACAAAATTCTTCAATGATAAGCAGCTTGTGATAGCTGATGGTCATCATAGATATGAAACAGCACTTGCTTATGCAAAGGAGAAAAATTTTGAAAACGGCACAGGATACATAATGGCGGTTTTAGTGAACAGATTGGATCCAGGCCTTGTTATTCTACCATCACACAGGGTCCTTAAAATAACTATAGACAATGATGAATTCATTGAGCAGGTGAAAAATTTCTTTGACGTCAAGGTATTGGATATTAAAAACATAAAAAATTCAATAAATGATGACATAGTATATGTAAATCAGAATAAGGCCTATTCATTGAATTTAAAAAAGGAATACTTAAGTAATAAGTTAAGTGAAAATATTAATGTATCATACTTGAACAACTATATCTTCAATAGGATTTTGAATATACAGGACAGGGAAAAGATCATATTTGAAAGATGGGTCGAAGACGCCCTGAATGACATAAAAGATGGAAGTGGCATTGCTTTCATTCTTAAGGCTGTAAATCCCTCAGTTGTCTGGGATGTTGCAAGAAATGGAGAAATTATGCCTGAGAAATCCACAGATTTCTATCCAAAACTTCTGTCAGGCTTAAAAATGATGGATTTAAATGAAAAAATTTTTTAATTTTTTTTAGCGCCGAGGGGGAGATTTGAACTCCCGAGTCCTCAAGGGACAATAGATCTCGAATCTATCGCCTTTATCCGGGCTAGGCTACCTCGGCAATTTTTTATGCAATGGGAAATTGAAATGTAATGTTTAGTATAAATTTTTTTCAGCATATTAAGAAAAACTTTTTAATAATAAATTTGATTAGTTATTTTATGGCACACTATTTAATGTATCCAGATATTTATGGAGAAAAATTAGCCTTTGTCACAGAAGATGATCTATGGTTATATGATGGAAATTTAAAAAGAATAACTGAGGGTATTGGAATAGTAAGATACCCAAGATTTGTTCTTGATGGGAAGAGCATAATTTTTTCAGTTTTCAAGAGCATGGGAAGAGAGGACATTAAGCCACAGGGTGATTTGTACATTTTTAATATTAATGAAAATAGCATTAAAAGATTAACATATTTCGGAAGCAGGAACATTAAGCCCATTACTTCATATTCAGGGAAGATCTATTTTTCTTCATCACACTCATCACCTTTAAATTACTACCAGGAATTATATAAAATGTCACCTGATGGTTCTGAAATAGAAAGATTGGGCTATGGGAATGCTAATTACATAGGCTTTGGAAATAATTTCATTTTGTTGGGTAGAAATATAGGCGATCCAGCAAGCTGGAAGAGATACAGAGGTGGAACTGCTGGTCAGCTATGGCTTTCTAAGGATGGTAAAACATTCGAAAGGATTCTTTCAAACTTAAAAGGAAATATAGGAAGCCCTATGATCTTTGAAAATAATATTTGTTTTATTTCAGATCATGAAGGAATAGGAAGAATATACTGCTATGACGGTAAAGACATTAAAAAAATTACTGAAAATGTTGAATACTATGCTAGAAATGCCAATTCAGACGGGAAAAAAATAATATTTCAGATGGCAGGAGATCTTTACATTTTTGATAATAAATTAAAGAAATTAGATATAAATGTATATGGAAGCAAGAGAGGTCTTGAGGATAGATACATAGACATTGGTGAAAGGATAGAGCATTATTCACTTGATGAAAAGGGTGAAAGTATTCTCTTTACAGCAAGGGGAAAATACTACAAAATGGGAACATTTGAAGGACCAGTAATTATTTCTGATGATATCAGGTTAATTAAGGGTAAATTTCTTAGGGATGGTAAATATATAGGCATTCAGAATAAAAATGGTAATGAAAGTATAGTAATTATTGATTCAGGAAAAATTATAAAGAAATTTGAGGGAGATTATGGCTTAATATACCATATATGGCCTTCACCTGATGGTAAAAAAGCTGCATTCTCAAACGGAAGGCAGGAATTGTTTATCCTTGACATGGAAAATAGTAAGATAAATAAAATTGATAAGGCAAATGTAGAACCTATTGAGGATTTGGATTTTTCTCCGGACAGCAAGTGGGTAGCATATTCAATAGGAATAAATAATACAAGGAAAAAGATTAGAATTAGAAATATTGAAACAAATGAATATTCAGATATAGAGGGCACGTATAGGATAGATTTTTCACCGTCGTTTGATCCCTTGGGCAGGTATCTTTATTTCATTTCAATTTCAAGCTATAAAGCGATCATGGATCCGGAATCACCTTCTCTTACTTTTCCCAATTATTCTAAGATATATTTAGTTACTCTAAAAAATAGCATTAAGAGCCCTTTTGTTGATAACCTGGACCAAGAGCAAAAGGAATTTGGAATTGATCTGGATAACATATCACAGAGAGTTGTCCCAGTTCCATTAATGGAGGGAAGGTATTCTTCTTTAAGTTCGGTGAAAGAGGGTTTTATCTATTTTTCAATGCCTCTTAACATAAATGAAGAAAATGTTGGTGAAATTCATTATTATAATATTGAAAATAAAAAAGATGAGATTATTGTTGAAAGGGCTAATGATTACAGCATTTCTTTGAATAAAACAAAGATCCTTTACAGATACAGGAATATGTATAGAATAATTGATTATTCGCAGAAGCAAGAGATGAAATCCATGAATCCTGGCAAGGAATCAGGTATAATAGATCTTAATAGGATAAAAGCATGGGTAAATCCAGGAAAAGAATTCAGACAGATGCTCTATGAAGCATGGATGATGATGAGGGAAAATTACTGGAGGGACAATGGTATTCAATGGGACAGAATATTCAAAAAATATGAAATATTGCTTGAAAAAATATCAACAAGGGCAGAATTATCGGACGTAATATGGGAATTGCAGGGGGAGCTTGGTACATCACACTCATACGAATATCTTGGTGATTATTTCAACTCACCACTTGAATCTAGGGGATACCTTGGTGCCGAATTGGAATTCAATAATGGATACAGGATTAAGAAAATTTATAAAGGTCGGCTGGATGAAAAATCTCCCTTGCTTTTACCAGGTACAGATATAAAAGAAAATGATCTTATCGTGGAAATTAATGGCGTTGAACTTGATAAAAACAATCCCCCTGGAAAATTGTTAACAAACCTGCCTAGTGATGTGGTATCAATAAAAATAAGGAGAGATGATAAGGATTTGATATTCAATGTAAAAACAGTAGGAGATGAATCTTCGATAATATACAGGGACTGGGTAGAAAAAAATAAGAATTATGTTCATGAAAAAACAAATGGAAAGGTGGGATATATTCACATACCTGATATGATGGAATTTGGCTTTTCAGAATTTCACAAAAATTTTCTTGAAGAAATAGAGAAAGATGCACTAATCGTAGATGTGAGGTACAACAGGGGAGGATATGTTTCACCCTTCCTACTTGAAAAATTGAACAGGAAGATAATAGGTTATGATAATCCAAGGCATGGTTTAAAAATTGAATATCCACCATATTCTCCAAAGGGACCTTTGATATGCATAACAAATGAATTGGCCGGATCAGACGGCGATATATTTTCACACTCATTTAAATTGATGAAGATTGGAAAATTAATAGGAAAAAGGACTTGGGGCGGTGTAATAGGAATTAATCCTAGGAGAAGATTGCTTGATGGTTCTGTGGTAACCCAACCGGAATATGCATTTTGGTTCAAGGATGTCGGCTTTGGTGTTGAAAATTATGGCACAGACCCAGATATTGAAATTGATATAGCACCTCATGATTACCTATCGGGAAAAGATACACAGCTAGACAAGGCCATAGAAATGGTTATGAAGGAACTTGAGCAATTTCATAGAGAACTTCCCCCTTGAATACATAGGATGGAAAATGAACGGAAATTAAAAAACCATCCCTTTTTGATTTTATTACTTTATTGTTTAAAATGCCAATTCTTTGGTCTTTTTTTACCAACCTATTTTTTAAAATTTTATTTTCCGGGAAAAATAGACCAAATTCCTCACTCCTTACCTTTTCCATTTGTGAAAGATAAAACTTTTTATTTTCTGGTTTTTTATTTTCTAAAAAGTCCAGTAAAACATGAAAAATATTCTCAGACACTCTCTTTTGAATGTATCCACCAAAGCCAGAGGGCATTTCTATAATAATGGAATTTTTGCCTCTTTTTACAACTTCAGTCATCAGTTGGCCTCCTGTACCTCTTGATTCAATTACATACTGCAAATCGATCATTTTAGTTAAATTTTCAATATTTTTGTGGTGCTTGTATAAGGCAAGTATATAGGGATGGCACAAAAATCCACAAGAATGAAGATCAATTATTATATCATTATCCATTGCAATTGAAAATATTTTATCGGCTAATCTTTCACAAATCGATCCATTTTTCTTTCCAGGGAAAATCCTGTTCAAATCTTCACCACCATAGGGTGATACCCTACTCCTGTAAAGAAAGGCACCCATATTTGCAATTGGAATTATGGTAATATCATAGTCCATATGATCATTTATGTGGTCCTTTAATAGCATGTTTGTATAAATGCTTGAATGCTCGTCACCATGGATGCCTGAGATTATTAATACCCTATGACCTTCTCCAGGTTTTCTGTAAATTTCAAAATAATTGTGGTACATTTCATCTATGAAAACTTTCTCTTCAAGCATATTAAATTATAAAAAATAATGAAATTTAACCTTTTGCATTCATATTATTCTAGCTATGAATAAAAAAATTAGAAAACCAAGAAGGGCTCCAGTATTAAGAAAAGGTAAACCTGGTAGAGGTTTTCCCTGCCTTAAAAATATGAAAAGGACAATAAGACCCGTTAATGTTCCCAATAAAGTTAATACTGTTCCTAAAATGTTGTAATTGTACATGACTGAAACTATGAGTATGGAAGGAACTGCAGCATCACCATAGCCCATGAACATGGCCATCCTTTCACCATCTTTCCCTATTTCTTTGACATTTACAGTATCTGAATCTGGAAAAATAAATAGTGCAGGAAGGCCACTTTTAACTGTTCCTTCCGCGAGCGTGATCATATGCTTGCTGAATTTAACTGCGTAAAGATCATAGAAAATTAAAATTATGAGGAAAATTACAACAGGTATTATACCTATATTTGTTCCAAGAACAGCTGCACTACCTCCTGCAACTATTATTCCAACAACATTCATAGCAAGCCAATTTTGCTTTTTGTAAAGATAATATGGTAAAAATATTCCTATTGCTAGGCCCAATATGCTAGGTAAATAATAACCAAGAACTCCAGGAATAATGTAGGAAAAAATTACTGAAAATATAAGGAAAAGTATCAAGCCTATTGCAAAAAAGTAAAATCCTTTCAGAAAGTGTTCCTTTTTATGTTTTAAAAGTACAAGCATTATTAAGGTGAAAATTATTATTATGATAAAATAATATATTGCGATGAGTGGATTATTTTCCTGAGAACCATAGGCTTGGCCACCTATGGGTGCGAAGAAAAAATAAAGGACCATAGCTAAAAGAACTGTATCTATAAAGGAAAAAAACATTAACAAATACTGTGGAATTGTTCTCATCCTATTCCCTTCTTATTGTATTTGCATTTTGGATCTATGCACTGCTTTTTTTCATATTTGCCATTCTTTACAATAATTAAAGGCAAACCGCAGTACGGGCATTTTTCAAATGTTGGTATAATTTCGCCTTTTTGAGGCAATGGATAAGTAATTTTGCATTTAGGATAGTTCGAACATCCAATGAATCTCTTTCCTGCCTTTGATTGTCTTATTACGAGTTCACCACCGTCCTCAGGGCATTCTCCAATTGTTTCCTTCTTTTTATTGTATTCGCATTTAGGATTTATACATTTTATATCAACTTCCTGGCCCTTTCTTATTATTTTAATTAAAGGCAAGCCGCAAACTGGACATTGCTTATCTGTGAGCTCTATCTTTCCTGTCTTTGGAAGATAGTATCTGAAATCACATTCTGGATACCTTGAACATTGAATATACCTGAAATTTTTGTTCTTGTACATCAAAAGTGGTGAACCGCATTTTGGACATTTGCCCATTTCTCTATCTTCATTTATACCTGTGTTAATTATCTTTTTTATGTTATCCTCGTTCTTTTCAAGCTCATTTAAAACATTGGAGAGCATGGCTTTTGATTCTTCTATTACCTTTGCCTTTTCCATTTTGCCTTCCTCAATTGCACTCATATCCTGTTCAAGTTTAGCTGTCATGTCAGGCTTAACTGCATCAACATTATTCCTTTCCATTGCTTCAACAAGAGATATTCCAAGGCTTGTTGGTTTTATAACCATGCCCTCTATGTAATTCCTTTCATATAGCTTCTCTATGATTTCATGCCTCGTACTCTTTGTACCCAGGTTCAGATTTTCCATTTCTTTTATCAATGAAGCCTGGTTATACCTTTCAGGGGGTTTTGTTTCCTTTTCAAGTAATTCGATACTTTTTATGTTAACTTCCTTTCCCAAATCTGGAATTTCCTTTTCCCTAATCCTCAAATAAGGATAATATTTCATCCAGCCCTCGTCCAAAACCTTTGTTCCTTTTGCATTGAAAATTTCATCATTTATTGAAATTTTAACATCTGTAGATTTTATTTTTGAATCCGGAGCTATTGTTGCAAAAAATCTTTTTACAACGAGATCATAAACTTTAAAATAATCTCCCTTTAACTCATTTTCTTTGATCGCCTTTACAGGATATATTGGTGGGTGATCTGTTGTCTGAACCTTCCCCCTGCTTGCCCTTATTTTTTCCTGTGAAAGCAATTCTTTAGCTTCTTCCTTATACTGTGAATTTAAAAATTTTTCTAGCAGGGATTTTAGATTTATGGATGGTGGATAGACTGTGTTATCTGTTCTAGGGTATGAAATATATCCCTTGGAATAGAGATCTTCAGCGATTGACATCGTTCTTCCCACAGACAGGCCAAGCTTTGTTGATTCCCTTAAAAATTCTGTAGTGTTAAATGGTGGAGGTGGTCTAATTTCATATTCCCTTTCCTTTAATTCTAGAACTTCACCTTTTTTAAAATCTTTAATTTTATTGAAAATATTATCTGGGCGTTCTTTAAATGGATTTTTTTCATGCTCACCCACAAATTCAACATTTTTCTCAATGAAATTGGCTATCAGCTGCCAGTATTTTTCAGGCTTGAAATTCTTTATTTTCTTTTCCCTATCCACAATCAATGCAAGAGTAGGGCTTTGGACTCTACCTACAGATATGAAATTTTTCCATTTCTGACCTGTCACAAGAGAAAAAAATCTAGTTAAAACTGCACCCCATACTAAATCTATATTTTGACGTGATTCTGCTGCATCCGCCAGATTGTTGTTCAATTCTGTTAAATTTCTGAATGCATTCATTATTTCATCTTTAGTAACAGCGCTGAATTTTGCTCTTTTTAATTTACCCCTATAGTTTAAAATTTCTACAGCTTCTCTTCCTATTAATTCACCTTCTCTATCATAATCTGTAGCAATGATTACTTCATCAGCTTTGCTTATAATTTCCTTTAATATATTAATAAGATTTTTAAATTTCTCAATCTTTACAGGTTCAATATTAATCAATTCTTTTAAATCATCTTTAACCCAATTTTTGTATTTTTCAGGATAATCAAGTTCAACAATATGACCCTTTAGACCAATCACAAAATATTCATCTTTATCATTGTTAAATGTAAAATAATAAACACCTTTTTTATTCACTCTTTTAGGTTTCCCTCCTGAAAGGAAATATGCTATCCTTTCTGCTACGCTATTTTTTTCTGCTATAACTGCAATTATCATTTAAAAAACCTTAATTGATGTGAACTATAAACTTTTTCGTATTTTAAATATTTATAAAATTTTTTTCCAAAATAGCTCAGTAGAAATCTTCATAAAAATATTTAAAGAGGAGGGTTTTTGTTGTATTTCCGCCATACCCATATATGACTGAAACCCTCAAAACTGGCATGAATAACGATGTTTATAAATTAATTGATTTTACTTTTTTTATTGCTAAA